>JAYVYR010000076.1:0-21836 GCA_043784065.1 Acidimicrobiaceae bacterium
GGACAGCATCGAGGCAGCTGGCTACAACCTGGCAGCTGCCCTCGTGAAGTTGAAGCCCGAGGCCACCCGGTTCGCCTGCGACCTCGCTATTCCGTTCACCAACTACGCGGCTGAGTCGGCAATCCGGATGACCAAGATCCACGCCAAGGTGAGCGGGTGCTTCCAGAGTTTCGAAGGTGCGAAGGCATTCGCCGCCGTCCGGTCCTACCTTGCCACCGCGGCCAAACATGACGTCGGACCACACTCGACGTCCTCGCCCTACTGTTCCGCGGCGAGACGTGGATGCCACCTCGAACGACATGAGGGCTGGCGCCTTGTGCACCACGCTGCCGACGACACAACCCACACATGGATACCTGACCGGGACGCGCCAACGACACCTGACCGAGACGCGTGCGCTCTGACACCGGAGTGCTCATGACCGACACCTGACCGGCAAGGCCAAACGCACTACTGATCACGCAGAAGCCCTGGTCAGGTGGGGGTCTGAATGTTTATGTTTCCCCTACTGGAAGGGCCTTTCCGCGGACGCGCTCTGATCAGGTCAAATGCCGGCGTGAATAGCTGGGGCTAACCGAGCGAGGGTTCAACATCTCCATTCGGCTCATGGAGTTCTTCGGGATGGTCGGACTCGATGGGTGTGCCGACGGTGACACGGTACGTTTGGTCCTCCCGTTCAACCCGCCGACTCTCTGGACCCGTCTCCACTAAGTCCTAAGCAGACGATTCGGCCGCTCCAGGCACATGCAGTACGGACCGCTGAATCCCTAGCCGTCCCTGCCCCAAACACCGAAGGAGTGTCCCGGCCCGGGGACCCCTCTGGAGTCTCAAGCCCGGGAGCTTCTCTCCCGATGACTGTCGTGTGAAGGACCGCACCGGCTACTCGCTTTTCGTGGCTGCCGCCATCGCTGCCGCTGTAGGCGTTCTGCTGTTGATTTCCTTTAGCGGGTCCCACACCGGTTGCAGCCTGCCCCTGTCAGCAAGTGTGCCAAACGGCCTTCGAGACTGCACCCGGATAAATGCCTTCTATTGCGCCGGTTGGGTCCTCATGGGTATCGCCATGATCGTGACGGCCATGGGCGTCCTAGCGCCAATCCAGCGAGGCCGTCAGACAGCGTCCGAGCCATCTTGAGTTCACTGACCCCGAACGCCGGGAATGTGCGCCTACTTGGTCGATCCACCAAGCCCGAGGCGCTTGCAGGTTTGCAGCATGGCGCTGGATTCCTTTGCAACGTCATGACCCGTGGCAGCGGCTTCCTGAAATGCCGCAAGCTCGGATCGCAACTGGCCGTTAGGCGCATTGCCCACGGCTTCGACCATCCTCTGGAAAGGGAGACCAAGTTGAATAGTGCCTGATCCCTTCAAGGGAGTCATCGTCGCAACGACGTCTTTGCAGGCTGTAGCCGTGAGTTGGTCACGGGGATTCATCGGTGGACTTGTAGTCGCGGTCCCGCACCCGCCAAGCATCAGAGGGCCTGCGGCCATCAATGCCAATAGGACTCTGTGCATGCCCAGAGCTTACTGATTGCAGAGACAATCTGGCGTGACTGGTGGAGACGCCGGGTCTGCGGCGCAATCGAGCGGAGTGCGTTCTGCTCCGTGCCCACCGACCGGACCGGCGCTTCCGGGATGTCAGCCCTTCCCCGACTCCGGCATCGTCAACGCGAGACCACGAGTCGGTATCCGGCGTCGATGGCTGGGACATTGAGGAGATCGGAGTGTCGACTGTGCCAACGCCCGGTCGAGAGATCGTCATCCAATCGGGCCATGGCGTTTGCGACAATCTCTGGAGGTAACCGGGCGATTCCGGAAATGCCTGCCCGCACGGCTGGATCGAGGTAGGCATCCGGTCGGGCCCAGAAGGCGTGGCAGAAGCCATCGACGCAATCGGCTGGCACGGGGACTACGTCCACCTTCCCACCGCCCAGCGTCCGGGCGATCTCGTCGGGGGAAGGGATCCCGGCATCGATCTCGGCCATGTCGGGGAGATAGTCGGTAACAATCCACTGTTCTGCATGCACTCTGTGGTCGAAGGTGAGCACAACCACTGATCCGGTGGCCACCCGCCGAAGTTCGGTGAGACCAGAGCGCCAGTCAGTCCAGTGGTGGACCGTGAGAATGGCCATTGCCCCATCGAATGTTCCCCGAGCAAATGGCAGGACTTCGGCAGTTGCTCTGACGACCGCGCAGGCACCAGGACGCCGTTGGAGAATCATTGCGACCGAAGGCTCCACGGCGACCACGGCACGATCGGACGGCTCGTAATTGCCGGTACCTGCACCGACGTTGACCACCGTCCGCGAGCCGTCGAGGGCGTCGTCGATGAACCGTTCGACCCGAGGATCCGGACGCCGAGTCGCCGAATACCCCAGGCCAATTCGGTCGTAGCTTGGGCCTACCGCCATTGGTCGAGACTAGGTCATTCCAGTCTTCCGACCGCTGGGAGCCTGTAGAACAGCGGGAGCGGGGCAAATCAGTTGGGGCCAACCCTGGTCGATAACCGAAGCGTCAACGAGGATTCTGACTGATGCCCTGGATCATCGTCGTACTGGTGGTGCTGGCAGCCCTGATCAACTGGTTCCAGCTGCGCTTTGCAGCCGAGAAACAAGTAGCGCTTGCCCCAGGTGGCAAAGAGTTGCGTGAGCGTGGTCACCGAGAGGGCGTGTACCCGCAGACACGTTCGGTTCAGCCCTTCAAGATTGGTTCCGATCAGTCAACGGGGGAGAAGGCAATCCAGAGACTGTCGAGCGGTTGGTCGAAGTGATGAACCAGCTCAGCCGAACCTCGTCCGGCCCCACGGACTGATTGCGCCTGCCCCCTCCAGCGGTCGGCGGCGCCTGACGACCGACTCGGCCTGCCGGGCGCTGACCGCCCTGGACCGGCACATCCGGGCGACTGGACGACTCCTCTTACGGCACCCGGTGAGCTGGGTCGCCCGTGCGGTGGCGACTAACCACCAGCGACCCAGCACCCGGGCGAGGCACCCTGGCCGGGAGTCGAACCCGGCGCTCTCCTGCAGTCAGTAGGAAGTAGTCATCCAGACCTAGTGTCCTGACCCCGAAGTTGGGGGGATAAACGGTTTCACGCACCAGGGGGTTCTGCAGTGGCCGCCGAGACCCGAGCGCAGTATCGGGCGAGCGAGGCGAGGATCTGGTCGGCCGTCTTCACCCAGACGTAGGGTCGAGGGTTCTCGTTCCACAGCGTGATCCACTCGCGGATGTCTTTTTCGAGCGCCTGGACGCTCGTGTGTGCACCTCGCTTGATCTTCTTCTCGGTGAGTTCACCGAACCACCGCTCCACCATGTTGAGCCACGAGCCCGAAGTCGGGGTGAAGTGCAGATGAAACCGGGGGTTGTGCAGCAGCCACCGCTTGATCTCGGGAGTCTTGTGGGTTGCGTAGTTGTCGAGGATGAGGTGCACGTCGAGGTGAGCGGGGGCCTTCTTGTCGATCTGGATGAGGAACTTCTTGAACTCGGTGGCCCGGTGGCGCTGACGCAATGACCCGATGACCTTTCCGCTCGCCATGTCAAGGGCCGCGGACAGGCTGGTGGCCCCATGGCGGACGTAGTCGTGACTGCGACGCTCGGGAGTGGCGGGCATCATGGGCAGGATCGGCTGGAACCGGTTGAGCGCTTGGATCTGGGACTTCTCATCCACGCAGAGAACGACGGCACACTCTGGGGGATCGAGGTAGAGACCGACCACGTCGCGCACCTTCTCGATGAACAGCGGGTCGGTTGAAAGCTTGAAACTCTCGGCCCGGTGGGGCTGGAGACCGAATGCCTGCCAGATGCGGTTAACGGTGGTCTGGCTCATGCCCACCTGGGCGGCCATCGAACGCGTGGACCAATGGGTGGCGTCTTTGGGTTTCTCCTCCAAGGTTTTAACGATCACTGCCTCGACCTGGTCGTCGGTGATCTTCCTTGGAGCACCGGGCCTCGGGTCGTCGGCCAACCCGTTCATCCGATTCTCGACGAAGCGCCGGCGCCACTTGCCGACCATCGCCTCGCTCACTCCGAGCGCTTTGGCCACCTCCCGGTTGGTCGCGCCTCGATTGGCGCAACACATGACGATGCGCGCTCCCATGGCCATTGCTTGCGCGCTCTTGCGCCGGTTGGCCAGGCGTTCGAGCGCCTGGCGCTACTCGGTGCTGAGCACCAGCTCGGCCTTCGGCCGTCCTCTGTCTCCCATAGCTGCCTCCCATCGTGGCTGATGATGAGAGGAACACGTTCAGAAACAGGAAATTCCTGAAATCAGGATATTTCTTCCGAACTTCGGGGTCGGGACACTAGGGCGCACCGGGGAAACTACGGCGGAGGTGTGACAGTGGTTGGTAACCTGGAGGCAATCAGTAAGAGGCAGTCAAGCGGAGGGGCCTTCGGGCCCCTCTTGCGCGCCTGGCTTTGCGTGGCCCGTACGTGGTCCTGTCACCGATCGCCGGGAGCGGGCCACCGACCAACTCAGCTGAGTAGCTACCGACCAGTCGGTTCAGCTCACTGCACCTGTTGGTCGGTGGAGCCCAGCGCCGCCAGCGCTGTTCCGGTCAGCCGGTACCCGGTCCACCCGTCCATCGGCGCCGCCCCAAGCGACGCATAGAAGCGAATGGCCCCCTCGTTCCAGTCGAGCACCGACCAGTCGATGCGGGCAAAGCCGTGGCCCCGGGCCTCGTCGGCCAAGGCACCCATGAGCGCCCGACCCACGCCGCGACCCCTTGCCTCAGGACACACGTAGAAGTCCTCAAGATAGATGCCTATCTTCCCGGTCCAGGTCGAGAAGTTGCGGAAGTAGATGGTCATGCCCACTACGACCCCTGCGTCGTCAGCCACGTTGGCGAAGACCAGCGGGGCGTCGGCAAACAAGGTGTCGGCGAGCATCTGTTCGTCGATCTCGACGGCATCCGGCTCCCGCTCGTAGGCGGCCAGATCACCGATGAGGGCCACCAGGGATGGGACGTCGTCCCTCGTGGCTGGGCGGATGATCATGGGATCAGCAGGACCCGGCCGAACGCCTGACGGCTCTCGATGTACGCATGTGCCTCTCCGGCCTCCTCGAGGGGGAACCGGCGATCGATGACCACGGCCAGCCGACCGGCAGCGATGTCGTCGAGGTGCCCGGCGATCATGGCGTAGGCGCGAGTCCCCAGAAACAGCTCGGCGCCGAGGAAGTAGCCCACCAACGTCTGGTTCTGGGATCGCATGGTGGAGATGTCAAGGGTCGACGGCGTCTCGCGCCCCGCGTCGCCGAACGTCACGCACCGACCGCGGTAAGCCAGGCAGTGCAAGCTCCTCTGGAGGTTGGACCCGCCGACCGAATCGACGATGACGTCGGCGCCGCGCCCGTCGGTAAGGGTGCGCACAGCCTCGACGAAGTCAGTGGCGGTGTAGTCGATGCCGTGGTCGAGCCCGAGTCCCTCGAGTCGTGTGAGCCGTTCGGGGCTCGAGGCCGTTGCCAGCACCGCTGCCCCGGCCCGCTTGGCCAACTGGATGGCTGCGATTCCGACCCCGCTGGCCCCGGCGTGGATGAGGGCTGTCTCGCCGGCCTGGAGCCCGCCGAATTCGAACAGGCAGTCGTTGGCGGTCCCGAACGCTACGGGCACACACGCTGCTTCCTCGGTCGGGACCCCATCAGGAATCAGCCAACAGAAGCTCCGCCCGGTCACCCGTAGTTCGGCATGCGATCCGTCCAGGCCGACCGTCACGACCCGGTCGCCCGGGACCAGGTCGTCGACCCCGTCGCCGATGTCGAGCACGACGCCAGCGCACTGGTAGCCCACGATGTGAGGAACACTGGTCATGTCGCCGCCCAGCCGGCTGAGGGTGTCGCCACCCTCGATGCTTACGGCTTCAACCCGGATGAGCACCTCCCCAGGTCCGCAGGTCGGATCGGGAACGTCCTCGTAGCGGAAGACATCCGGCCCGCCTGTCTCGTAGTACGCCGCTGCCTTCATGACTCTCCCTCGGTCGTCGACTGGCCCACCCTAGACAGCCCGCCGACTCCGGGAAGCGACGCCTGGACGGTCGCACCGTGACGGTGGAGACTGAGGAAGGTTGGTTGGGGACGACGGCCCACCGGCGCCGGGGCAGGACGAAACCAAGGGGAGCAGCATGACACGAGGATTGAGCCAGCGGACGCCCCGGCGTTCCATGGTATCTCTGGCCGTTGTGGTAGCCGTCGTGCTGGCCCCGATTGCCGTGACCGATTCGACCTCTTCCGCCGCGACGACAGTGGCGCCAGTGGTCGGGGGAACGAACCTGACAGTCGGAACCCAGTCCCTCCATCGTTGCGGTCTTGGCCCTCTGGCCTACTGCGGGCGCCTGGCTGTCCCTCTGGACCGGACGAACACTGGATCGCCCGACATCACCGTGGCTTACCGCTGGTATCCGGCGACCCATCCGAGCGGCGGAGTGGCACGCGGAACGGTCGTGCCGATCGAGGGCGGGCCCGGTTACCCGTCGACCGGCTCGGTCAGTGGCGGCTTCGACACCATGTACGGGCCGATGCTGACCGAGCGCAATCTGCTTGCTGTCGACTTGCGAGGGACCGGAGCCTCGACGCCGGTCACCTGCCCGGGCATCCAGGGCTTCACCGGGCGGATCAGCGGAACGGCATTCGCCCGAGCTGCCGGGGCCTGCGGAGCGCTACTCGACCACACCTGGACCGATACCTCGGGCCACACGATCGCCGCCTCCGCCCTGTTCACGTCAGCCCAGGCGGCCGCCGACATGGCCGACGTCGTTCGTGCCCTCGGAGTCCCGTCGGTCGACCTGTATGGCGATTCCTACGGCTCGTGGTTCGCTCAGGTCTTCGCCAACCGGTATCCGCAACTCCTTCGCTCGGTCATCCTCGATTCGACGTACTCGACCGTGGCCCTCGACCCCTGGTATCGCAGTTCGCACGCCTCGATGCCGGCGTCCTTCGATGCCGCCTGCAACCGCAGCCCGTCCTGTGCGTCAGCTGAACCCGAACTGGCCTGGTCCCGGATCGGCGAGCTGGCCGCCCTCCTGCGGCGCCACCCGGCTGCCGGAACAGTGCCCGATGCGAGTGGCAAGAGCGCCCGGGTGACCATGGATGTAGTCGGACTGGTCGACCTGGTCAACGACGCGGCCGGCGACGCGGCCATCTACCGCTCGATCGACGCGGCTGCCCGCGCCCTGCTGCTGGGTGGCGACCCGGACCCGCTGCTCCGGCTCTACGCCCAGCGTCTGGCATCTGACGAGAGCTATGTGGGCCAGAGGGCATCGGCTTACTCCGGCGGGTTGTACCTGGCCGTCTCCTGTCTCGACTATCCGCAGCTCTTCTCAATGGCGGTGGCACCGGCCAACCGACATGCGCAACTGGCCAGCTCTGTGGCCTCGCTTGCCGCATCGACCTTCGCCCCGTTCACCATCGCCGAATGGCTACGCCAGGATCAGAACACCGAGGCCTTCACGGCATGCACTTCGTGGCCTACGCCCAGTGGTGCCGTGCCACCGACTACCGGCATCGTTCCGCTCCTGCCTCCCGGTGTGCCGGTGCTGGTCATGGGAGGTGAGTTCGATAGTTGGACGCCGCCCGTCGACCATCCTGCGATCCTGGCCGAGGTGGGTGGCCACGCCCGGTTCGTCGGGTTCGCCAATGCCACTCATGTGGTCGGACAGGGCGACCAGCCTTGTGCCTCGACGCTGGTCCGGGCCTTCGTCGATCATCCGTCGGCCTTGGACTCTCTGGATGTGTCCTGTGCATCCTCCGTTCCCCCGCTGCGCTCGCTCGGAAGCTATCCGGCCTCCCTTGACGAAGTACCGCCGCTGACAGCGGGACCCGGTAACCACGCACCTATCCAGGGTCTCGAGCTGGGAGCGGCGGCAGTGGCGACGGCAGGTGACGCCGTGGCCAGGGTGTCGGGTATCGGGGCGGTGGGCGACGTCGGACTTCACGGAGGCAGCGTGGTTCCGGCCCGGGGCGGCAGCCAACTGCGTCTCATCGGTGATCAATTCGTGCCCGGTGTGTCGGTCTCCGGCACAGTCACGGTGAATGGCACCACGGTCGACGCTCGGTTGATGGTGAGTGGACCGCACGGCGCCACGGCGCCGGTAACGGTGCGCTGGCCGCTGGCTGGCGGAGCAGCTGAGGCACAGGTGAACGGTACTGCCGAGGGAGCAGTTGTGGTTGGCTCCCGTCCCGCCCCCTGACGCCGTCCTTGCTCCGATGTCCGGACCGTCAAGTTCTCGATCCGGTAGGCCGATAGCTCAAGCAGATGAGCTCAATCACGGCTGCCGATATCTCCAGCGACGGGGACCCGGATCCGGTCGATTCCCTAGAGGATGGCCGGGTGGCGCTGGGTGGTGCCCTCGAGGCGCGGTCCCACGTGCTGGCCGCCGAGGTGGCGGCACTGTTCCCCGAGCACATCAGGAGTGAGGTGGAGCAATCGGCCCGGTTCGCCACCGCGGCAGCCGGGAGGTGGCTGTCCACCGAGGAACGGGGCGATGCGCATCGTCGACACACGCTCGCCCGATCGACGCAGCGTGCAATTCTCTCGGAGTCGAACCTGACCACCGGTGTGCGGGGGTATCTGGGTTGGAGGGATCGGTGCAGCGCGGCGTTGGCTGAGGATGCCGCCCGCCTCGGCATCGGCGAGGAGACGGTCTGTCTGGCTCGATCGATTGTCCAGATGATCTGCGACGGAGAGCTTCAGCGCCTAGGGAGCGCCTTCGACGATGGTTGGCAGGGGCTACAGGACCGCCTCCAGCTCCAGCAGGCCGACTTGTCCGATCAGCTCCTCTATGACGACTTGACCGGGCTGCCCAATCGGATTCTGCTGGCTGACCGGTTGCGGCGGGCCGCCCTCGTCGGCGAGCGGCGTATCACCCGGTCGATACTGGTCTTCTGCGACCTTGACAGCTTCACGGACATCACTAACCGATTCGGCCATCCGGCCGGTGACGCACTCTTGATCGAAGTGTCCCGCCGCCTCCTCGGACTGGTCCGGGCCTCAGACACCGTGACCCGGCTCGGCGGGGACGAGTTCGTCATCCTCGTCGAGGACATCGAGGAACCGGAGGAGGCGGCCCGATCGTTGGTCGAGCGGATTCACCAGGCGATGTGCGTGCCCGTTCTCGTCGGCGAGCGCGACCTCCATTCGTCGGTGAGTATCGGGATCACCGGGGTGACGAGCGGGGTGGCTCCCGAGGTGCTCCTCGCCCAGGCTGATGCGGCAATGTATTGGGCCAGGCACGGCGGCTCAGCCCAAGTTGCCATCTACGACATGGCGTTCGGGGCCGAGCATCGGCGCGAACTGCATCTTGCCGATGAGCTACTGGTAGCACATGGACGCGGCCAGTTCACCCTCGATTACCAACCTCTGTTTCGGGTCATCGACGGATCTCCCGCTGGTCTCACGTCCATGGAGGCCCTGCTGCGATGGGACCACCCGGAGTTCGGCCGCGTTGATCCGGAGGTGTTCGTGCCGCTGCTTGAGCGGAGCCGCCAGATCGTGCCGGTGGGCCGGTGGGTACTAGAGGAGGCGGCGTCGCAGTGTGTGGAGTGGCAGCGGCGGTTCCCCGACCTGTCCATGTCGGTCAACGTGTCGGCCCGGCAGTTGCATGACCCCGGATTCCTCGAAGACGTCCGTGATGCACTTCGACGTTCGGGGCTGGAACCGTCCCATCTGGTAGTAGAGGTAACCGAGTGCGATGTAGTGGTCGACGTGGTCCGCATCGGGGCGACCATGCAGTCGATCCGCGCCCTTGGGGTGCAGGTCGCGCTTGACGACTTCGGCACGGGGCACTCGTCGCTCGCTTACCTGCAGGGACTCCCCATCGATCGACTCAAGATGGACCGGACGTTCGTGGCCGGTCTCGACGCCGAAGGTCATGATGGAATGATGATCCGGACGGTGGTCGATCTTGCCCATCGACTGGGGCTTACTGTGGTCGCCGAGGGTGTGGAGACCGCACCCGAGCTACGGGCTGTCCGGTCGATCGGCTGCGACGAGGCCCAGGGCCTACTGCTCGGCGGTCCGATTCCGGCCCACCTCCAGGCCTTCGATTTCCCCGTCCTCCTGCCGACCATGTCGTGATCCCGACGTGCCGTCCGGATGGCCCGGGTGGATCCTGTTGACCGGTCAGCGGGCCAGCCGGGAATACATGCGCTTCTGGGCTTTGTACAACTTCGGGAACTCGGCGAACAACTGGTCGTAGACAGCGGTGGCGTCCGGGTCGGGACGGTGGATGGCGGACACGGGTACCAAGTCGCGGATCTCCTCAGGCAGCACCGCCCCGAGAGTCAGCCCGGCAATGAGCGCGCTACCGCGGAGGTTAGCCATCAGCGGGTCCGCCACCTGCTCGATGGTATGGCCCAGCACATCGGCGTAGATCGAGCACCACAGCGCTGACGACGCCCCGCCACCGATGGCCCGAAAGGTGCCGAGCTCCCGGCCTGCGAAATGCTCGACGCCTTCGGCCAGCCAGCGAGAGTTGAGGGCCACACCTTCCAATACGGCCCGGGAAAGTTCGGCCCGAGTGGTCCGGAGCGACAAGTTGTGGAAGCCGCCTCGTGCCGAGCGGTCGTCTATCGGCGAACGCTCGCCGGCCAACCACGGGGTGAACATCGCCTGCCCGCTGCCCGGGCCGACCGTTGCAGCCAATGCCGTCAGGTCGTCGAAGCAGAGCGACGCCACGGTTGGATCGCCGGTGGAGATCAGAGCATCACGAAACCACTCGAGGGCCCGCCCCCCCGACTCCTGGTTGTTGGCCACCAGTCGCAGGCTGGGCAGAATGCCGGGCACCGTAGTCATCTGGCGGAAGACATCGGTCTTCTTCTTCGGCATGGGGCAGCTGATCCAACTGGTGGTGGAGATTGCCACATGGGGCTGGAAGGCCATCACTGCGCCGGAACCCACACAAGCCGAGTGGAGGTCCGGCGTGCCGGCCACCACGCGGACCCCATCGGGCAGCCCGAGGTCGTTCGCCACGGTGGCCAGTACCGTGCCGAGGATCGAGGCGGTGGCCGACAACGGCGGCAGCTTGTCCACCGCCACTCCGCTGGCTCGGATGAGTACCGGGTCGTACGCCAAGACATGGGGTCGCCGGTTGTCGGTGAGCCACGCCCCGGCCATCGATGCCGGCGTGGCAGCCGCCCGCCCGGTGAAGCGCATCGAGAGATAGTCCACCGGTTCGAGGTACCAGCGGGAGGCTCGGGCCACCTCGGGCTCGTCGCGTTCGAGGTGGAGGATATGGCCGATCGGGTCCGCACCCGAGGTCGAGGGTGCTCCTCCGCTGCGGCGGATCCACCGCACCAGCGCCACCGGATCGTACCCGGCCACCGGCCCGGCGATGACCTCCCGACTGTGGGGTCCGCCCCGGGTGTCCGACCACAGTTGGCAAGGCCCGACGGGCATGCCCCCGGCATCCACGGGCACGGTACTGGCCCACTGTCCGGTGCACGAGACGGCGACAACTGCGGCCGTGTCGACCACTCCTGACGCCAGGGCCCGTCGGGCCGAATCGCAGATCAGCTCCCACCACAGTTCGGCGTCTTGGGTAGCCCCGCCGCCGGGCGAGTGGACGGTGGGAACTGCCCGGTGCTCGTGCCAGGCGATGGTGCCGGTCAGCGAAACCAACCCGACCTTCGGGCCGCCGGTACCGAGGTCGATGGCGAGCACCCAGGTGTCCTCGCGCCGGCCGGCGGCCGACGAGGTCACCACGTTGTCGTCAACGTGCCGCCACCCGCCAGCAACTGTCAGGCATCGCCCGGCACGGCCTGCTGCGTGTCCATCATGTCGGCCATCACCATGCGGATGAACTCATCGGCGTCACCGGTCAGTCCTCCGGCCACGCCGCCATAGATGGCACTCGACTGCGGCGTTTCAGTGGCGTTGGCGTTGGCGTAGGAGACGGCTTCGGCTAGGTCGGAGGCGAACGACTCGGCCACGCCGGGCTTCGTCTGGGGCCGGGTGACCGCCATGTGCAGCGCGTTCGGGTACTGCTGCCCGTTGAGGCGCCAGCCACGCTTCCGCAGGAAGTCGTTGACGTGGTAGATGTCGAAGCGGTCCGAAGTGAAGCTGAACAGGAACGAGGGCCTACCCAGGATTCGTAGTTCCTCATGGCTCCGCACCGCCGCCTGCATGGCCGCCGAGGTGGTGAATATCTGCTCGGCGTAGCCCCGGTAGCCCTGGCGGCCCAGCTGCACCATCGATGCCCAGGTGGCAGCCAGAAGTCCTCCCGAACGTGAGCCGTCCATGCCTGGTGAGCAGTACTTGCCACCGCTCCAGCCGGTGTTGAAGAAGTACTGGGAATTGCGCAGTGCCTTATCGCGGAACGACAGCACCGACGTGCCTTTCAGCGCGTAGCCGTACTTGTGGGTGTCGGCCGAGATCGAGGTCACCCCCGGAACCCGGAAGTCGAAGAGCGGGATGTCGTAGCCGAGCTCCTGGCCGAACGGCAGGATCCATCCGCCCAGGCAGCCGTCGACGTGGAGGCCGATGCCCCGGTCGAGGGCGATGTCGGAGAGTGCCTCGATCGGGTCCACCGTCCCGTAGCCATAGTTGCAAGCCGAACCCACCAGGGCGATCGTCTGGTCGTCGATTGCCCTGGCCACCGAGTCGGTGTCGACCTGGGTGGTGACCGGGTCGACCGGTGCCACCCGCAGTTCGATGCCGAAGAGGTGGCAGGCCTTGTCGAACGCCGGGTGCGCCGTCTCGGGCTTGATCACGTTCGGACGCACCGTGGCCCGCGCGGCTGCCGCATGGTCGCGGTAGGCGAGCATGGCGTGGCAGATGCTTCCGGTGCCGCCCGTCGAGATCAGTCCGACGGGCTCCGCCCCGGTCACGGCATCGGCGTGCAGCAAGTCGAGAGTCATGGCGATGATCTCGGACTCGAAGCGGGTGGCGCTCGGGCACATGTCGCGCTGGAGCACGTTGACGTGCGAGAACAGGGAGAACACCTCGTTCAAGAAGTCATAGTGGTCGTGGTCCCCGCAGTACATGGTCCCTGAGCACTTGCCTGTCTCCCACGTCTGGTCCTCATCAGCGGCGATGGACCGGAGGACATCGAGCACCTCTTGGCGGGGCATGCCCTGATCGGGCAGGCTGCGGTGTATTGGCACCCGGTCGGCATAGGGATAGGGGCTCATGGGGCGACTCCTCGTGCGGGCGGCGTCGGACGCGTCCGACAGAGGCACGGTACAGCCTTCCCGTCGGTTGGTCACACCCCAGGGCGGGCGGGATGTCGGCCAGTCCACTTTTGGAACACTCAAGACTCCAGGGAGTTTCGCCGATGGAGTTGCGTGGACTGGCTAGCTGCGGCAGACACGGTGACAAAGGAAGCGGACGGCTCGTTGAGCCGCGTCGTCAGCGGTCGGGTGGCCTCGATGGCGCTGATCGTTGGCAGCGCGCTCGTCCTCGCCTCCGAGTTGGTCGATCCCGGCTCCTACTCCCGGTCCTCCGTGCTGCTGGTGGGCGGGCTCACTCTGGTCGTCGGCATAGCCACATGGTGGATCCCGTGGGCCCGACTGCCGCGCCGGACCGTCCTGTGGATGGTCCCCTTTGCTCTCGTGGCAGTGGATCTGGGTTATCTCTTCGCTGACCGCAACGGCTTCAACTACGCAGTCACCTTTGTGATCATCTTCGTGCTGGTAGGGCTGACCCAACTCCGATGGACCTCGGTCAAGATGGCACCGCTCCTGATTGTGGCCTACCTACTGCCGCTAGAGGTGGCGCCGGGCCATCTGTCGACCGTCGGTCTCGGCTCGTCCCTCTTCGTTGTCCCCATCTGCATCCTCCTGGGCGAAACGGCCGCCTGGGGAATGAGCCGCCTGGCAGCGGCGAGCGAGGAGATCGCCGAGGGCGAAGCGAGCATCCGCCAACTGTTCGACGAGGCACCCATCGGGATCTCCCGCGTGGGGCGGGACGGCCGCCTGATCGAGGTCAACCGGGCCTTCGGCGAGATTGTGGGCTACGCCCCCGCTGAACTGGTTGGCGTCGAGCTACGCGAACTGACCCACCCGGATGACTTTGAAACCACGCAGGTGGTGATGGGCAAACTAGGGTCCGGCGAGATCGACCGCCTCCAGTTCGAGAAGCGCTATGTCCACGCCGAGGGGCGGACGGTGTGGGTGTCGGTCAACAGTTCCATCGTGCGCGATGCCCAGGGCGAGCCGCTGTTCATGATCGGTCAGATCGAGGATGTGACCGAGCGTCGGGCACTCCGCGAGGAACTGGCACTGACTGCCGTCACCGACCCACTGACCGGGCTGCCGAACCGCGCCTTTTTCATGGAGCATCTCGAGCGAGCTCTGCCACGGAGCGACGAGGCCGGCCACCACGTGGCTCTCATGTTCCTCGACCTCGACCGCTTCAAGCTGGTGAACGACGGCATCGGCCACGATGCTGGGGACCGGCTGTTGAAGCGGGTGGGACAGCGTCTCCAGGGCGCCCTGCGGCCAGGTGACCTGTTGGCCCGATTCGGAGGCGACGAGTTCACGGTGCTGTGTCAGGTGTCCGGCGAAGACGACGTGCTCGAGATCATCGCAAAGCTGCGCCAGGCCATGGCCACCCCCGTAGCCGAGCCCGACTTCGAGCAGTTCGTGTCGCTCAGCATCGGTGTGGCTCTGTCGACGTCCGGTTCGATGGCCCCATCGGTCCTCCTTCGGTGCGCTGATGTGGCCATGTACCAGGCCAAACACCTCGGGCCCGGCCGGTTCGTCATCTACGAGGACCGGGACGAGGGGAACGCCGGCCGGAATTTGCGGACATCGAACGAGCTGCACCGGGCCATCCTCGGATGTGAGCTGGTACTGCACTACCAACCATTCGTCGACGTGGACGACCTCCGGCTCGTGGGCACCGAGGCTCTGGTCCGGTGGCAGCACCCCGAGCGAGGCCTCCTGCCACCGGGGGATTTCATCGAATTGGCCGAAGAGTGCGGCCTGATGGTCCAGCTCGGGTCGTGGGTGCTGCGTGAGGCGTGCCGACAGGGCACCGTGTGGATGGCGGCCCGAGTGGCTGCCGGAATCATCGAGCAGGTCCCCATCATGTCGGTCAACATCTCGCCCCAGCAGCTGTCGGAGCCTGGATTCGCCGAAGTGGTGGCCGACGTGCTCGACGACACCGGGTTCCCTGCGGACAAGCTCTGGCTCGAAATTACGGAGGGGGCACTGCTGCGCGATCCGGCAGCGGCCATCGCCATCCTCCAGACACTGCGGTCACTCGGAGTCCACCTCGCCATCGACGACTTCGGCACGGGCTACTCGTCGCTCAGCTATCTGAAGCGACTGCCGGTAGAGGCACTCAAGATCGACCGCAGTTTCGTCGAACAGTTGGACGAGGACGCCGACGACCGGGCCATCGTCGAGGCCATCTTGGCACTCGGACGCACGCTCGGACTCGGCGTTGTAGCCGAAGGGATCGAGCGGCCCGACCAAGCAATCGAGCTGGCCAGCCTGGGCTGTCACCTGGTTCAGGGTTTTCTCTATGGCAAGCCGGTCGACCCATCGTTGGTCGGCGCCTTCCTCCCTCAATCCGTTGCCGACTGGGACGTCGTCAGCCGCCTCTACTCGGCGTGAGAATCACGACGGGCACCGGCGGTGCGAACTGACCGACCGGCTACCTGGTGGGGTCGCTCGATCCGAGTGCCGTGGGCTCGGCCAGGTTGAGTCCACCGATCCCAGATGCGCGGCGTTCAGTTCAAGGACGCCTGCCGTTGGGCATGATGTCGCTCATGCCCCACTGGCCGATCACGTTGAGCTGGACATGGTCGCCCGTTGACTCGACGATGCGGTTGCCACCCACGTAGATGCCAGCGTGGTAAATGGTTGTCCAGTCGGCGGTGTTCGATCCCCAGAAGACAAGGTCGCCGGCCGCCATCTGGTCGAGGGCGACTGAGTTTCCGGCCGTGTGGTACTGGTCATTGGCTACGCGGGCAAAGCCGATGCCGGCGCCGTTCTGCCACGATGCGAGCGTCAGGCCGGAGCAGTCGTAGCCGACCGGTCCGTTGCCTCCCCAGATGTAGGGCTTGCCCAGCTGCTGGAAGGCGAAGAGGACGGCCTTGTCGCCTGGAGTGATGGGCTCGAACATCAGCGCCTGCGACGGCGGAGTCTGGCCGACCGCAGCCCCGAAGGCCTGCATGGTCCCGTTCTGTTGGACGACCCAGTAGCCGTCGCTGGTGTCGGTGGCCACCAGTCGCGACACTGGCTCCGACGCCGTGCCGGCCGACGATCCCATGTACCTGGCGTCGCCGAACGAGAACACCCCGCCGTCGGCGGCCACCATCCAGTAGCCCGTGCCGCCCGAGGTGCGGGCCATGCTCACGATGGGCTGGCGCAGGGTGATGTTGCCGGTGGAACCGCGGAAGGCCGCGTCGCCGAACGAGAACACCCCACCGTCGGAAGCCACCATCCAGTAGCCCTTGCCGTCGGAGGTTGGGGTCATGCCGACTATCGGCTGATTCAGATGGATCGCTCCGGTTGAGCCGTAGAAAGCGGCATCACCGAAGGCGAAGATCCCGCCGTCCCGGGCCACCATCCAGTAGCCCTTCTCGTCCGGCGTCTGGGCCATGCCGACGATCGGCTGGTTGAGGTTGAGGTTCCCTGTGGACCCATAAAAGTGGGTATCGCCGAACGAGAACACCCCACCGTCGGAAGCCACCAACCAGTACCCACCCAGCGTTTGGTCCACCACGGCGGACACGATCGGCCGGTTGAGCTGACCGCTCAGTGCACCATGGGAAGGAACTCCGTAGGACTCGACAGCCCCGGACGATGTGACCAGCCAGAAATTGGGGGTGATGGGAGAGGGGGTGGCGGCACGGGGTGCCGAAGTGGCACCAGCGGGAGTGGTGCTCCACGCCAAGGTGACGAGAGCCATGGTGGCGGCCGCGACCGCAGTCAACGCGATCCGTGTACTTCGTCCTCTGCGCATGTCCGGCCCTTCGCACTCGTCGGTGATCTGTTGATCACACTTAGAGTGGCCATAGTACCACTCAAAGTGGTATTTCTCCCAGAACGGAAGTGGTCGTCCCAGCGCGTGGCCGCAAACGCGGTCACCCGACAGTGGCAATGCCTCCGTCGACCGGGATGATCGCCCCGGTGAGATACGCACCGGCTCGTGACGCTAGGAAGATGGCCACTCCTGCCATATCGTCCGGTCTGCCGATCCGCTTGAGCGGTGCGCTCGATGCGATCTGCTCGCCGAAAGCGTCGAGGGTGGCGGCCATCATCTTGGACTCGAAGGGGCCGGGTGCCACGGCGTTGACCGTCACCGACGGCGCAAGATGTCGAGCCAGGTGACGGGTCAGCTGGTGGACCGCCGCCTTGGATGACGAGTAGGAGTACGACTCGAGGACGGGTACGTGGATGCCATCGATCGATCCGATGTTGATGACCCGGGCCGGGTCGTCGGGGGTCGCCGCCGCCTGCAGAAGTGGCAGGAAGAACTTGGTTGTGTGGAAGACGCCCTGGACATTGAGATTCAGCACCCGATCCCACGATGCGGTGTCATGGTCGACCAGGGGTGCCCCCCACGTGGCACCGGCGTTGTTGATCAGGACGTGGACCTTGTCGTGGTCAGCGCCTACGGCGTCGGAAAGCCCATGGGCACCCTCCTCGGTGGAGAGGTCGGCCACCAACCCCCGGCACGACCCGAACTCGGCGAGCTCTGCTGTCGTTGCGGTCACAGCTTCAGCCTTTCGGGAGACGATGATCACGTCGGCCCCGCCGACAACGAAGCCGCCGGCGATCATCCGGCCGATCCCCCGGGAGCCCCCGGTGATGACAACGGTCTTGCCGGCCACGCTGAACAGCTGGTCGATAGGGGTGGGTGCTCCAGGCGTGGTGGGCTCGTTCATCATGGGACGGTACCCCACGCCGGCCGGATTGGTAACGTCCGCAGCCATGGGAGCAACTGCGTGTACCTTGCCCTGACCGATGAGCAGCTCGAACTGCAGGCGACCCTGCGTGCCTACTTCGCCGACTTGGCCGCGTCGACTTCGAACGACGGGAGCCGGCCTGATTACGTCAAGGCCATCAAGCAGATGGGGCACGACGGCTGGCTCGGCATCGGCTGGCCCACAGAGTACGGCGGGCTGGGCCGGGGCCCCGTCGATCAGATGATCTTCGTTGAGGAGTCCCATTGGGCCGGCGTACCTCTGCCGTTGCTCACGCTGAACAGCGTCGGCCCCGCGATCATGCAGTTGGGTACCGACGAGCAACGCCAGCGCTTCTTGCCGGCGATCCTGCGGGGCGAGGTCCATTTCTCGATTGGCTACACCGAGCCGGGCGCAGGCACTGATCTGGCCTCGCTCCAGACGAGAGCGGTACGCGACGGTGACGAGTACGTCCTCAATGGCGAGAAGTTGTACACCAGCGCTATCCAGTACGCCGACTTCGTCTGGTTGGCCGCCCGGACGGATCCCGACGCACCGAAGCACAAGGGGCTGTCCGTGTTCATCGTGCCGGTCGGCGCCCCGGGTTTCAGCTGGACGCCACTGGCCACGATGGCCGGCGAGTTCACCAGCTCCACCTTCTACGAGGATGTCCGGGTCCCTGCGGCCAACCTGGTGGGCGAGGAACATGCCGGATGGACCCTCATCACCAACCAGCTGAACTTCGAGCGCGTGGCCATCTGTCCGGTGTCCGGCATCCTCCGCAGCATCGCGGAGGTGCGTACGTGGGCCCAGGAGACCCGACTGGCCGATGGGCGCCGCGTTGTCGACCAGGAATGGGTGCAGCTGCACCTGGCCCGGCTATGGGCCCGGGCGGAGTACCTGAAGCTCATCAACTGGAAGGTGGCCTGGGCCGCCGACAAGGGACTCAGTCCGGCTGACGCATCAGCTACAAAAGTGTTCGGGAGCGAGTTCTCCCTCGAGGCGTATCGGGTCCTGCTCGAGATCGTCGGGCAGGCGGGCTACCTGGCCGCCGGGTCCCCCGGCGCAGTCCTCAACGGGCACCTCGAGCACCGCGCCCGGAGCCAGACGATCTTCACGTTCGGCGGTGGTACGAACGAGATTCAACGGGACATCATCGGCTGGGTTGGATTGGGGCTTCCCAGAACCAAGCGCTGACTGCATCATCCGGCACCGTCCGGTTCAAGCCCACCTTCCGGTCGCGCAGGTGCACGGGAACACGCCCGCCTACACTTCGCCTTAGCGGCCTCGACGGGAGCCCGTTGCGATGCGAGGAGTCCACATGGCTGCAGTCGAACTAACTGGGGCGATGGCGGAAGTCAACGGAGCCACCTTGGCCTACGACGACACCGGAGGCGACGGGCCGGTGGTCGTGTTGAGCCACGGCTTCCTCATGGACCGGACGATGTTCGACGCCCAGGTCGCCGTCCTGCGCGACACCTGTCGGGTCATCACCTGGGACGAGCGCGGATTCGGCGACACCGTCTATGACGAGCAGCCTTTCACCTACTGGGACTCCGCCCAAGACTGCCTTGGGCTCTTGGACCACCTCGGCGTCGACCGGGCTGTGTTCGGCGGAATGTCCCAAGGCGGCTTCATCTCCCTGCGGGCCGCGCTGCTCGCTCCCGGTCGGGTTCGTGGACTGATCCTCCTCGACACGCAGGCCGGTCCGGAGGACGCCGAGGTCGTCCCCCTCTACCAGGGCATGATCGATGCCTGGGTGGCCGACGGCCCGACCGACGAACTGGCGGAGGCCAGCGCATCGTTGATCATCGGCGATCCCGGCTTGTCGGCCACCTGGACGGCCATCTGGAAGGCACGTCCCGCCGAGTCACTGCGCAACCCCGGCCAGACCCTCCTCGAGCGGGAGGACATCACCGAACGTCTGGGCGAAATCAGTGCCCCGGCACTGGTCGTGCACGGGACCGCCGATGTGTCGATCTCGATGGACAAGGCTGACGCGCTGGCGGCCGGCCTGCAGGGATGTGCGGGCGTGGTGGCCGTTGCAGGGGGCACCCACGCAACAAATATGACGCACCCCGGGCCGGTCAACGCCGCCATCCTGGCCTTCCTGGCCGGCCTGCCCGACTAGGGGTCAGCCGGCACTGCCGGTCCGAACTGGCACTTCGGATCAAGTGGCGCTCGTGGTAGGTGGCGAATCCTGATGTGGCCCGACCACGGGGGTGAGGGTCGAGGCGCACGGCAGGGTCAGATGGATAGAAGAAAAAGTGACCGAGCCGCCGAGTCGTGGGACCTCATAGGTGACGCTGGTGGCCACCAACTGGAGTTCGATGTCCGAGTAGGTCTGGGCCGTGTAGGCCACCACCTCCAAGGGCAACGCTGTGGTGTGGGTGCCGCCGTCGAGAACGACGGGGATCGGCGTGGCCTGGTTGCCCAGCACCGTACCGGTGGTTCTGTCTACCAACTGTGCGAAGACCCGGGTCGGTCGGCCTCCGGTCGGCGTGGTGCCCGAGTAGGTGATGACGATGCGTGGGGCTCCCACGATCACACCGGCCCGGGCGAACCGCACGGTCACGTTGACGGCATTGGATGCCGGCGCCGGAGTGATCGGAGCCACCAGGCTGCCGAGCAGCTGGCCACTCGGGCGGGACGCGAGCGGACCGGATCCACCGGTGCCGATCAGGGACAGGGTGCCGGACCCCGAAGCCGCGAATGGCGCTCCCTGGGGGACCGGGTAGCCCGGGGCTGAGTAGTTGGTGCCGTTCTGGTCCACGAAGGTGAATCCGGAGCCTGTGTCGGTGGAGGAATCGCGCTGCACGTAGCGCTTCAGCCACGCCAGTGTGGCCTGTTCGGGGGCGTTGGGGTCTCCCGTCGGGGTCAGGCACACACCGTGACCCCCGCAGTACCAGCGCATCGACGTGGTGACGCCGTTGGCCTTCAGGAACTCGTAGTTGTCGACTCCCTCCTGCAGAGTGAAGAGGGTGTCGACGGTGCCCTGGACGATCAGGGTGGGAATCCGGACCTGGTGCAGTAGTTGAGCCGGTCCACGGGCAGCGAACCAGGCCAACTGGGCCGGGGTGGTGGCTCCGTCGATCACACCTGAGCGATTGGAAGCCGTCACCTCAGGGTCGACGTGACTACTGGTCGACAGATTGGTCAGGATGCTCGACCAGCCGCTCTTGACCGTGTCGCTCTTGTCGAGGCTGGTCGTCAACGAGTGCCAGGCGATGGTAGGCACGATGGCATCCACGCGACAGTCGGTGGCTGCCGTGACGAACTGGATTCCGCCGCCGTAGGAACCGCCGACCATTCCGATCCGGGGGTCACCTGGGCGGTCGAGTTGGATACCGGGCAGCGTGCTCACCCAGTTGATGAGCACGCTGACGTCCTTGGCCTCGTATGCGGGACTGTCCACCTCGGCCAAACCTGTCGATTTGCCGAATCCACGCGGATCCCACGTGAGGACGTTGTAACCGGCAGCCCGCAGGTTCTTGATGGGAGAGCCTCCCAGGATCCCTTGCCCGGTGGTGTCGGTGTCTCCGGGAAGACTCCATCCTGGGCCCATCAGCACCGTCGGGTGTGGACCTGATCGGGTGGTGGCACCGGATCCCGAGGTGAGGGCCCTCATCGGAACCACCGGGAACCAGTGGGCCCGGATCACCGTCCCGTCGAACGACGTGATGCTCCAGTCGATGGTCGAACCAGCCACCGGCGAAGCCACGACAGAAGTGGTGGGGACGGGACGGTCGCAGGCCAGCGTGGTGGCTGCGCTGGCTGTCGTCGTAGTCGGCGATGCGGAGGACGACGAGCACCCGGCCAATGATCCGGCCACGACGACTGCCGGCACGAACGCGACGCAGACCGTCCGGAAGTGGGCCAGGCGGCTGCGGGACGGGCGATCTGCGATGGAGGGGCGCATCGGCGGAGTGTTGCACTGGTTGCCGCCCGGGGCAATCCTCGTTCGGCTACGTGCCCGCCGGTTCCGATTTGATGGATAGCGCG
>JAYVYR010000077.1:0-3663 GCA_043784065.1 Acidimicrobiaceae bacterium
GAGGCGGTCGAAGTGAGGGCCGAGGAGGCGCTGAAAGCTGGCCACATTGGCGCTCACCCAACCGGCGCGGTCGGTGACCCTGGCCCGGGCCGGACCGGCCGCCGATCGAAGCCCGGTCGAGGCAGCCACCAGATCCTCGGCCTGCTCGGTCAGCTCGGCGAATTCGGACTGGAGGAGGTCCGGCCGGTAGGGGACGGGCATCGGGGTGCGGTTACCAACCCAGCCAGCCACCCGCTCAGCCGTGTCCCAGCCCACGGCCCCTGACGACGGTGCGTCGTCAACGGCGGGCTGGGCGGGATCGAGGATAGTCACGCCCCCAGTGTAGGGAGACAGCGCCCGACGGGTGGCCCGGGGCGCCGGCGGGGCTGGCGTCGGTCGGGGCGGTGTCGGACGGTCATTCGGCGCCGGAGGCGCTCTCCTCCCGCAGGGCCTGGGCTACACGGTCCCGCAGAGCATCCGGTACCCGATCCTGGCAGCGATTGGCCACCAACTTGCGGAGCTCAGCCTCAAACCCATAGGCGCCGACGCACGGCCCGCACAGGTCGAGGTGGCGGGCGATCTCGATGCGACGCTGCTTGGTCAGTTCGCCGTCGAGGTAGGTGTAGAGCCGCTCGATCGTCTCCTCGCAGCCGACGAAGCCGGCCAGGGGTTCGGTCGCGCCCGGTCCAGTCACCTGATCCGGTACGCCGTCTCCTTCAAGTCCCATCCGCAGTCTCCCCACTACCTCGACTCATCGGATGCCCCGACGAGGCCGCGTGCCCTTCCGACATCGACCAACGCCTTCTGCAGGGCTTTTCTTCCACGATGGATCCTGCTCATGACCGTTCCCATCGGAACGTCCGTGATCTCGGCGATCTCCTTGTAGGAGAATCCCTCGACATCGGCCAGAAGCACGGCCATGCGAAAGCTGTCCGGCAGCGACTCGATGGCAGCTTTGACATCGGTGTCCGTAAACCGGTCGAGGGCCTCGTCCTCGGCACTCCGCCCGAGTCCGGCCGACGGGTCGCCAGCCAAGTGGTGGTACAGGTACAGGTCCTCCACATCCTCAACGTCGGCGATCTCCGGTCGGCGCTTCTTGGCCCGATACGTGTTGATGTACGTGTTCGTGAGGATCCGGTAGAGCCATGCCTTGAGATTGGTGCCCGCCTCGAAGGATCCGAAGGCCCGATAGGCCTTGAGGTAGGTCTCCTGGACGAGGTCCTCGGCGTCGGCCGGGTTCCGGGTCATACGTAGCGCGGCCGTGTAAAGGGCGGGCATGTACTCCATGGCGACGTCGGAGAACTGCTCCTTTTCGGCCATGAAGCCACCCTACACAGCGGCGGTGACGGTGGCAGCTTCGGGGACATGGGCGGCCTCGGGGTAACGGGAGGTCAGGGGAGCGGGGGCCGGCCCGTCGGTCGGGAAGCGAACCGGCACTGGCTACCCCCGGCGGTTGCCGGCGGCCCCGGTCCCGGGCCGCCGCTTCCCGATCAGCCGCCGTTCTGCGCCCGCACATAGGACCGGCACGGCTGTCCCCGCAGTGACGGACAGGCCGGCTGGGCGTCGGGCGGCTGGATCCGGGGAACCACCGAGAGGACCAGGGCCGACGGCGTCGACCCACCGATTCCCACCGTGTCGGTCACCGCACTACCGGTGGGGCCGGTGGCGAACACCCATGTAGGCCGGTCACCCCCCGGAGCCGTCACGGTCACCCGGATCCGGGATCCGGCCCGGAACGAATAAGCGAACGGGAGCATGGGGATTCTCACCTCGCTGAACGTCCCCCGGGGCAAGGGGCGCGCCTTTGCAGCCAGATAGGTCGGTACCGGATGGGTCGCTGTCGTCGCCCGGGGGTCGAGCGTCCGGTTGCTAGCACGGAGGACACCGCTCTGGACGAACAGTTCGGACCCATCCGGGCGGACCTCTGACACCGTGGCCTGGAGGTCGGTGTCGTTCGCCGTGCTCTTCACCCAGAGGTTCACCGATGCCGGTCCGATTGCCGTGACGTCGTGCCGGAGCGGCGTCGAGACGAAGCCGAGTCCGCTCGGCCCGGTAACCGGCGTCCATACGTAGGGCGGCAGGGCGGACCACGGATTGCCTGCCGGCAGGTCGACGGGCGGGCGAGCCGCCGAATCAGGACGGAATGCCACGGAGGTCGCCGGCGGGTTCGCCGTTGTCAACGCCCCCGACGGACCGAGATGGAGGACGGTGGCAACGGCTGCAGGTGGCGGCCATGACGTGAACTGCGCCTGCCACACCGGTTGGAGGGCACCTGGACCTTTGTTCCCTCCGCCATTGTCCATCAGTACCCGGATCCGGGGCTGGGCCTCGAACGCCGCTCGGGCCGCAGCCAGGGTTGGAGCGTGGGTGAACTGGAGCGGCGGCGGCGCTGCGGAAGGAGCGCCGGCCAGTTGGCCGTAGAGCAGGGGGGCCAACGTGCCGAGCAGGGGCACCTCCGTGGGAACCTTCTGCGCGACGAAGATGTCGAGGAACTCGAGCCAACGGCTGATGGTTCCCGGCCCGAGTGAGTCGACGTGGGTGCCGTTCACCAGAGTCACCCAGACGTTCGGGTCACCCGCAAGAGCCGGAATGACGGCCGGCCACTGGCCACCGGTCTGCTCATCCTGGAATGCTCCGGACAAGAAGACCGGGACCCTGGTCCGGGCCGCCCACGTCACCGGGGCGCGCTGGGTGTACAGGCTCGGATCGCGGTGGGAAGCCTGGTGCAACAAGGACGTCAGGTCCTGCGCCTGTCCGTGCAGACTCTGGTTGGCCAGGCAGGTCGCATCGCCGTCAGCGATCAGGACCTTGGCGTACTTCTGGCCACCGGCCGGTGCCGCCTTTGCGTCAGATGCCCGGTCGGCCATCCACGAGCCGGCAAATCCGCTGTTATACATCCCCCCGGGGAACCCGGTCGAGTACAGGTCGTCGGTGAGACTCATGGGTGCCACCGCTGCCAACCCTGGCGGGCGGGTCCCGGCCACGAACAGCTGCGAGATTCCGGAGAAGGAGATCCCCACCAGGCCTACCTTGTGGTGGGCGACCCAGGGCTGGGCAGCCGCGATCTGGACCGCGTCATAGCCGTCATAGGTGGTGGGGAGCCCGAACAGGTCGAACGCTCCACCCGAGCACCCGGTCCCCCGCATCTGGAGACTGACGGTGGCGAACCCGAGCAGCGGGGCAACGAGTGATCCCACCGCTGTCGAGGAGGACGGCAGCAGCGGATCCGACAGTTTCTCGCCGTTCCGACCGAGGACGGCGTCGACCAGGCTGTGGGGTCCGGCGATGGCGTAACCCGAGTCCTCGACGACTGTCGGGAACGGCGCGTCGGCCATGGTCGCCCCGAAAGGGAGCCGGACTGTGGCAGCCAACTGAACGCCGTCGCGCATGGTCAGGTAGTTGAGGCCGGGGAGGAGGTGCTGCGACGTGTACAACGAGTTCGACGGAACGTCGGCGGTGCTCAGGACACGAAAGGGCGTCGTGGCGACCTGCGTTCCTCCCACCTGGGCCCGGAACGTGTAGCCGGGCCCAGGTGTGAGATCGCGGATGACGAGGCTGCCCAGCGCGTCCGTCGTGCCGTGTCCAACTGGGTGCCCGGATGCGTCGGCCAGCACCACAGCCAGCCCGGGAGCAGCTCGGGTCACATAGGCCTGCCCGATCGAACCGTGCCCAAAAAACGCGGCG
>JAYVYR010000078.1:0-2796 GCA_043784065.1 Acidimicrobiaceae bacterium
CGTCGTCGCGTCGTCGAAGGGACGCCGCCCGGTGTCCCTGGTCGACTGTTGCCAGGGCCTGCGCACGTTCGTTGTGGTGTGGCTGAAGCGCCGGTGGCAGTGCCTCGAGGCGGGGTGCCCGACGAGGAGTTGGACCGAGGTGGACCGCTCGATTGCTGCTCCCCGGTTGGCCCTCACCGATCAGGCGGGACGGTGGATCACCGAGCAGGTGGGCCGCTACGGTCGCAGCGTCAACGAGGTGGCCATTGCGCTCGGGTGCGACTGGCACACCGTCAACGACACCGTCATGGCCTACGGAAGCGCCCTCCTGGCCGACCCCGACCGCTTCGGCGAGGTGAACGCCCTCGGGCTCGACGAGGTGCTGTTCGTCCGACTCGGGACCTATCGGACCGCCACCTTCTCCACCCAGTTGGTTGATGTCGAACGGGGTCAGCTGCTGGACGTCGTGGAGGGCAAGAAGGCCGAGGGACCCAGAACCTGGCTGGAGAACCGGAGCGCAGAGTGGCGTGCCAACATCCGCTTTGCCACCTTGGACCTGTCCGGCACCTACAAATCCGTCTTCGACGCGACGGTGCCCCACGCCACCCAGGTGGCGGACCCATTTCACGTGGTCAAGCACGCCATCTTCCAACTCGACGAGTGCCGCAGGCGCGTCCAACAAGAACTCCTCGGCTATCGGGGCCGTAAGGGCGATCCGCTCTATCGGGCCCGTCGGCTGCTGGCCAAAGCGACGGAGCGACTCGATGACCACGGCAAGGAGAAGCTCACCGGGCTCCTCCAAGCCGGAGACCCGAACGGTCAGGTGCGGATGGCCTGGCTTGCCAAGGAGTCGGTCCGCGAGCTCTACTCCCACAGCGACGCAGAACTGGCGCTCACCTTCGTCGACGAACTCGTCCGTGACATGACCGACAAGGACATGCCGCTCGAAGTCCGCTCCCTCGGTCGCACCCTCAAGCGCTGGCGTCTCCAGATCGCCGCCTGGCACAGCGCCCACGTCAGCAACGGACCCACCGAGGCCGTCAACAACCTCATCAAGTGGGTCAAGCGCGGTGCGTTCGGTTTCACCAACTTCGCCAACTACCGCATCCGGTCACTCCTCTATGCCGGCAAGCCCAACTGGTCACTGCTTGGTGTGGTCAGCCCCCCGTGAAATCCGAAGAGCCAGAATTGTTCTCCCGGGTGGCGGCTCCCCTGGCCGGATCGGAGACACCGGGAGCGTGGTTGGGGGGCGTCGTCTTGTCGCCATCGACGGAACGAGTCTTGACGTTGCCGACACTCCAGAGAACGCTGTCCACTTCGGACGACCAGGCGTCAACAAGGGCGAACGGGCTGCATTCCCCCAGGCTCGGGTGGTAGCGGTGGCTGAATGCAGTGCCCATGCCATCTTCGATGCCGTCGTCGGGAAGTACACGACGGGGGAGAACACGATGGCGGGCGAGATGATCGACCGATTGAGCCCAGGAATGTTGTTGCTGGCTGACCGGGGGTTCTGTGGCTTTCCTCTGTGGTCACGGGCCGTTGCCGGCTCATCGCGATGAAGCTGGGAGCGCCCACCTGAGCCCCGGCGGAAGAATCCACCAATAGAGGCAGGGGCCTCGCCATTCTCGTGGCTGTCGAACGGCTACGTGAAAGGAAGGCCCCTGCGGTGGATGAACCTATCGTTGCGATCCTCGGGCTGCCGGGATTTCGGCTGCTCGAGGTGAACGAACTCGACGACGAGCTGGAGTACGTGGTGGAGACGACGCCGGCGATCGTCGGGTGTTCGGGGTGTGGCACGCGAGCGCGTGCGAAGGACCGGCGCGAGGTCCTCTTGCGGGACCTGGCCCAAGGAGAGCGCCCGGTCCGGATCCGGTTACGCAAGCGCATCTGGTGCTGTGTGGATCCAGACTGTCCGGTGAAGACCTGGACGGAACAGACATGGCTGGTCCGTCCCCGCCAACACCTCACCAACCGGGCCAGGGCCGAGATCTGTCGACGGGTGGGCGAGGAGAACTCCTCTGTGGCCCGCTGCGCCCGCAACTTCGGGGTGGGCTGGGATGCCGCCTGGCGGTCCGTGGTAGACGTCGGGACGCCCATCGTCGAGGACCCAGCGCGTCTGGCCGAGGTGACCGCCGTCGGCCTCGACGAGACCATGTTCCTCCACGCCCGAAGGAAACGGCGGCGGGTGCTGGTGACCGGAGTGGTCGACGTCGACACCGGCGTGCTGCTCGACGTGTTCTCCGGCCGAGAGGCAGCTGACCTGCGGCGATGGAAGGGTTCCCTGCCCTCTTCCTGTCAACGGACACCGGTTTCTCCCCACAGGCGGCCATCTGAACTCCCCGGGTATGGCCATCGTGCTCCCCAGGTATGGCCACGGAATTCCCCACCCTCGCGCTCGGGTCACTTGGTCAGAGGCTTCACCCCCTTCCCACTGGTTGCGTCCTGAAGGCGGATGGACTCTCCCGAGGTCTGGACCACATGGGCATGGTGCAGCAGACGATCGACGAGGGCGGTGGCGAGGCTCGGTGGCATGAGCTCGTCGAAGCCCGAGGGGTGGAGGTTCGAGCTGATGGCCACCGACCGGCGCTCATAGGCGGCGTCCACCAGCCGGTAGAGACCTTCGGCTGCCTCTTCGCTGACTGGGAGCAGGCCGATGTCGTCGACCACGATGACGTCGGAACGGAGCATGGGGGCGAGGGCCTTGGCCACGCTGTCGTCCAGTCGGTGCCGACGCACCAGCACGCCCAGGTCCTCGATGGAGAACCAGGCCACCGAGCAGCGGGCATCGACTGCGGCATGCCCCAGGGCTTCGAGCAG
>JAYVYR010000079.1:0-11934 GCA_043784065.1 Acidimicrobiaceae bacterium
CAGGTGGTGGCCGGTACTGTCGGGATCGGCCTGACAATCCTCCTGTTCGTCGTGCTGGGCAACCCGAGCGCGGGCGGCGCCTACGCCTGGCCTCTGCTCCCCACATTTTGGCGCGCGATCGGACCATGGATCCCCTCCGGCGCTGGCACCGCTGCCGCCCGCGGCATCGCCTACTTCGACGGTAGGGCAATCGGGATGCATCTGCTTGTCATCGCCGCATATGGGGTGGTGGGTGTAGTGGTCGTGTACCTCGTCCTGTTCGTCGTGGGCCACCAACTGGTGCATCTTCCGGGGAAGGCCCGACGTACATCGGTGGAGCCGGGGACGCCTGACGATGCCCTGGAGGTGCCCGCCTAGCGGGCCAACGGGTTGGGCGTCGGGGGTGCCACCCGGGTCAGGGTATTCCGATCGACGCGGGGAAACGGCTCCCGGCCGGGAATATCGAGGATCCTCTCCTCCTGATAGGACCATGTGCCGTCAGCATGGACGGTGATGTGCATCCGGTAGCTGAGGGTGCGGAAGTGCCTGTCGAGAAAAGGATTGGAGAGGATCCCGTAGATCTCGGACCCGACGGTCGCCCGGACCTCGAACTCGGTGGCATCAGGCGCGGCGATCCCGCCGGCCATGAGAACTTGGCCCCGCGGGATTCCCAGGGTCAAGGTCATCGTGGTGACGGCCGGTCCCCACAGCCAGTAGCCGACCTGATCATGAAAGGTCTCCACTTCGCCGGGCTTGGTGATGTGGGTGTGATGGCGGAGTCCGTAGAACAGTTGGGGCCCGTTGGTCTGGCGGTCGATCGGCTGCCGTTCGAACAGTTCGCTGAAGGAGGGCGATGCCGTGATCTCGGGGTGCTCATCGGAGCCTCCCATGCCCTGCCAGACGCCGGCCATCGGAGTCAGGGGCCCCAGATTGGCGAGTGTGTTCGGGTCTCCATCGGGCTCGGTGTAGATATCGTCGCCGTATGGGTCGTCGGTCCAAGTGAGAACCATGACCCAGATTCTTTCATTCGCCGGACTTTCCCGGTAAGGCCAGGTCCGCATGGTTGGGCAAGGTGCCGGGCAAGGAGCTCGTCAGGTGGTGGTCGGGGCGGCGGCAAGGTGACCGTCCGAGAGTGCCGTTGCCGCCCGTTGGGGAGGCCCGACCGGTCGCTGATGTGGCCGGCGGCGACGCACTCCGGTGCATGGAGGGATAGACAATGAGCAGTGCAACCACGACGACGATCGTCGGGAACCTGACCCGGGACCCCGAGATCCGCTATACCCGCGACGGCCAGGCCACGGTCACGCTCGGCGTGGCCGCCAACCGCCGCTGGCAGAACCGGGAGACCAACGAATGGGAAGAGTCGACCTCGTTCTTCGATGTCGTCGCATGGCGGGACCTGGCCGAGAACGTCGCCCTCAGCCTGACCAAGGGAATGCGGGTGATCGTCACCGGTCGGCTCGAGCAGCGGAGCTGGGAGACCGAAGACGGCGACAAGCGCTTCAAGATAGAGATCGTGGCTGACGAGGTTGGTCCTGCCCTGCGGTTCGCCACCGTCGACGTCCATCGAGTGGTCCGGCCGGCTACCGAGGTCGACGGTGGTTCGTTCACCGAGGATGGGGTCAGTGCCTGACGGCCGTTCGGGCGCACCCATCCACTTCGAGGTCCGAGTGATCTTGTCCAAGGATGAGGCATTTGAGGCATGCCAGGCCCTGGCCGATGCCAGCCGGGTGCTCGTGCGATCGGGCGGAGTCGATGAAGCCGACTCCCTCGGCTCGCTCTTCCAACTCCTGGAGGAGCGCCTGGTCGCCAGCTGAACCCACCCGTTCGTGACTCTGCTCCCCGACCACGCGACACCGCCCCCGCCGGGGGAGGTCGGGGGCGGAGCGCGGGGGTGGAAGAATTGGAAGGCGGCCCCGAGGTCAGTCCTCGGTGGGCTCGAACTCGAGGGACAACGAATTCACGCAGTAGCGCAGACCCGTCGGAGCCGGTCCATCGGGGAACACGTGGCCCAGGTGTCCGCCGCAACCGGCACAGGTGATTTCGGTGCGACTCATGCCGAACGACCGATCCTTGTGCTCCACGATGGTGCCATCAGCCAGGGCGCGGGTGAAGCTGGGCCAGCCTGAGCCGGACTCGAACTTGGCTTCTGTGGGGAACAGTTCGGCACCGCAGCCGGCGCAGGTGAACATCCCGCTCCCTTCGACGTGGAGCAGTTCGCCGGACCATGCGGGCTCCGTGCCTTTCTGACGCAGGACCGCGTAGCGCTCAGGTGACAGACGGGCCCTCCATTCCTCGTCAGTGAGGTCGACCTTGGCGCCGCTGGTGGCGGGATCGTTCGTAGTGCTCATTGCGATTTCTCGTTTCTCCTGGGGCGTCGGCCCGATTGGTGCTTTCCGGTGGTGCCCGACAGCGATCGATGTGTTCAACACCGGCCGGCAACGAGGTGTTCCCGACGAAGTGCAGTCCCCACGGGGCACATTTCGTTTCGCACCGGACCGAATCGATCCGGTCGGCTCAGACCACAGCCGGAATCGGGGTTGGCCTCGCCTCGCCGGGTCCCGTCGTCAGGCCGCCGTCCGGACCTTGGATGGGCACCAATTCCACTTTGCTAACGTCGCGTCAGATCACTCGCATCCTCACCACCCAGGACACCCCGCACCATGGACCTTCGCGACAGACCAGAAGACGAGGCTTTCCGCGATGAGGTCCAGACCTGGATGGTGGAACACGTGGCGGGGGAGTTCGCCGCTCTCGGAGGTCGGGGTGGATCAGGGGACGAGACCTACGGCTTCGATGTCCGACTCGAGTGGGAGAAAGTCCTGGCCAGCGGCGGATGGACCTGTCTTGGCTGGCCTGTCGAATTCGGTGGTCGAGGCGCAACGATCGCCCACCAGGTGATCTTCAACGAAGAGTACGTGAAGGCCAAGGCTCCAGGCCGGGTCAGCATCCTGGGTGAGGGCCTGCTCGGTCCCACACTGATCCAGTACGGCACGAAGGCCCAACAGGACCGGTTCCTCCCCCGGATCGTGGACGGAACCGAGCTGTGGTCCCAGGGATACTCCGAGCCCAACGCCGGCAGCGATCTGGCCAACTTGTCCACCCGGGCCGAGCTCGACGGCGATGAGTGGGTCATCACCGGCCAGAAGGTCTGGACATCTCTGGCTCACCAGTCCGACTGGTGCTTCGTCGTGTGCCGGACGGAGCCGGGCTCCATCCGCCACAAGGGCCTGTCCTATCTGCTCGTACCGATGAACCAACCCGGAGTCGAGATCCGCCCGATAACCCAGCTGACCCGGACCTCGGAGTTCAACGAAGTCTTCTTCGATGGTGCCCGGACGACGAAAGACCTGGTGGTGGGGGAGGCGGGTGACGGCTGGCGGGTGGCGCTCGCCACGCTGGGCTACGAACGGGGAGTTGGCCTGCTCGGTCATCAGCTGTCGTTCCGGCGCGAACTCGGCCACGTGGTGGCAGCGGCCCTCGAGAACGGACGGGCGCAGGACCCCGTCATCCGTCAGCGGCTGGCCCGTTCGTATGCCGAGCTCGAGGTACTTCGCTACAATACGCTGCGTAGCTTGTCCGGCTACGACGGACCCGTGGCCCCGCCTGAGGCATCGATCATCAAACTTTTCTGGTCCACCTGGCACCAGCAGTTGGGTGAACTGGCCATGGATGTGCGCGGCTTGGCCGGACTGGTGGCCGAGGCACCACCCTACGAACTCGACGAGTTCCAGCGCACCTTCTTGTTCAGCCGCTCCGAGACGATTTACGGCGGCTCCAACGAGATTCAGAAGAACATCATCGGTGAACGGGTACTCGGCCTGCCAGCCGAGCCCAAAGGGGCCCTCCATTGACGAATGCACCGACTGGCCGACAGACCGGCCTGCCGGCAGCTCCTGAGCCCCCGGCCGGCCACGGCCTGCTGGAAGGCAAGGTGGTGGTGGTCACTGCTGCCGCCGGCACCGGGATCGGCTTCGCTACGGCGAAGCGGTGTATCGAAGAGGGCGCCATCGTGGTGGTGTCCGACGCCCACGAGCGCCGACTCGGCGAGACGGCCGACGCTTTGGCCGATCTGCCAGAGGCCAAGGGTGTACGCCCACTGGCCGTGGCGTGCAATGTCACTGTGGAGGCGGAGGTCCAGGGACTGTATGACGCTGCGGCGGCCGAGCACGGAGGATTCGATGTGGCTGTCAACAACGCAGGCCTGGGCGGTCAGGTCGACGTGGTCGATATGAGCGACGATCAGTGGGACCTGGTGCTCGACGTGACCCTGACCGGAACGTTCCGGTGCACCCGGGCCGCGCTTCGCCACTTCTACGCGCGAGGCAAGGGCGGTGTCATCGTGAATAACGCCAGCGTCTTGGGCTGGAGGGCCCAGGCCGGCCAAGCTCACTACGCCGCGGCGAAAGCCGGCGTGATGGCCCTCACCCGGTGCTCAGCCGTCGAGGCCGCGCTCCACGGCGTGCGCATCAATGCTGTTTCGCCGAGTCTGGCCGTGCACCCGTTCCTCAACAAGGTGATGGCCGACGACGAATTGGCCGAACTCGCCCGTCGCGAAGTCTTCGGCCGGGGCGCCGAGGTATGGGAGGTGGCCAATGTGATCGCATTCCTGGCCAGTGACTACGCCACCTTCATGACCGGCGAGGTCGTATCTGTCAGCAGCCAGCACGCCTGAAGGGGAGCACCGCGGCCGACAACGCCTTCGGGACAATGCACTACCCTGGCGGCGTGTCAGATGTGACTGATCCCCGCGGCGACCTCGTATGGGCGACGTTGCCCGGCCTGGTGCAAGACGCCGCCGCCCGCTTCGGCGGGGCCGAAGCAGTGGTCGATCGACACGGTCCGGGCGGAACGACCACCCGCTGGTCGTTCGACCGATTGGCCGACGAGGTGGCGACCGCCACTCGAGCGGTGATGGCCAACGGGATCGAGCCCGGCGACCGTGTGGCGGTTTGGGCCCCCAACTGCACTGAGTGGATCGTCGCCGCGCTGGGCGCAGTGGGCGCTGGGGCTCTCCTTGTTCCGCTCAATACCCGCTATAAGGGGGCTGAGGCGGCGTATATCCTGCGAGCATCGGGGGCCCGAATCCTCTTTACCGTCCAGGGGTTCCTCGGCACGGATTACCCCGCACTGCTCGATGAGGCAGTGGCAACCGGTGCACTGTTGCCCGATCTCGAGCGAGTGGTAGTCCTGCGCACTGACGGGGTCGGCGAAGTTGTCAGCACCACGGCCGCAACCCGAACGGTCGGCTGGGCAGACTTCTTGAGCGAGGCGGGCCTGTGCGAAGCCGACGTGGCCGCCGGCCGGACGGCATCCCTTACCGCAGGCGACCTCTCTGATCTGGTGTTCACCTCCGGGACGACCGGACACCCCAAAGGCGCCATGACGACCCATGGGCAGACGCTCCGGACCTTCGCAACTTGGGCTGAAGTGGTGGGGTTACGGGCCGGAGACCGCTACCTGATCGTTAATCCGTTCTTCCACACGTTTGGGTACAAAGCGGGCATCCTGTCTTGTCTGATGGCCGGGGCGACCATGGTGCCGGAGCCGGTATTCGACGTCGATGTGGTGCTGCAACGGGTAGCCGACGAGCGGATCAGCGTGTTGCCCGGTCCTCCCACCATCTTCCAAGCGATCCTCGATCACCCGAAGCGTGACGCCTATGACCTGTCGACGTTGAGGCTGGTGGTGACCGGCGCCGCCGTTGTTCCGGTCGAACTGATTCGGTCGCTTTGGTCCGAGATGGACATCGAGACGGTGCTGACCGCCTACGGGCTGACTGAGGCGACGGGGACGGTGACGATGTGTCGGCGTGGCGATTCGGCAGAAGTGATCTCGGCGACATCGGGCCGAGTCATTCCTGATGTCGAGTTGCGCATCATTGACGCTGACGGGGAGGAAGTGGCGACCGGCGAGTCGGGGGAGATTGTGGTGCGGGGGTACAACGTGATGTCCGGCTACTTCAACGATGCTGACGCCACTGCTGCGGCAATCGACGGCGACGGATGGCTCCATACAGGAGACGTGGGTTTCGTCGATTCCGCCGGCAACCTGGCCGTCACCGACCGCTTGAAGGACATGTACGTGTCGGGCGGGTTCAATGTCTATCCGGCCGAGGTCGAGGCCGTCCTGCGCCGCCACCCAGCGGTCGGTCAGGTGGCCGTAATCGGGATTCCCGATCGCCGCATGGGCGAGGTCGGTCTGGCTGTTGTGGTGGCCCGCCCCGATGCCGACACCAGCGGCCTTGCCGATGCCCTGCCGGCGTTCGGCAAGGAGCAGCTCGCCAACTTCAAGGTCCCGCGCCGAGTCGAGCTCGTAGACGTCCTGCCGACGAATGCCAGCGGCAAGGTCCTCAAGCGTGAGTTGCGGGCTCGCTTCGCTACCTGACCGCATCACCGAGCTGACCGCATCACCGAGCAGAAGGAGCATCACGTGCGAGGTATCGTCTTCACAGGGACCGACGTCGAGGTCACCGACGAGCTGACCATCGGGGACCCTGGGCCCACCGAGGTCCGGGTGGCCATCGGGGCTGCTGGCGTCTGTCATAGCGACCTGTCGGTCATGAACGGCACGATTCCGTGGAAGGCACCGTCTGTGCTGGGTCACGAGGGTGCCGGCGTGGTCGAGGCGGTGGGCGGCGAAGTTCGATCGGTCAAGCCTGGCGACCACGTGGTGATCGCCACCCTGGCCAGTTGCGGGACGTGCCGTGCTTGCGCCACAGGTCACCCGACGTGGTGCGTCAAGACGTTGGGCAACGTATCGACACCCTTCACCTACAAGGGCGAGCCGGCCTCGAACTTCGCCGCCACCTCGGTATTCGTCGAGTCGACCATCGTCAAGGAAGTCCAGGCCGTCAAGATCTCGAAGGAAGTGCCTATGACGTCGGCCTGCCTGATCGGATGCGGTGTGCTGACTGGTGTCGGCGCAGTACTCAACCGGGCGAAGGTGCAGCCAGGGGAGACCTCGGCCGTGTTCGGTGTGGGCGGTGTGGGACTCAATGTGATCCAAGGCCTACGCCTGGCCGGGGCGAGCCGGATCATCGCCGTCGACACACTGGCATCGAAGGAGGAGTTGGCCCGACAATTCGGCGCCACCCACTTCATCAACGCCGCGGAGGCCGACGCAGTTGCCGCTATCCGGGAGATCGTCCCACCAGGACCATCCCAGGTATCGGGTGCCCTCGGGTGGACCGGTGGTGTCAACTGGTCCTTCGACTGTGTCGGCCACCCGGCGGTGTTGCGCAATGCCCTCGACGTGCTCGACTGGGGCGGCAATGCCCTGGCCATCGGTATCCCACCCCAGGGAACTGAGGTGTCCGTCGATGTAAATGCTCTGGCCTATGTCGACCGGGGCCTGCTCGGATGCAGGTATGGCTCGTCCCGCCCCCACCACGACATTCCACTCATGGTCGAGCTCTACCTGTCGGGCAAACTCATGCTCGACGAACTGGTCACTGAACAGAAGCCGCTCGAGGGATTCCGGGAGATCGTGGAGGACATGGAGGCGGGCAAGCTCGCCCGCGGCGTCCTGACCTTCTGACGCTTCCTGAGTCTGTGAGTGCCGGTCACCGGCTCCCGCCCACTCAAGCCGGCCGATGGTCGCCAAGCGACTCGAGCGCACGATCGTGGAGCTCGTCGATGCCGTCTGCCGCCGCATCGGCGAGAACTTGGACATCGGGCGTGGTCCGGAAATCGCCGGTGACTCCGAAGAAGAGCCTCCCGTTGTAGGAGAGGATGGCCGTGCCGACTCGGAGCCCGTGGCTGATCGGCACGAACGGCCGATACTCGTCCATCAGGCGACCGAGGCAGTAGAGGGGCACCTGTGGACCGGGCACATTAGTCGTGACGGTGTTGAGCGACTGCTGTCCGAAGCGGTGCATCGATCGAATCATGGTGCGGCTGACTGCCCCGAGCAGCATGGGCGGCACCAGGTCACTTGCCGAGGCCAGTACCTGTCCGGCTTCGGCGATGCCCGAGGATTTGAGCTCGGACATCTGCGCCTTAACCGATTCGAGGCGCTCAACCGGGTCGTCGAGGTGCACCGGCAGGTCGTACAGCAGAGCCGAGACCCGGTTGTCGGGAATCCCCCTGCTGTCGTCCCTGCGGGTCGACACCGGGACGAGCGAGCGAACCACCGCCGCATCGACGTCATCCCCCCGTTCGATGAGGAGCGCCCGGTAGCCGCCGGCCACTGCAGCGAGGACGACATCATTGACGGTTCCTCCGTATGCCGAGCGGATCATCTTCACGTCGTCGAGGGCAGCTGACGCGTGAGCCCAGACCCGATGCGGTCCGACCGGGCCCTCGATCGAGAGTGCGTGTGTTGGTGTCAGGCGCTCGATGAACCGACGGGCACCGTTCACCGTGGCCGCCACAGTCTGGAGCGCTCGTATCGGGTGGACGACTGAGCCGGGTACGGTCCGGACGGCCCCGAGCACGTCGCCCGCCAACCCTCCCCAGGCATCGAGGACCTTGGCCACCCCCGGGAGCTCGGCTTCAGGAGACCACGGCTCGGGTGCCGCCACGGGGGCCTCGGCGACGAGATCGAGCACGGCGGTCAGCAGACCCACTCCGGCAATCCCGTCGACCATGCAGTGGTGCACTTTGAAGACCAGGGCCCATCTTCCGCCGGCCAGGCCCTCCACCAACCAGATTTCCCACGGGGGCCGATCACGGTCGAGGTCTTGGGACATGAGCCGGCCCATCAGCCGGCAGAAGGCGTCATTGTCGCCGGGTTTGGGGAGGGCCGTGTGACGCACGTGGTAGCCGAGGTCGAAGTTGGGGTCGTCGACCCACACCGGCCGACCAAGCTCGAAGGGCACGGTTCGCACCCGTTGGCGATAGCGGGGGATGAGATGCATCTTCGAGTTGAGCAGGGCTTCGACCTCGCCGATGGTCGGGGGCGGATCAGTGAAGACGCAGGCTCCGGCGATAGCCATATGGACGGAACCATCCTCCAGGTGAAGGAACTCCGTGTCGAGCGCGCTCAGCCGATCCATGTCGCCTCCCCCTGGGGTGTCGATGTCCACGGCACCTTAAGGCTGGCGACCAGAAAGTGTCAGGGTCCAAGGTCCACTTCTGACCCTGACCTTCCCTAGGGGCCTGCTGCCACCCTCGCCACTGGGCCTGCCCCGTCCGGACCGAAGCGATGCAGGGACGGATCAGGTGGTAGCGGTAGTTGAGCTCAGACGCCCTTCGCTGTAGGTCATCCAGCGGCCGGCATCGAAGTCGTAGAGTTTGCAGGACCGGGAGTTGGCGACGAAGTCCTTGAAGCGAAGTGGCTTGTCGATGACGGTTCCAGGAAATGCCTCCTCGATGGCGCGGGCCGCCTCCTCGAGGTGATACATCGGCACCCGCATGTCCACGTGGTGGGGGACGTGCACCATGATCCAGTGCAGGAAGAAATTGACGCCCTTCGGGACCCGCAAGACGGTGGTGCCTTCCATCTGGGCCTTGAACTTGTTCCACTCCGCCTTCTTCCACCATCGGATGTCCGGTGCGATGTGTTGGGTGTGGACCACGGTACCGATCAGGTAGGAGAAGGCAACGAAGGGGAAGAGGACCGTTCGAACGTCCAACCATATGATCCCGGCGATCGATCCACCCTGGACCATGCCGATGGCGGTGAATAGGACCAGCATCCCGGCGATGAAGGCGGTGACGATCCAACGATCGCGTCGGATGGCCTTGACCCAACGGGCCGGGTTCTGGCCCACCATCATCTTCTTCCACCACACCTGGTGGGCGTAGTAGACCCCAGCTCCCGCCCACGACCACTCGAACCGGTGGACCGCCTTGCGCCACGGACCAAGTTGGGCGAACTGCTCAGGGGTGGTCGGGTGCCATACGAAGTCGTAGCCCTGGCGGACCGTATAGGGGTGGTGGACGCGGTTGTGGCCGAGCACCCATCCTTCGTATACATGGAAGCTCGGCAGCATGGCGATGTGGGCGACCGTGGAATTCATCCGTTTGGAGGAGAACAGTGCGCCGTGGGCGGCATCGTGCCCGACGATGAAGAGGCCGGAAACCACCAGACCCATGGCCAGCTCGAGCGCGAGGACCGCGAATACGTTGGATACCACGACCAAGATGGCGAGCAGGGCCACGTACATTGCGGCATCCCGGAAGAAGTACATTAGCCCCCGCCACGTCGGGTTGTCGTAGACGGAGTCAGGCAGCACGTCGATGACAGGCTTTAGGCTGGTGGGAGTGGTAGCGAGCCCCACGGAGCCTGCGGATGAATCTGGCAACTTGCCTCGTCTCGTCCAGGACAGGGTGACCTCCTGTCGTCGCATGACATCTTACTGGTAGCGGACGGAGGCCACCCATCGGCTACACGGTTCGAGCGCACTGAATTGGCTGATTGCCGGTCCTCGACGGACCTGGCAGCATCGACGGGTGGCCGACGAACCAGTCATGGACCAGACGATCGGCCGGGCGCGGCGTTACTTCGAACAGTTCGCCGCCGGGTACGACGAAGCGGCCCGAGACTCTGGATGGCTGCTCAACGACCGTCTGGCCGAGGCCCTGTCGGAGGTCGGGCCTGTCGATGACGCCCTGGATCTGGCCTGCGGGACGGGTGCCACCCTGCTCGAACTGGAGCGGGTCCTGCCCGGGGCGGCTCTGGTGGGGGTCGATATCGCCGAAGCCATGGTGATCCGAGCCGCTACCCGGGTACCAGTTGCCCGGTGTGTCCTTGCGGACCTGCGGACATACGTGGACGAGACCGACGAGCGGTTCGACGTGGTCACGGCCATCGGGGGGTTCGAATTCACCCCGGATCTCCCTGGGATCCTGCGGAGCGTTCGCCGGTTGGTTCGGCCAGGCGGGCATCTGATCCTCACCTACGAGCCGATCCTTGACGGCTGGGATCCCCAATCGGAGCGGGTCGAGACCAATTTGGGGAGCAATGGGCTCGAACTGACCACGTTCCGCTGGCAACCGGGCGAGGTGGCTGCCGCTCTCGATGGCTGGCCCACTGTATCCAGCGAACTGCTGGCGGCCTATCGGCGCGACGGGCTTCCCACCATCTACGGATGGCTCCATGTCCGACGGCCGGTTGAGATGGCGAGCGGGCTCCATGGTGTCACGCCGAGCTGATCGAGGGCTGAACTTTCCTGTAGGTCGATCATGGATCGAAATCCACGTGTGACAGGTGCCGCTCGAGGCGATGGACAAGGTGCACGGGATCCATGGGCGATCGCGACGCGTTTGCACAACGATGGACACCGCTCGGTTGCAAGTGGGGGATCCGGACATGGTGACCATCGCATCGAAGATGCCGTGTAAGCGGGCGATCGTCCGAACAGCGGCGCGGATGGGACTGGGTCTCGTGGCGGGGGTGGCCGGAATCCTCGTCACTGCATAGCCAGGATATGCAGTGGGAGTGGCCTCCATGGTGGTAGCAGCTACCCAGCCGGCAGGGCTCATCGCACCGGGTCAGACGGGTACCTCGATGATCACGCCCCGGCCTGATTATCTTGCGCAGCCTGGGCAAGTTTTTCGGCCTGGCCGGCGCGCGGGTGGGGTTTGTGCTGGCCGAACCCGCGTTGCTGGCTGCGTTGAACAAGGTGCTGGGACCGTGGGCAGTGAGCGCGCCGTCGCGCTGGGTGGCGCGCGCCGCGCTGGCGGACACCACGTGGCAGCAGGCCGCGCGTGCGGCGTTGCCTGCAGCGGGCGCGCGTCTCGCCGCCTTGTTGCGCGATCACGGGCTGGCGCCCACGGGGGGCACCGCGTTGTTTCAGTGGGTGCGCACGCCGGATGCCGCCGACTGGTATGAACGGCTGGCGCGTCAGGGCATATTGACTCGCCTGTTCGCCGATCCCCCCAGCCTGCGCTTCGGGTTGCCGCACCACGAACCTGACTGGACGCGGCTCGCTACCGCGCTGAAATCTGTATGAATACTTTGATGGTGCCAGGCTGCGCCACGTTAATGGTGCAAGGATGCACATCCGAC
>JAYVYR010000080.1:0-17344 GCA_043784065.1 Acidimicrobiaceae bacterium
CACTGCGACCGGCTCTCCGTGAGCGGCGCGGGAGTCCTCGCCGCCTTCAGCGCCAGATCGGTGACGAAGGTCCAGTTGGTAGGGTCCGGCTCATGCGCCACCCCTGCGAAGCCCCCGGTCCGACACCTTGAGCATGGCTGGCCACGGCATGGGGGGCGGCGGCCAGTTCGGGTCCGTTATGCGCTCCATGCGTCGGGACGACTCGGTCAAGACCCAGCAAGTCACCAAGGGCACCGGCAAGCGCATGTTCCAGTTCGCACGCCCCTACCGCAAGATCCTGGCCGCCTTCCTGGTGCTGGTCACCGTCGAGGCCTTCTTAGGAATCATCAACCCGCTACTGTTCCGCTCGATCATCAACAGCCTGACTGGCGCCCACCCGGACAAGCGCCTCATCATCAGCCTGTCGATCCTCGCCGCTGTAATCGCCTTCGTCGACACCGGTCTGTCCATCGGGATCCGGTATGTGTCAGCTTCTGTGGGCGAAGGCCTCATCTATGACATGCGCTCGCAGGTATTCGCCCATATTCAGAAGATGCCCATTGCCTTCTTCACCCGCACCCAGACAGGCGCGTTGATCAGTCGGCTCAACAACGACGTCATCGGGGCCCAGCAGGCGTTCACCGACACCCTGTCCTCGGTCGTCTCCAACCTGATCAGCGTCACACTCGTCCTGATCGTGATGTTCCTGCTGTCGTGGCAGATCACGTTGATCAGCCTGGTGATCCTGCCCATCTTCGTGATTCCGGCCAAGCGGGTGGGCCGGAGACTGTCGGTCATCACCCGAGAGTCCTACGGTATCAACGCCGAGATGAACAACACCATGAACGAGCGATTCAATGTCTCGGGTGCCCTGCTGGTCAAGTTATTCGGACGGCCGAACGAGGAGCGTGGTGCATTCGAGGCCAAGGCTGGTCGGGTGCGCGACATCGGGATCACCCAGGCGATGTACGCCCGGTTCTTCATTGCCGCCCTCAGCCTGACCGCCGCCTTGGCCACTGCCGTCGTCTACGGGTGGGGCGGCGTTCAGGCCGTCAACGGTGCGTTGACGGTCGGGACGGTGGTGGCATTGGCCGCCTACCTCACCCGCCTGTACGGGCCGCTGACCGCGCTGTCCAACGTGCAGATCGACGTGATGACAGCCTTGGTCTCCTTCGACCGGGTCTTCGAGGTGCTCGACCTCCCGCCCATGATCGTCGACAGCCCTGACGCCCGGTCGGTGCCTGCGGGTCCGGCCACAATCGAGTTCGAGCATGTCGACTTCCGGTACCCGAGCGCCGAGGAGGTGTCGCTGGCCTCCCTCGAGTCGGTAGCCGTCCTGGATACCACGGTGTCGAGCCAGATCCTTTTCGACGTGTCGTTCACCGTGGAGGCCGGCCAGATGGTGGCCCTCGTCGGCCCGTCAGGTGCTGGCAAGACCACCATAAGCCAGCTCCTTCCCCGGCTGTATGATGTGCAGTCCGGCGCAATCCGGATCAACGATCTCGACATCCGCCAGGCCACCTTGGAGTCGCTGACCGCCACCGTGGGAGTGGTCACACAGGATGCCCACCTCTTCCATGACACCATCCGAGGCAATCTCCTCTACGCCCGTCCGAATGCCACAGAAGGAGAGCTGGCCTCGGCCCTGGCCGGTGCCCAGATCGCCACCATGGTCGACTCGCTGGCCGACGGGCTCGATACCGTGGTCGGCGACCGCGGCTATCGGCTCTCGGGTGGAGAGAAGCAACGCCTGGCCATCGCCCGCCTGCTGTTGAAGGCCCCGGAGATCGTCGTCCTGGACGAGGCCACCGCCCATTTGGACAGCGAGTCGGAAGCGGCGGTGCAGATGGCATTGGCCACGGCCCTGCAGGGCCGGACCTCGCTGGTCATCGCCCACCGGCTGTCGACGGTCCGCGAGGCAGACATGATCCTGGTGCTCGACAGTGGGCGCATCGTGGAGCGGGGCCGCCACGAAGACCTGTTGGCGGCCGGTGGACAGTACGCCGAGCTCTACCGGATCCAGTTCGAGGGACAGGACCTCGACACCGAAGGACCGCTCGAGGAGACACGATGACCGCCTCCACTCTCACTTCGAACGCCGCACCGATCACCATGCGACCAATCGGGCGGGTGATCGGTGGACGGACCGATGCAATCGACGACGATTGGGGACCGGTTGCGGCCATCATCTAATTCTTCCCGACTGAAGTCGAGGCCGGTGCTACCGACGGCCTGGCTGACTTCTCACACATCGAAGTTGTCTTCTGCTTCGATCGAGTCAATGAGGGAGCCGTGTGCCGCGGTTCTCGTCGTCCGTGGGTCAGCACCGACTGGCCGTCGGTGGGCATCTTGGCCCAACGAACGAAGGACCGTCCCAACCGGATCGGGGTGACGGTCTGCCATCTGGTGGGGATCAGCAGGCACTTCATCGAGGTCGCCGGGCTCGATGCGGCAAACGGGACGCCAGTGCTCGACGTGAAGCCCTACCTGGCGGAGTTCGCCCCCAGAGGCGAGGTGCACCAGCCGGGTTGGTCGACTGAACTGATGGCCGGGTACTGGTAGGAGCTGCTCAGCACATCGGAATTGCGTGCGACCCGGGGCCGCCGACTCACTCGGGGGCGAGGGTCTTTCGAACAGCCTTGGCGCTCGACACCAGGGCGGCTTTGCTGCAAGCAGTAGACACACCGGCAATGGAGACCGCCATGTGGCGTACGAAGGTGTCCCGTTCGGGCCGCCGGTCGGCACCCGCTGTCTCGACCATGGCCAAGGCCTGGTCGTGCTTGGCCGTGCTCGCTGAGTCCATGTCCCCTGCTGCCATATGCCATCAGTGTATCCAGCCTCGCCACCCAAGTGGCGTCACGTAGTCGACGCAGGAGTGGACTCTTCCCGCCGGGAGTGATCGGCGGTACCGGTACCGTTGTCGGGTGGCTGCGATCTTCGCCGATGTCTCACCCCTGCGGAACTCGCGGGACTTCCGGCGCCTCTACGGCGGGCAGACTGTCTCGGCCATCGGCAGCCAGCTCACCCTGGTGTCTCTCGGCTACCAGACCTTCCACCTGACCCACTCGACGTTCATGGTGGGCCTGCTGGGTTTCGTCGGGTTGATCCCGCTCCTGGCCGGGGCGCTGTGGGGCGGCACCCTGGCTGATGCCTGGGACCGCAGGCGGGTCCTCACGGTGACCCAATTCGCCATGGCCATCGCCGTGGTCGGACTGGCCGTCAACGCCGCTCTGGATCATCCCGAGGTGTGGGTGCTGTTCGTCTGTGCCGCCGCCAGTGCCGGGTTCCAGGGAATGGACTGGCCAGCAAGGAGAGCCGCTCTCCCCATGCTGGTGGCCGACGCCGACGTGACTGCCGCGGTCACGCTGCAGACCACCACGATGGGTCTTGCCATGGTGGTCGGCCCGGCCCTGGCCGGGGTGCTCATCGCCCGGTTGGGCCTGACGACGGTCTACCTGATCGATGTCGGCACCTTCGCGCTATCGCTGGTGACGGTGCTGCTGCTCCCGCGCCTGGTTCCCTCCGGCGGTGGCACCCCGATGGGTCTGCGGTCGATGACCGAAGGGTTCCGCCATCTGAAGAGTGAGCGGCTGCTGTCGGCCACGTACCTGATCGATCTCAACGCCATGATCTTCGGCATGCCGCGGGCCGTCTTTCCCGCACTTGCTGTCCACCTGTACGGCGGAGGAGCCGGCGTCGTCGGCCTCCTCTATGCGGCTCCCGGGGCCGGTGCGCTCCTCGGCTCGCTCTTCACCGGGTGGACGGCCCGGATCCGGCACCAGGGCCGGGCCATCGCCGCCTGCGTAGCCATCTGGGGCGGGACCATCGCCGTCTTCGGGGTGGTTCGCGTGTTATGGATCGGACTCACCCTCCTGGTCGTAGCCGGTGCGGCCGACATCATCTCCGCTGTCTTCCGCCAGAATGTGCAGCAACGGGCCGTGCCCGACCACCTCCAGGGCCGGCTGTCGGGCACCTTCTTCGCAGTGGTCGCCGGGGGTCCGCGTCTGGGCGACCTCGAGACCGGGGTGGCAGCGGCCATCGGCGGACCCGAGTTCGCGGTGTGGTCGGGCGGCTTGGCCTGCCTGGTCGGCGTCGGGGTCCTGCTGTGGCGGGTGCCTGAACTATGGGCCGACAATAGGGGTGCTCAGACGCTGGACCAGGCCACCCGATCCGGGATGGTCACGGAAGCCCTAGCGGAGACGGCGATCGAATTAGGCGAGGGCGAGCCGCTCTGATCGACTACCGACGAAGCCCGGCTCACCCATCGACTGCGCCGGAGACGAGGTCCTCGCTGACCTGCCACAGGCGAGCGGCGGCGGCCTCGTCCCGGGCGTTGGCCGACGGGGTCTTCTCCTTGCACTTCGCGAAATACCGGCCCGATACTCCCTCTACCTCGGGTGACGAGCACAGGTAGACCGATGTCCGGGCGCCCTTTTCAGGGGTGAGGGTGATGGGGAGGAGGGCGTAGACCTTGACTCCCCAGGCCATGAAGCCGGTGGTATCGCCATCGCGGGCATAGCCGGTGTCGACCGAACCGGGGTGGAGCGAATTGGCCGTGACCCCCGTGCCCTCCAGGCGCTTGGCCAGTTCCGCCGTAAACAAGATATTGGCCAGCTTGCTCCGCCCGTAAACCTCCATTGCCTTGTAGGACCGTTCGGCCATGAGGTCGTCGAAGACCATGCCGCGCCGGGCGAAGTTGTGGGCCGTAGAGGCAACATTCACGATGCGGGACGGTGCAGACGACTTCAGGCGGTCCAGCAGTAGGTCGGTGAGGAGGAACGGACCTAGGTGATTGATGGCGAGCGTGGCTTCATAACCCTCGGCACTGAGTTGGCGCTCGGACAGGATCAGGCCGGCGTTGTTCAGCAGGACATCGATGCGCGGGCACCGCTCGAGCAGATCGGCCGCACCGGTCCGGACCGAGGACAGGTCAGCGAGGTCGAACAGCGACAGCTCGACGTGCTCGGATCCGCTGGCCGCAACGATGTCGGCTACAGCGTGCTGGCCCCGCCGCTCATTCCGGGCGGTGATGACTATCCGGGCGCCGGCAGTGGCCAGAGCGATTCCAGCGGCCTTGCCGATGCCGGAGTTGCCCCCGGTAATGATGACGGTCTTGCCGGCCATGGAGGCGACAGGCGGGGCAATAGAGCTCATGGGGGTTCCTCGACGTCGCTACGCGGTCCCGACCCTCGGGCGCCAGTTCCGACGGTAGTTCCTCGTCGGCTGTCCAGTCGGCAGTGGTACCTCGGCTGGGTCGACCTCGGAGTTGAGGTCAGGCCGGAGGCCACGAATCACGGGGTGTCCGCCCTTGGGTCATTCCGTTTCCGCAGCCTCCGGCCCGAGACGCCGGGTTCAGCCGACCTTGTGCATTGTGTTGTGGTCCGAATGCGGGAGCAGATCCGGAAACTCATTCATCCGCAGCATGGTCATTTCCGCGTAGGACCAGGTGTCGTCATCACCCAAGGTGATCGTGGTCTCGAAGCTGACCGAACTGGCATTTTTGGTCAGATACGTACCCTCGCCGATCGGATACTGGGCATCGCCCACTGCCGCCTTGAGTGTGAACTCCGTGGCGTCAGCAGCAGCAAAGCCGCCGGCCAGAACGGTGATGCCACGGGGAATGGCGACGGCCCGCAGAACTTCGCCCGTGGCACCATCCCACAGCCAGTAACCGACCTCGGTGTGGAAGGGGTTCTCCCCGTCATCGCGCCACATCGCCGTCTTGTAGTCGAGCCCGTAGAGGTGCTGGCTGCCGTTGTCGACGGGCCCGAACGGCTTGAAGGTGACCTTCTCCCGGTACGGGGTACCGACAACCTCGCCCTTGGCATGGGAATAAGCGGAGTCGAGACCGCCTTCGCCTTCCCACTCGCCGACCAATGCCCCGATGGGGCCCCATTCCTTCAACATGTCGTCATCCCACCGCTTCCAGCGATTGAGTACGCACTCGAGCCTATGCGTGGCAGCCGGGCTCCCATCACATCCGGAACGTCCCCGGTGGCGCGGCGTTCGCAACTGGCCATGCCAACGGTCGCCGCCGTCATACGGCTAGGACGGTGACCGACCCGAGTGTGACCGTCCGGTCGTCGGAACCCATGTCGTGGATCTCGATCCGCACGGTGGCCCGCCCGGCCCGGCTGCCGAGAACCCGGCAGCGGGCTTCCACCGGACCCACCTTCACGGGGCGCAAATAGTGGAGCACGGTGTCTGCGGCCGCCACTCCGTTGGGACCGGTGACGGCGGGCGAGTGGGCCACTGCCGCCCGGCAGGCGGCTTCGTCAGCCAGCATGGCGATCGCACCACCATGCAGGATCCCCCACGGATTGCGGAGCCTGTCCTCCAGTTGCAACCGTGTGACCGGGCCTGTCCCAGGCTCGATGCAGAAGAACTCCTCGGGTCGGGACGGGTCGGGCTGAGCCGGGGGCATGACCATGCTGAACGGACGCACGATGTCGAGGTCCATGGCCCCCGCGTCGAGGATGGCACAGGTCATGGTGGCTGCCGCCACGTGGCGTTCGTCCGCCCCTTCGTCGACCACGTCGAGCGCGGTCACCAACGAGGAGCGACCGAGGCGCAGGACGTCGGCCCGCAATCGTAGGGGGCCGACATGAACGAGTTCGGACACGGTGGCCAGAAGCGACGTGGTCACGATCCACCCAGGCAGGACGGCCAGGCCGCTGGCGAATCCGCCGAGTGAGTCCACGTTGGTCAGGAGCCCACCGGTTCGTAGCCCGCCGCCGAGTCCCCGATGATGGCCGTCGATCGGGGCGCGGCCACCGAGCGATACCGACGGGTCGCCGACTCCCTTCGACGGTAGCTCCCACCGCTCGAGTCGGAAGTAGTCACTGACGTGACGCCGATGGTCGACGGGATCGACTACCGGGGGAAGGAACGCACCATCGTTCGCCTCTGCGGCGGTACCACCCGTCACGTCGCTGCACCGGCCAGGACGGATGCCGGGGCGCCCGCAACGTTGACAACGGTCATGAGCCGGTCGTCGGCCCCGGTGTCACGCAGTTCAACCACTGCGCCGGCCCGGCCGTCAGGGCCTGAACCCAGCACCCTGACGGTGGTGACCACTGGACCGACCCGGCCGAGAGCAAGGTAGGCGATCTGGAGATCGGTGATCACGAAGGAGGCACCGTCGAGGCCGCGAGCCGCTCCAAGTGCCTCCGCACCTGCCGCCTCGGCAAGCAGGGCGATCACACCCCCCTGTACGGCACGGAACGAGTTGTAGAGGTAGGGGCGCACGCTTACCGACAGCCGGCCGGCGGCGGCGTCGAGCACCTCGACCGGTAGTACCTCGAGAATGGGCCTGTCGAGCCCGCCTCCTTCGAAGGCCCATCGCACCGGCAGCTCGCCCGCCGCCTGCACCGAGGAGGACGGGTTCTCGGCCGGCAAGACGGAGAAGGTCATCGAAGCCCAGGCCACCGGTTCAACCGGCTGGCCTTCGACAATGGAGTCGGTGCCGTCCTCCTCGACGCACCAAACCAGAGCTTCGATTACCAATGTCGTCCGGCCCCGGCGGGCCACGGTGCCCCGTGCTTCCACCCACGGTCCGCGCACCGGCCCAACCAACTGCAACGCCATATCGGCGGTGGCCATCCAGTCGGGCCGCAGCACGCGGGCGGCGATGGCACCCCCGACGATATCGACCAGTGTGGCCAGCACCCCGGACCGCACGCCGCCGTCGGCCGTCGTCACGAACGGGGTCACCCGAGTCCTCACCTTGGCAGTCGTCTCGGTGGTCAGTTCGACTTCCATCCCGAGATCCCCCAGGACGTGTTCCGGGGGCGGGTAGTCGTTGAAGGCCACTCAGCGTTCCTGTTCGGTCGGGCGAACCAGTACTTCGTTGACGGCCATGCGGCGGGGCCGTGAGACGGCAAAGGCGATCGAGTCAGCGATGTCCTCCGGCCGGAGGATCTCCATTGGGCCGAAGGTGGCCATCATCCCCTCGAGGACTTCGGGTCGGAGATGGGTGGCCAGCTCGGTGGCCACGGCTCCGGGCTCGACGACCGTCACCCGGACGTGGCGGCTCGTCACCTCTTGGCGGAGGGACTCGGAGAACGCTCCCACGCCGAATTTGGTGGCGTTGTACACGCCGCTGTTGAGGCGAGCCACCCGGCCGGCCACCGAACTCACGTTGACGATGTCGGCGACGTGACGCGGGTCCTGTTCTGCAGCAGAAAGGAGGTGAGGCAGGGCGGCATGGGTGCAGTACAAGAGGCCGAGCAGGTTGAGCTCCACCATCCGGCGCCACTCCGCTACCGGGGCATCGACAATCGGGCCCAAAAGCATGACGCCGGCGTTGTTGACCAGGGTGTCCAGTCGGCCGAACCGGGCGACGGTCTGGTCCACCATGTCCCTGACCTGCACCTCATCCGTCACGTCGGTACCGAGTACGAGCACCGTGTCGCGACCGATGCGGTCGGCCAGTGCTTCCAGTCGGTCAACGCGCCGGGCGGCCACAGCCACCTGTGCGCCGCTCTCGGCCAAGGCCACTGCTGTGGCCTCGCCTATCCCGCTGGATGCGCCGGTCACCAGCGCTACGGTCCCGTCGAGTCGTTCCGTCATTGCTCCATCCCCGTTCCGTTCGCCACCGGGCCTATCCGACCCGATGTCAGCGACGAAGTGTACCGAGGCACGTTTCATTGCGGACGTGTAACCCGGCAATGGTGCTCTCGTCGGGGGAATTTCCAGGGGGAATTTCCAGGTGAACAGATCAGACGAACCGGTCAGACCGCCGTCTTCTGCTGGTTGCGGCGGCGGCTGTTACGGCGACGTCCACGCGGACGCATCGATGTATCGAAGGGGCGTCCGGTGGCTACCGGGCTCTCGTGAAGCGCACACCAGTCCGTGCTGTTGTAACGGGAGAGGCGGACATGGCATGAGGGCTCAGTGCATACACGTCCAATCCCGAAAGACTCAGGCGCCAATCCGCCCGACAGTCCGTCTGCCAGCATCGATCCGTCTTCGACCGTTCGTCGTTCCACTTATTCCTCCGCTCTCCTTGTCAACCTGTCGGCATCTCGAACGACAGGTTCCCAACCTCCGGCACACCCTTCGGCGCCCGGTTCTGATGAGTCCATCGGCAGGTCGGATCGGAAACTGAAATGCGGGGACGGACGTCGCAATGGGGTGAGAGACGACGGATTGGTATGGTCAGGCATGCCTCTGGCCCGCTGCTACAACCGTCCGCTTCGGGCGTCCTCGGACCGCCATCGGGCGGAGAGACTTGGATGAGCGGCGTGCACATCCCCTGGTGGAAAGAGGCGGTGTTCTACCAGATCTACCCTCGCAGTTTCGCCGACTCGGACGGGGATGGCGTAGGAGACCTGGCCGGCATCCGCGCCCACTTGGCTGACCTGGCTTGGCTCGGAGTCGACGCTTTGTGGATCTCGCCGTTCTTTCGCTCACCCATGGCCGACTTCGGCTATGACGTCAGCGACTACTGCGACGTCGACCCGCTCTTCGGCGACCTGGCCGGCTTCGACGCCCTCGTGGCCGACGCCCACCTCCTCGGGATGAAGGTGGTCATCGACTGGGTGCCCAACCACACCTCCGATCAGCACCCCTGGTTCATCGACGCTGCCTCGTCTCCGGACAGCGCCCACCGCCACTGGTACGTCTGGCGCGACCCTGATCCCGACGGTTCACCGCCGAACAACTGGGTGGCGGCCTTCGACTTGGCTGCACCGGCGTGGACGTTCCACGAGCCCACCGGCCAGTGGTACCTCCACCTGTTCGAGGCCGCCCAACCCGACTTGAACTGGGACGAGCCAGCGGTGGTCGAGGCCATGCACGACACCCTCCGGTTCTGGCTGGATCGCGGAGTGGACGGGTTCCGGGCCGACGTGGTGCACGGCATCGGCAAAAACCCGGCCCTTCCCGACGACCCGGAAGAAGTGGCCGGCATCCCTCATTGTGCGCTCAACGACGAGCCTGTCACCCACGAGCGGCTCCGAGCCATCCGAACGATGATCGACGGCTACCCGGGTAACCGAATGATGGTGGGCGAGGTCTTCTTGCTGTCGACCGAAGCCGTCGCCACCTACTACGGCCATGATGACGAACTCCATCTGGCCTTCAACTTCCCGCCCCTGTTCGCACCATGGCTGGCCGACAAGTGGGCGGAATGCATCGAGGACGCCCGCCGCTCGATCGATCCCCGCGGTGCGTGGCCGACATGGGTGCTCTCCAATCACGACAACCCGCGCCATCGCACCCGCTACGACCGGAGCGCGGCCCGGGCAGGCGAGGATCCCGCCACTGCGGCACGGCGTAGCGAAGCGCGGGCCCGGGCGGCTGCAGTGCTGCTGCTGACACTGCGGGGCACGCCCTTCATCTACCAGGGCGACGAACTCGGCTTGGCCGACGCCGACATTCCCGAGGACCACCGGGTCGACCCAGGGGGCCGTGACGGTTGCCGAGCCGTCCTGCCATGGAACGACTCAGGCAACCACGGGTGGCCTACGGGGAACGGGGTGACCACCTGGTTGCCATCGGCGCCGGAGGCCGACAGCCGGAACCTGGTGACCCAACGGAGTCGACCGGACTCGATCCTTCACCTCTATCGGCGGACCATTGCCACCCGGAAAGCCTGTCCAGCACTGACGCTCGGCTCTTACCGTCAGTTGGAATCACCCGAGGGTTCGTTGGCCTTCCGTCGCCAGTTCGAGGATTCGGCTTGCACGGTGCTCGTCAATTTCACGGGTGACCCGATCGACGTGGCGTCGCTCGCCTTGGCAGGGGCCACCACGCTTCTGGCGTCGGACGATCCTTCACCAACCGAGGGATTCTCCGGCCTGCTCGGTCCCGACCAGGCCGTCGTACTCTCGACCTGAGGTCGTTCAGAACCAGGTCTCCTGCCAGAAATCGAGCTCGCCCGTGTCGCCGAGCGACATCGAGTGGTCGGTATCGTGACCGCTGCGACGGATGCAGCAGACCAGCGTGCCCATCCACGGACCGCGGTCGATGCAGTGGACGGCACCGCAACGCTGCCAGGCCGGCTTAGCCGGCAATACCAGGTCGTCGAGGTCGAAGTCGTCATCGGTCCAATTGCGGAGGACCCGCTGCGTGTGTGGTTCGATCGTCACTGTTCGTTCTGCCCCTTGTCATTGCTGTCGGTGGACCTGCGCCACGTACCGGTCACCCGGTCCGCTCCGCCGTTCCCTTCAATTCTCGGAAGCGTCGGCGCGCACCTGTAGCCAGATCGACGAACTGCAACTGACCGTCTAAGAGCTGCCGGTGTTCGGCGCTGTCCGTGGTCGTCGGGCGACCCTGAGTCGCCATAGTTGTTAGGAGTTGATCCACACGTTTTCCCCCGAATCGGCCGTAGATGCATGTCACAGCGCTGGACCAGATACCGCCGGCATTTCATTTGTTCAAATTCCTTACATTGCGGGCTGCATGTGGAGCGACGCTGACGATAGGGTGACGACATGAACGGCGAGGGGGGCACTGGTATCGAGGGCATCGTCCGGCGCAACATCGCGACATTGCGGGCCAAGGCGGGCCTGACCCAGCAGGCCTTGGCCGATGAGATGCTCCTGCGGGGTGTTGCCTGGACGCGGGAGACCGTGGCCCAGGTGGAGACCACCAACCGGAGGATCGGCCTTGCCGAAGCCATCGGTGTGGCCGCCTGCCTCGACGTCCCTCTGGCTCGCCTGACCGTCACCCGGGCGGCAACAGTTGGTGTGGGAGACAGCCGGTGGACTGCCCCCTACCTTGCCGCTGCCATCGCCGGCACCGCCGGTGATGTCTTCGCACCCGAGAGCTATACCGTTCCGCCCCGCCCTCGCGCCGAGAAGCTCCGTGACCCATGGGTGGACGACGATCAGCCGGCGCGTCGACCGATCGCCCCTGACGACACACCGATGGACGTCGAGCGCCGGCGTCGCCCCCGCGACCGCCGCCCCGTTAGCGCCGACGAACCGACGTCCGTCGAGCGCCCGACGGCCCCCGAATCCGATGTCCCCTACAGGGCTGCCGAACGCATCGAACGGCGGCTTCGCCTGCGGGTGACGGCGGGCGACGTCGACACCACCGCCCAGCACCTGTGGTCCCGGAGTCTCGACGCCGAGCGCGAGCGCCGGGTGACCGAGCGCCAGACCCTTACCGGAGGATCGCTGCCCTCCATCCGCGGCCATGTGTCGCGCGACCTTGACCGCGAACTGGCTCACGAGATGGAGAAGCGGGTCGACAAGACCGCCACCCGGGACGATTCTTCGGAAATCCTCGCTGCCGACGAGGCGACCTGGGAAGCGACCCGCCTCAACATCATCCTCGCCAACAAGGGGTACTCGGACAGTGACGTCACCCGGTGGTGGAATTTCACCCGTCACCGCGAACTAGACGACCAGACCATCGCCGAAGCGTGGCGGGACGGCCGCTACTCGGCGGTGAGCCGACTGATCCAGGCCTTGGCCGACAAAGGCTCGTCCGGAGCGGGCACCGGCGCCTGAGCAGACACCTGCGACCGCACCCGAACGTGACGGGCTTCCGAATTGCGCAGAATGGTGGGCAGAGAGTCAACTCCTTGTCCACCGACCGGAAGGAATCCCATGAACCGGGACCGTCTGTCCAAACTGCTCGAATCCGAGCGGGCCGCCCACGTCGACCGGAACCCCAAGTCTCTGGCGCAGTTCAGCGCGGCCGAGCACCTCTTTACCGGCGTCCCGATGACGTGGATGGCCAATTGGGCGGGCAGCTTCCCCCTGGGCCTGACCGGGGCCCGAGGCAACCGGGTCACCGACGTCGACGGGCATACCTACGTCGACTTCGCCCTGGGCGACACCGGCGCCATGGCCGGCCACTCTCCGCCCCCGGTGGTCGAGGCCATTCTCCACCGGATCGACACCCTCGGCGGGATGAGCACCATGCTCCCAAGCGCCGACGCGGAGTGGGTCGCCGCTGAGCTCAGCCGCCGCTTCGGCCTGAGCAAGTGGTCGTTCGCCCTGAGCGCCACCGATGCCAACCGGTGGGCACTGCGCCTGGCCCGCCTGGCCACCGGTCGACCGAAGATCCTGGTCTTCTCCTACTGCTACCACGGCAGTGTCGACGAGACGTTCGTGGTGGCCGCAGCCGACGGGACGACTCAGTCACGACTCGGCAACGTAGCTCCGGCTGTCGACCCGAGTACCACAACGATGGCTGTGGAGTTCAATGATCTCGAGGGGGTCGCCCGGGCCCTCATGACCGGAGAGATCGCGGCCGTACTTGCCGAGCCTGCCCTGACCAACATCGGCATCGTCGCTCCAAAGCCTGGCTTCCACGAGGCACTGCGCTCGCTCTGCGACCAGACGGGAACACTGCTGATCATCGACGAGACCCACACCCTGTCAGCCGGGCCCGGGGGCTGCACAGCTGCCTGGGGACTGGCGCCGGATATCGTGACGTTGGGAAAAGCCATTGCCGGGGGAATCCCGATCGGCGCGTTCGGCATGCGGGCCGAGATAGCCGATCGCATCCTCGGACAGATCGGCGAGCAGCACGCCGACATCGAGGACGTGGGTGGCATCGGCGGCACCCTGGCCGGGAACGCGCTGTCGATGGCGGCGGCCCGAGCCACGCTCGGAGAGGTGCTCACCGATCAGGCGTTCGTCCGGATGGAGGACCTGGCCACCAACCTGGCCACCGATGTGACTGCCACCATCGAACGCCACGGGATGCCGTGGTCGGTGACACAGTTGGGTGCCCGGGCCGAGTACCGGTTCTGCTCCCCCGCACCCAGCAACGGCGGTGAGTCGAATGCCGCTGACGACCCCGACCTCGACGAGTACCTGCACCTCTACCTGTCGAATCGCGATGTGCTCATCACTCCGTTCCACAACATGGTCCTGATGTGCCCGGCTACCACCGCCGACGATGTGTCAACCCACGGCCGGTTGTTCGAGGAAGCCGTGGCGTCGCTGGCCGGGTGACGCCCGGTTGCAGCTGAGGAGTCGGACCGAGGACGCCTGATCGAGTCGGCAGAGCTTCTCGTCCCACCTCATCCGCTGGCTGGCCTGCCGGTGCAATCAACCACCGATGGCTCGATCCAACATCGCTGCGCCCTGCGGCAGTCTTCCATCAACGACTCGGCGAGACCCATGGTGATTGCCAACCGGGCTTCGGCCCGGCGGTGTGGATTCGTAAGCGAATCATCCGTCGCATCAGGACGCATGGTTGACTCCAGTAACTCTATTTGTTTAGTATGAAAATAGGAGATACGAGGGGCAGCCCGACCATTGGGTAGTAAGAACCTCGAATTCCTGCACACCGCGGTCCCGAGCATCGCTCGAGGCCCCAACGACAACCAGGAGCACGATGCCCTCAACTGCCATCCACCACCGGTTCGCCCGTCCGACTGTCGTCGCCCTACTCGGACTCCTGGCCATGGCTGCCGCCGCCTGCAGTTCGGGCTCGAGTTCATCTACCCCGACCGCAGCGTCCGGTTCCACCGCCACGACGTCGAGTGGGCCGGCAACGCTGCGGCTGGGCTACTTGTCCAATCTCACCCATGCCGCTCCTCTCGTCGGCCTCCAGCAGGGGATCCTCGCCAAGGCGCTCCCGTCCAACGTGACCCTCCAGACGTCGACCTTCAACGCCGGGCCCGCCGAGGTCACCGCGCTCTTGGCTGGCTCACTCGACGCTGCGTACCTCGGTCCGAACTCGGCGATCACTGCCTACTCGCACGGGGGAAAGTCGATTCGAATCATCTCTGGAGCCACCTCTGGTGGCGCATCCTTCGTGGTTGCCCCGTCGATCACCTCGGCTGGCCAACTCAAAGGCAAGACTGTGGCGACACCTCAACTGGGCAACACCCAGGACGTGGCTCTCCGCACCTGGTTGACGAAGCAGGGTCTCACCTATCCCGGTCCGAACGGCGGAAGCGGTGAGGTCACCATCCTGCCCGAGGACAACTCCACGACCCTCGCCTCGTTCGAGTCAGGCACGATCACCGGGGCATGGGTACCCGAGCCTTGGGCCACCAGGATGGTCACCGAGGGCCACGGGCATGTGCTGGTGAACGAAAAAACGCTGTGGCCCAAGGGTCAGTTCTCGACCACCGTCCTCGTTGTGACCACGAGCTTCCTTTCCGCCCATCCCACGGTGGTGAACGCTCTGCTGCGCGGCCAACTGGCGACCACGGCTTTCCTCAACGCCAACCCTGCCAAGGCCCAGACTGCCGCCAACACCGAGCTGGCAGTTCTGACCGGCAAGCCCCTGAAAGCACCTGAACTGGCAGCCGCTTGGTCGGACATGACATTCACCAACGATCCGATAGCCACCTCGATCGTGACTGACCTGGCTCACGCCAAGGCCGCCGGGTTCACGCCCACCAACATCACGGGGATCGTCGACCTGGGGCCCATCAACCAGATCCTGCGCGGCGACGGCAAACCCGCGTTGGCGGCGACGTGAGCATCCTGACCTCTCCGACTCGAGCCCGTGGTGAGATCACGGCTCCTTCCGTCAGGCTTTCCGGTGTGACAAAACGTCACGGCGACGCCGCCTCCGGTGTGGTCGCCCTTCAGGACATCACCCTCGACGTGGCACCGGGTGAGTTCGTGTGCCTTGTCGGTGCTTCGGGATGTGGCAAGACCACTTTGCTCAACCTCGTCGCCGGCCTCGATCGGCCCAGCGTAGGCAGTGTGGATGTATCCGCCGGCCAGCAAGCATCAGGCGCCACACCCGTAGCCATGCTCTTTCAGGACTCAGCACTCTTTCCCTGGTTGACGGTTACAGCCAACGTGGAGCTTCCACTTCGCTTGCGTGGGGTAGGCAAGGCCGAACGTCGGGCCACCGCCGCCGAACTGCTCGAGAGGGTGCACCTGGGGGAGTTCGGAGCGAAGCGTCCGCACGAGCTGTCCGGAGGGATGCGCCAGCGTGCCGCGCTGGCCAGGGTTCTTGCTCAGGATGCAGGGATGCTGTTGATGGATGAACCGTTCGGGGCCCTAGATGCCATTACCCGGGACCTGCTGCACGACGAGTTGGAGTCGCTTTGGCTCGACCGCAGGTTCACCATCCTTTTCGTGACACACAACGTCCGAGAGGCAGCCCGTCTGGGTGACCGGATCGTTCTCTTAACCAGCCGCCCAGGACGGGTGGCGGCCACGTATCCCGTCGAACTGGCTCGTCCCCGGCGGATCGACTCGTCCGAGATCGCCGCCCTGGCCGCCACCGTCACCGATCAACTCCGAGCCGAGGTGAGCCGCCATGGCCATTGACCACGCCTTCGAACAGACCACCTCGTCCCCAGATGCAACTGTTCCGACCCTCAGCGAGGCGCTTTCCGGGCTCGATGCCCTCGACGACATCGCTGATTCAGGCCATGGAGGGATCAGGCGGCGGGCATGGAGGGCCACCTGGCCCAAGCTGGTCGCCCTGGGTCTGATCCTCAGCGCATGGCAGTTTGCAATATGGCTGCACTGGAAGCCGCACATCTTGCAGTCGCCAGCCACGGTGGCCCGTCAACTCTGGGATCTCCTCGGCACGTCGCTCTTCTGGCAGGCCTGCTGGGTCACCGCCCAACAGGCGCTGGTTGGCTACCTCCTCGTGGTCGCCATCGGTGGGATCGTCGGCACGGCTGTGGCCCGACTGCCAGTCCTGCGAGCCGGAATAGGTTCCCTCGTCACCGGGATGCAGACCATGCCATCGGTGCTCTGGTACCCGCTGGCCATCATGGTGTTCGGGGTCACGTCCAAGGCCATCATCCTCATGATGATCCTTGGGGCGGCACCCGCAGTGGCCAACGGCTTCATCAGCGGAATCGACCAGGTCCCACCGAGCCTCTTGCGGGTCGGTCGCATCTTGGGGGCCAGGGGCCTGTCACTCGAACGCCACGTCGTGCTGCCTGCCGCCTTCCCGAGCATCCTCGGTGGCATGAAGCAAGCGTGGGCTTTTGCCTGGCACGCTCTGATGGCCGGCGAGTTCCTCATTCTGGTCAATCCGCTGGGCCTGGGTGGCCGGGTGGTGAATGCGAACACGTTGGCCGATTGGGCCGGAGTAGTGGCGCTGATGATTGTCATTGTCATTGTCGGCATCGCCGTCGATACGGGCTTCTCTCATGTCGACCGCTCCGTGCGTCGTCGCTACGGGCTCATCGAGACAATGGGCAGCTGAGATCGTTGGACGGCGGCGATTCGGATGGGTACAGCCACAGACGACGCCAATCCTCCGTCTGGTGGATCGCATTGCTGACGACGCCGCACCTCGCTCTCGTTTCTGAGGCAGAATCCCACGACTAGAGCGCTGTGACCCAGTGCGGCACCGAGGTCATCGTCGACCCAACCGAGGCACGTCCCAACGCTGCGCCCTACGGAACAGGAAAGACTGTGGCCGTTCCTCTCTCGGTCACCAAAAATCCATCTGATCCGCCCTGGAA
>JAYVYR010000081.1:0-5819 GCA_043784065.1 Acidimicrobiaceae bacterium
AGCCACGCTCCGTACGGATCGCTACTGGGTCCAGCCGGCTGTCACCTTCGTGGTCCTCACCTCGTTCGTGGCCTACGCCAGTTGGGCCGCCTTCGTGAACCAGAACTACTTCGTCGGCGACTCGTTCCAACGCAATCTCATCTCGCCCTTCTACTCGCCCTGTCTGGCGATCAGCTGTGTGCCGGGCGCCGCCCACACCCCGACGATCTCGTGGTGGACGATCTCCCCTGCGCTACTCATCTTGATCTTCCCGCTGGGCTTCCGGATGACCTGCTACTACTACCGCAAGGCCTACTACCGGTCCTTCTGGCTGGCTCCGCCGGCCTGCGCGGTGTCCGATGGCCACGGGTCCTACACCGGTGAGTCCCGCTTCCCCCTCCTCCTACAGAACGCCCACCGATACTTCTTCTACTTTGGGCTGGTTTTCAACGTCATCCTCACCTACGACGCCTTCATGGCGTTCCAGCAGCCCGGAACGCCGAACGGCATCGGAGTCAGTGTCGGCACCGTAGTGCTCCTGGTGAACGCCACGCTCTTGTGGCTCTACTCACTCAGCTGTCACGCCTGCCGTCATCTGTGTGGCGGCGGCGTCAAGCAATTCTCCAAGGCCCCCATCCGTTACAAGTTGTGGAAGACCCTGACGCCGCTCAACGGCAGGCACATGCTGTTCGCCTGGATGAGCCTCGTCTTCGTGGCCTTCACTGATCTGTACGTGCGACTTGTGGCCAGCGGGGCCATCCACGACTATGGCTTCCACTTCTAAAGGCGACGAACACATGAGCGAGCACGAGAACCACGAATTCGACGTCATCATCATCGGAGCGGGTGGTGCCGGACTGCGGGCCGCAGTCGAGGCCCAGGCCATGGGCCTACGCACCGCGGTGGTGTGTAAGTCCCTACTCGGCAAAGCCCACACTGTCATGGCCGAGGGCGGCATCGCCGCGGCCATGGGCAACGTCTACGCCGAGGATAATTGGAAGGTGCATTTCCGCGACACCATTCGCGGCGGCAAGCTCTTGAACAACTATCGCATGGCCGAAATTCACGCCAAAGAGGCGCCCGACCGGGTCCGCGAGCTCGAGGCCTGGGGCGCCCTGTTCGACCGCACCGACGACGGCCTCATCCTCCAGCGCGACTTCGGCGGGCACCGCTATGCACGCCTGGCCCACGTGGGTGACCGCACCGGCCTCGAACTGATCCGCACCATGCAGCAAAAGGCCGTGGCCGATGGCATGGAGGTCTTCATGGAGCTCAAGGTGCTCCGCCTCCTGCACGATGCTGACGGGACCGTGTCCGGCCTCGTGGGCTACTGGCGCCCGACCGGTAAGTTCGTTGTGATCAAGGCCAAAGCCGTGGTGCTGGCCACTGGCGGAGTCGGCAAGAGCTGGATGTACACGTCCAACTCGTGGGAGGGGACCGGTGACGGGCACGCCATGGCCCTGTGGGCCGGGGCTGACCTGATCGACATGGAGTGCATTCAGTTCCACCCGACCGGGATGGTCTGGCCATTGTCGGTGCGGGGCATTCTCGTGACCGAAGGCGTCCGTGGCGACGGAGGGGTGCTACGCAACTCAGAGGGCGACCGCTTCATGTTCGACTATGTGCCCCCCATGTTCCGTGACGAGACAGCCGACTCCGAAGATGAGGCTGACAAGTGGTACGACGACCACACTGCCGGTCGCCGGCCTCCGGAGCTGCTCCCTCGCGACGAGGTGGCCCGCTCGATCAATGCCGAGGTGAAAGCCGGCCGGGGCAGCCCGCACGGCGGCGTCTTCCTCGACATCGCCACCCGGCGCACGGCCGAGGACATCCGGCGGCGTCTTCCGTCGATGTACCACCAGTTCAAAGAGTTGGCCGGCGTGGACATCACCGCCGTGGCCATGGAGGTCGGTCCGACCTGCCACTACATCATGGGCGGTGTGCGGGTCGACGCCGACACAACGGCGGCCACCGTGCCCGGTCTGTTCGCGGCCGGAGAAGTCGCCGGCGGCATGCACGGCGCCAACCGACTCGGCGGTAACTCGCTCTCGGACCTCCTGGTGTTCGGACGACGGGCAGGCATCGGCGCAGCCGAATTCGCCCAAGGGCGCACGGGCGACATCGCTCTCGACGAGAGTCAGATTCAAGCGGCCATTGACGCCGCCGTCGCACCGTTCGAACGGGAGACCGGCGAGAACCCCTATGACATCCACCAGGACCTGCAGGAGACGATGCAGAGCCTGGTCGGCATCATCCGGTCCGGACCCGAGTTGGAGCACGCCCTCGGCAAGCTCGAGGAGCTCGAGGAGCGGGCTTCCAACGTGGCTCTCAAGGGTGGCACCAAGTACAACCCGGGATGGAATCTCGCCACTGACCTCCCCTCGATGCTCACCGTTTCGCGATGCACCGCGCTAGGGGCGCTCAACCGCAAGGAGAGCCGGGGAGGCCAGACCCGCGATGACTTCCCGACGGCTGACCCGGAAATGGGCAAGATCAACTTCGTCGAACGCATCGCCGACCCGTCGAACGCCCCTGTCGGCGTCGGCGGCACCCCGTCGGTGCGGTCGATCACCAGTCAGCCCGAGCCGATACCGGTCATGCCGGACGATCTCCGGGCCCTACTCGAGGAGACGCACTGATGGCCGAGGAAATCTTCCGCAGCAACCAGAGCGGCGAGGTCACCATGCGCATCTGGCGCGGTGATGAGGACGGCGGCGAGTTTGCCGAGTTCGTCATGCCCGCCCAAGAAGGGGAGGTCGTTCTCGACGTCATCCACCGCGTCCAGGCCACCAAGGCCCCTGACCTCGCCTGTCGTTGGAATTGCAAGGCCGGCAAGTGCGGCTCCTGTTCCGCCGAAATCAATGGCCGGCCTTCACTTCTCTGCATGACTCGGATGGACACCTTGCCCGTGGGTGAGACGATCACCGTCGCCCCCATGCGAGCCTTTCCGATCATCCGTGACCTGGTCACCGACGTCTCGTACAACTACGAGGTGGCCAAGCGAATACCGCCACTGAGTGCACGGGAGAAGACTGCGGAGGAAGTCGAAGCCGGCGGCTACCGCATGGCCCAGATCGACGTGGAGCGGAGCCAGGAGTTCCGCAAGTGCATCGAGTGCTTTCTGTGCCAGGACGTCTGCCACGTGGTCCGTGACCACGAGGAGAACAAGACGGCATATGCCGGTCCCCGGTTCTTCATCCGTTCGGCCGAACTCGAGATGCATCCACTGGACACCAACGACCGGCGCCAACTACTCCAAGAGGAGCAGGGTCTCAGCAAATGCAACATCACCAAATGCTGCACCGAGGTGTGCCCTGAGCACATCAAGATCACCGACAACGCCATCATTCCGCTGAAGGAACGGGTCGTCGACGCCAAGTACGACCCGGTGGCGTGGCTGGGCCGCAAGATCAAGAAGCGGACAAAGCGCACTGCGGGCGAGGCAGCCGCCGAGGCACCGTCCAGCGGCCCTGCCGCGGTCATGCCACCGGACGGTGTGCGCGGGATCCCTCAGGTCGATGGCAACAGGAGCAAGATATCGGTCTTCGCTGCGACGGCTCCTCCGTCTTCGGAACCGACAGGACCCACGGCCGACGACGCTTCGGCGTGAGCCGGAAAGCAGGAAGCCGTCCATGCCCCGCTTCCTGACCGAAGCCTGGGTGAGCGGCTTCAACGCCGCGCTTGAAGGTGTAGAACTCCCCCTACCTGGTCCCCACGCCGGACTGGCCGCGGCCGACGGTCACTTCACGGTGGCCGAGGAGGTCGCGGGCACCCCGGATGGCGACGTGCGCATGCTCCTGCAAGCCGATGCCGGGGCCCTCACCCTCACCCTGACTTCGGCGCCAGGCACAATGGACCGCACCACTGAACCGGTCGACGTCACCATCTCGTTGGGCTACGACGATGCGGTCGCCCTGTCCACCGGCGACCTCTCTGCTGCCTCGGCCCTGACTCTCGGACGTGTCAAAGTCCGAGGCGACCTGTCGGTACTGGCCGCCGCCCAAGAGCTTCTGCGCTCCGCTCGCGGGCACATGCAGGGGTTTGAGACCGACACCACCTACTAGGCCGGACCCATCGGAGTGACACCGTGGACATACTGTGCAGCCGGACCCTCCTCCACGCCGCCGACCTCGACATCACTCTCGCCTTCTACCGTGACGCACTCGGGCTGGCCGTGGCCCGGGAGTTCGGGTCGGGCGACAACCGGGGCGTCGTCTTCTTTGCTGGTGGCGGGTTCATCGAAGTGGTGGGTAGCGGCCCGGCATCCGGCCGACCCGGCGTAGAACTGTGGCTCCAGGTGCGCTCCCTGTCCGCCACACTTGACGAACTGACCAGCAGAGGTGTCGCCCCGGCCAGGCCGGCCGAGCTCGAGCCGTGGGGGTTGGTCGAGGCCTGGGTGGACGACCCCGACGGGGTGCGTATCCACCTGGTCGAAGTGCCGTCCGACCATCCGTTGCGGCAGGACACGCGGGCGGCATCCGACCTCCCGCACTAGGTTGCACGGCATGGCTTCCTCTGCGCGCGTGGAGCACATAGACCACGTGCAACTGGCGATGCCGGCCGGAGCCGAGGCCCAGGCCACCGCCTTCTACGACAGGCTCCTCGGCATCCCCCGTGTCCCGAAGCCGCCCGAACTAGAGGTTCGGGGCGGGTGCTGGTTCGAGCGCGGCGGGCTCCGGGTGCATCTCGGAGTGGAAGTCGAGTTCCGGCCGGCCCGCAAAGCCCACCCGGCGTTCGCCGTCTCCAACCTCGACGACCTGTGCGCCACCCTTGAAGAAGCGGGACATCCGGTGCGCAACTCCGAGGAGGTTCCGGGCATGCCCCAGTGGTATGTCGACGATCCGTTCGGCAACCGCATCGAACTCCTGCCGGCCTGAGCAGGCCAGGGCCGTGGCCGGCGACCAGGTGAGCGGAATGGTCGACGGTTGCATTGCTTGCGACAGAATCTGGACCCGCTAAGCCCCGAGCGCCTCGGCTGCGGCCAAGCCCGACAGATACGCACCCTCGACCCGAGGGCCGCCGAAGGCATCGCCGGCCAGTATGACCCCGGGGGCCACCTCCAGACACCGTTCCGAACGTGGTTCAGCCGGCGTCGCATACTGCCAGCGCTGCAGGCGGGCATCGACCACGCCGGCATTCCCCAACCACGGCGCTGCCGCATCGATGAGGTCGGCCGTCAACATCGTACGATCGTCGTTCCACCGGGCCGAGGCCACCGCGGCAGTCGTGTGGAGCGAGACCGACGGAGCGGCAGAAACCCCCTTGGCCTGGTTGTCGCCTACCCACGACCACACCGGGTCGTCCGTCAGCTGCACTCCACCAGGGGCGGGGATCGGTGGTGGCGCGTCGAGGGCCAAGACCAGGGACAGGGTGGCGTCGTAGTCGAGGTCGGGCACGTCTACCCCGGCACCGAGCAGGAGTGCCGCTTGCGGGACCGGGGCGGTGACTACGACCGCATCGCACTGGAAGGCACCGGCCGGACTACCGTTGCCCGTCGGCCAGCGGACCGTCCAGCCGTCCGACACGGTCTCGACGGCGGCTACGTGGACGGACTGGCGGACATCGAGCCCTTCAGCCAGGTGGGCCGGCAGCCGGGCCATGCCCCCGGCGACGACGAACCGGGGGTGCCCGTCGTCGGCGCCGAAGCCCAGACACCACTGGTGGACCAGGCCATCGGCGACCCATCGGTCCACCGCGTCTGCCAGCCCGAGGTTGCGGACGGTGAAGAACTGCGCACCCTTGTCGGCCCGAGCGCCACCGGCCAGGTCGTCGGTGGCCATCCGACCGCCTGGGCGGCGTCCCTTGTCGAGTACCACCACGTCGTGGCCGGCATCGACGAG
>JAYVYR010000082.1:0-6480 GCA_043784065.1 Acidimicrobiaceae bacterium
GGTGGCCCCGAACAGGACGATGATGTGGGGGTCGGCCGGCGCATACCCAGGCATACCGGTCGGGAGCGCTGGATCCTCATCGAGGAGCAGCGCAACGGGAGAGGCCCCGATGCTCCGGGCAGCGTGATCCTGTCTATCGGAGGCCATCGCTCGGTCCCTCGTCCCTCGTTCATCCATCCTGCCGTCCGGCCCACGCCGGGCCTTTACCGAGGGCACCGGTCCGGCCCACGCCGGAACGGTCACCTTGGTTCGAGGAGCGTGGCGTCCCGCCCCTCGCCAAGCAAGATACAAACCGATCGTTTCGGGAAGATTGCCTGCGTGGATGCATCGCGTGAATGGGGTCCGGTCGGGGCCGAACCGGTCTAGGCCGCCGTGGATGTGTTGCGGGTACGAGCACGAGGAGGGAGCAACGGTGTCGGACAACTCGAGGATCCTGGCGGAGTAGTGCGCAGCGTTGGACCGGTTCGGCAGCGAGGCGGTCTTCGCATCCGAAACGCCCAATACCCACTGCCACGTCACCATTCGGGTCAGCCAGGACAAGGTCGGCTCCGACGTTCGGGCTAAGGAGCAGAAGTGGCGGAAGAACGGGCGCGCCGCCTGTTCGGACGTGGTCTCCACTGTAAATTTGCTCACCGGGCGGACGATCTGATCGTCTCCAACTGGACCGTGGAGGGCATCCCCCACCGGAGTTCCCTCTTTTGACGTCCCGCCCTCTTGCGCGCCTGCAATCGTCAACGGAACGGCCACCTTTCGCATGGGTGAAGGTGAGATCGGCGAGCTCCGGGGTGAAGGCCCCCATGGGCAACCTGTGCTCGGTCGGGACCTGGTCGGTACCCGACCGGTAGGGACCGGATACGACGCACCTCGGACCCGGCCGGAGCCACCCCGGTCGTACACTGGTGGGGAGGCCAGGGGTTGCACGGGCGGCGGGCCACACGCCCGCTTCCGACCTACGACGACCGCTGGGCGCACGCCCTCTGGGTCCGGACCTGTCGAACGAGAGAGGAGGCCCTGCGCATGACCGAGTACGACATCATCGGCGACGTCCACGGGGCCGCCGACAAACTCGAAGGGCTTCTCAAAACCCTCGGATACCTGGAGGTCGACGGCGCCTACCGACTCCATGGCCACCAGGCCCTCTTCGTCGGCGATCTCATCGACAGGGGCGACGACCAGGTCCGGGTGGTGGAACTCGTCCGGGCCATGACGGAGGCCCGGTCGGCCCAGGTGGTCATGGGGAACCACGAGTTCAACGCCATCGCCTGGGTCACACCGAACCCCGATGTTCCCGGTGATTTCATGCGAACCCACCTCGGACGGCGTGGCCATCACAACCGGCACCACCACGCCAGGTTCCTCGGCCAGGTCGGTGAGGGATCAGCGCTGCACCGAGCCACCATCGAATGGTTCCGCACCCTTCCCCTCTATCTGAACCTCGGGGGGGTTCGGATCGCCCACGCCTGCTGGCACCCCGCCTCGTTGGATGTCCTCGACAAATGGACGACCCCCGGGTATCCGATGTCCGATGAATTCGTCGTTGAGGCCAACACCCGCTGCTCCGAGCTTTTCGATGCCATCGAAGTGGTCCTCAAGGGACCCGAGGTGCGACTTCCCGAGCACCTGGCCTTTCTCGACCCCGAAGATGCTCCGCGGTGGGCGGCACGGATCACGTGGTGGGACGACACTGCGACATCGCTACGAGAGGTGGCCATCATCCCCGGCGGGTCGCGCACCCTCGCCGGGGATCCGCACCCGGGCCTGCCCGACGAGCCCTCCAACCACGCCGACGAGTTCCGCTATGCCGACCCGGTACCCGTCTTCTTCGGCCACTACTGGTTCCGCGGGGCGCCTCGTCCAGCTGCCCGGCATGCCGTCTGCGTCGACTACAGCGCCGTGCGGCCCCATGGGTCGTTAGTGGCTTACCGATGGTCAGGCGAGGATGTGCCCACAGCTGACCGGTTCGTCGCCTACCCCGTCATCCCGCGCGAGAGCGCGCCCGATCCCAGCTGACCGCGTCGGGAGTGACTACCTCTAGATCTCCGGCAGTACGACAGTGGCGCCGGTGTCCCACATCGCCTGGGCACCGGCCACGAGCGCCGTCAGCTGCGCGTCGTCCAGCACCGACAACAGCTCGGCCATCCGTCGGTCGGTGGCCTCCTCGGCGGACGCCCGGGCAGCCAGGATCTCAGGTGTCTCGGGCACACGGTCCCCGTCGCCATACCCATGGAGCCTGTAGTAGCCATCACCCTGGTCGAACTGACAGGCCTCCGCATCAGTCAGGTCTACAGACTCCACCTCCTCGCGGTGTACCCCGCCCCGAAGCTCGCGGAGGATGACAGCCCGCAGGTAAGCGCTCGCTTTGGGATCGGACGAGAGCGGCACCGCCCGATATCCGTCCACCAACAACCACCGTCCGGAAGGGAGTTCCTCTACGACAAGCGCGGCCGCTTCGTCAAACCCCACCAGCACGACCGGGTCGATTTCGCCGAACGTGGCGACGGCAAAATCCTCGGCGGAGCCGACGTGAGCTTCGAGGATGGCAGACGGGTCGGCCGATGCCCGTGCGGCCTCGACGACGCTTCCGATCAGCCCCGACTTGAAGAAGAAGAACACCTCGTCGACGTCAGTCGGAGTTGCATCACCAAGCACCCCTCCACGGCCGGCCGCATACAGACTCACCACGTCGATTCCGATGGCGGCAGCCTGAGCCGACGCCGCCGGCGAGAAGTAGAAGGCGGCCCCGACTGTTCCGAGTTGAGGTCCGATGGCTGTCGCGGCGGAGAGAGCGTCCATGTCCGGAACCCTAGCGATCCTGATCTGTTGGCACCCGAGATAGCTTGGACGGATTGTCGAACTGACGGGAGTGTGTCCGATGGTGACGTCCGTATACGAGCTTGACCTGCCTGAAGTGGACACCGCCGGCATGGGCCGCGACGAGGCAATGAAGGCCCTTGCCGATGCCCGCTCGCAACACTGGCTGGCCAAGAGTCCGCTCGGATTCTCGCTCAGCCGTCGGGAGGACTGTGTGTCGCTCCTGCGGGACAAGCGATTTCACAATGCCCTGTCGCTGCTCCGGCAGATGAACGGGATGGAGCCCGCCGATCTGCAGGATCAGCGGCGCCAATCGATCCTTTCCATGGAGGGCGACGACCATGCCCGGCTCCGTCGCCTGGTGGCTCCGGCCTTCACTCCCTCGGCGGCCGACCGTCTCCGCCCCTTCATGCGTGACGTGGTGGGCAGCTTGGTGGACGCCTTCGCCCCTTCCGGCCGATGCGAAGTGGTCGTCGACCTGTGCGAGCCCTACCCGATCCCCATCATCTGCAAACTCCTGGGCGCGCCCGAAGAAGACTGGCGGCATTTCTCGGCCTGGGCCACCGATATCTTCCGGATCTTCAACCAGAACCTGGTCGAAGACCTGCCGCTCATCGAGGCGGCGAACGCCGCCCTCGAGGACTATCTGGCCGACCTCATTGCCGCCCGTCGAGCATCCCCCGGCGAGGACCTGCTCAGCACGCTGATCGCCATCGAAGAGGAGGGCGATCGCCTGTCGACCGAAGAATTGGTCTCCTTGGCTGTGGCCGTACTCATGGCCGGGACCGACACCACTCGTAACCAGCTGGCCTGTGCACTGGCTCTGTTCGCCGACCATCCCCAGCAGTGGTCCATCCTGGCCGAGCAGCCAGAACTGGCACCCCGGGCCGTCGAGGAGACCATGCGTTACCTCGGGGCCGTGCGGGGGACGGTCCGGTTCGCTCCCGAAGATGTGGTCTTCCACGACGTGCTGTTCCCCAAGGGAACGCTGGTCTTCGTCTCACTCGCCGGCGCCAACCGCGATCCGGACCGATGGGAGGAAGCTGACTCCTTCGACATCACCCGTGAACGCTCCTCCCAACAGATGACCTTCGGTTCGGGCATCCACCACTGCATGGGGGCCGCCCTGGCCCGCGCAGAACTCCAAGAAGCGCTGGTGCTGCTAGCACGCCGGCTGCCGGGCCTCGCCTCGGACGGGCCTGTCGAGTGGAAGCCGGACACCTTCGGTATCTGGGGGCCGGCTCGGCTTCCACTCCGATTCGCCGCTTCCTCCGCCTGAACGGCGATCCTGCGGCCGGGCAATGAGGACTTTCTCCCCTCGTCAGGCAGATGGATGAGGTCCACTATGGCACTATCAGGCCCGGCCGACATGCCGGCACGACGGAGGAGATGGTGCAGATGGCTGAGTCCAGGGATACCAGGGTCCGCATCGAGCGAGCCATCGAGCGAGCCCAGAAGGAGCTTCTCCAGGCCAGCCACCAGCTGGCCAAGGGGATCACCCGTGAGGCGGACCGTATCGTGCCCCCGGTTTCGCGTGACCTCGAGCGAATGGTTGATGACGTGTTCGATGTCGCGCAGCGGGTCCTGAAGAGTCAGCGCGCCATGGTGAGCGACGTGATGCGGGCTGTCAACGAGCAGGCCGAACGGGCCGCCAAAGCAGGTCGCGAAGCGACCGGGCGTACAAGGGGTCGCGCAACAGCCAAGAAGGCAACAGCCAAGAAGGCAACCGCTACTAAGACCGTGGCCAAGAGTGGGCCTGCAGGGAAGGTGCCGGCCAGGAAGCCGGTGGACCGTTAGGACCTTCGCCATGGGTCTGAGGGGTGCCGGTGACGGCACGGGCTCCGGCGACGGAAGCACCTCTGTCGGATTCGTCACCATTCACGGGCAGAGGATCGTCTACCGGCAGACCGGGGCGGGTCCCGTCGTCCTGCTCCTGCACGGGATCGCCGGCAGTTCGGCCACCTGGGAGCCGGTGATGCAGCATCTGAGTGGGAACTACACCGTCGTGGCCCCCGACTTCATCGGCCACGGAGGGTCAGATAAGCCGGTCGGAGACTATTCACTCGGCAGTTTCGCCAACTGGACCCGCGACCTCCTCGACGCGCTGGGCATTGAACGCGCCACCGTGGTGGGCCAGTCGTTCGGTGGAGGGGTGGCCCTCCAGTTCGCCTATCAATTCCCCGACAGATGCGAACGGGTGGTCCTCGTCGATGCGGGAGGGCTGGGCCGCGAAGTCAACTGGATCCTCCGATTGGTCACCGTGCCGGGGGCCGAGTTTGTCATGCCCGTCCTCTTCCCGTCGTTCGTCGCCGGTCTGGGCGACTCGTTGGCCCGGCTACTCAGTCGACGGGGGTTCGCCAACCCCGCCGCGACCGAAGTGTGGTCGGCCTACCGGTCGCTGACCGACACGGTGACGAGGAAGGCATTCGTTCGCACCATCCGCGCCGTCATCGACCCGGGCGGCCAGTCGGTCAGCGCCCATGGCCGACTCCACCTCACCGAGGGCCTGCCGGTGCTGATTATCTGGGGCGAGCGGGACCGCATCATCCCGGTGGACCACGCCTACCGAGCAGCCGACGCCATCCCCCACAGCACGCTCCATGTGCTGCCAGGACTCGGCCACTTCCCCCAGGCCGAGGATCCGGAGGCCGTAGCCGGTCTCATCCTCGACTTCATGGCCGCCACCACGCCCCGACCTGCGCAATGACGGGGGCCGGGCACCCCAGCCTGACCTGAGGCAACCGGCCGTGGGGCACGTCGATCAGGTCCCGAGCCCGGCCAGTCGGGGTACGACCTCCTCGCCCAGGCGGGTGACGTAGGCGACCGGATCCTCGACCAGCGGCATCACGTCGACCATGTCGATGCCGAGAGCCGCATACTGCTCCATGGAGGCCAGGAACGCGTCGACATCGGCCAGCGGGTCGGCCATGCCGAGGATGGTGCGACTGATGGCGACCGGGTCACGTTGTTCGTCGCCGCAGCGCCGGTCGAGCACCTCCAACTTGTGAGCTACCTCAGCCGGCTCTGTAGCGAACAGGTTGCAAGCGTCGGCGTACCGGGCCACCAAACGCAACGTCTTCTGCTCGCCGCTGCCACCGATCAGGATCCGCGGGCGTGGGCAGCTGACCGGTCGGGGCGAGCAGATCGTCTCTGCCGGCTGCTAGTGGGCGCCGGAAAAGGGTCCCTCATCGTCACTCCACATCTGATGACAAATTGGGAGGGTCTCTTCCAGCCGCTCGAACCGCTCGGACAGCGGAGGGAAGGGGATGCCCAGTCCGAGATGCTCACGCTCGTACCAGGCGGCACCTATGCCGAGTTGGGTCCGGCCGCCTGACACCACGTCGAGCGTGGCGACGATCTTGGCCAGCAGGCCCGGGTGGCGGTAGGTCACACCCGTCACCGGTCGCCCGAGCGTCATCCGCACCGTGCGGCCGGCCAAGAACCCGAGCGCCGTATAGCCCTCCAACATGGGTTCGCGGCGGTCGGCGAACTCCTCCACCCGGAAGTAACGGTCCATCAGCGTGAACGCCGCACAACCCACCACTTTCTGCAGCCTGGGCAATTCGTCTTAGCCTGAATCCACCGAATCACTGCCTGAACTGAAGGCCACGTATCCGTGGAAAGTGCCTCCCAAGCTGGGAAAATGACGGTGTTCTAGGTCGTCATCTC
>JAYVYR010000083.1:0-29320 GCA_043784065.1 Acidimicrobiaceae bacterium
TTTACCTCAACTACGGCAATGGGGCAAGTACTGGCGCCCCAGCCTGCATCACGGCAGCCGACCCAAGTTCGTGCAACTACGGATATTCCGCCGCCACCAGCGCATTCACGGATGCCCAGGCCGCCGGGGTCAATACCCAGGTCGCCTGGTGGCTCGACGTCGAAATCCCCTCGGCGTGGTCGGGAAGCACCTCCTCCAACGCCGCGCTGGTCCAAGGAGCGATCGACGGACTCCGGTTCGAAGGGATCAACAGTGTCGGCATCTATGCCAGCCCAGGTAGCTGGCCGGCGATCGTCGGCAACTACCAACCTGCGGTCCCCTACTGGGCCGCTGACTGGGGCATCGACCCGGCAACCACCTGTTCGAACATCCGCTCGATCTGGCCGGGGCTACCGACCGGTCCGGTGCAGATCGTGCAGTACAGCTCGCCCAGCTTCCCGCTATCGCTAGGCGGAATGAATCTCGCCTACGACGACAATTACGCCTGCTGATCAGGATCCGAGCAGCCTGAACTCCGACCGGTCACCTTCGGTTGCCTGAACAGTGGCCACGACCGCCAGGTCACTACGCGGGCTCGCAACCGGTACCGAGCGTCATCCACGAACGGCCCGATGCGGTCGTCGGTGCAGTCCCGCCTCCCACACCATCGGTCCCGAGGTGGTGCGCCCCGTCGTTGTAACCCATCAGCTTCCACTTCCCATTCTCCACTTCCCACGTGGTGAGGGACGCATGCACGGTACGCAACTTCATCCGGGCCCCCGTCAGACCGTCCACGACCGGCAGTTTGGCCAGCAGCGATGATTCGATGACTCCGGCGTGGCACGCCACCACTACGAGCTCACCCGGATGGCGGTCCGCCACCGTGTCTAATGTGGCCGAAACCCGGTTGACGAACCCGGTCCAACTCTCCCCTCCCGGGGCGATCAATCGATCCGGATCGGTGTCCCAGTCCGGGTTGCCGAACCGGGCACTGAAGTCCGACCAATCAAGGCCGTCAGCCTCGCCGCAATGGAGCTCACAGAAACCGCAATCCGGGACGGGCTCCACCGGCCGGTCGTCGTCCGGATCCTGTAGAGCCGGAGCCAGGAGGAGGGCCGTCTCGATGGCCCGAGGCAGGGTGCTGGAATAGAAGGCATCGGCGCCGGCCAGTTCGCCGGTCTCCGAAAGACGGTCCCGCAACACCGTCACCTGGGCCCGCCCCCGATCGGTCAGGCCCTCACACCCCACAGGCCCGCCGCACACCCCGGACACGTTGCACACGGCCTCGCCGTGACGGACCAGAACGATCCGAGTGGCCGAGGGCGCCGGCATCCCCATCGTGCGGATGCCGGCGGGAGGCGCTGACGGTCCTTCCGGCGCGCCGGTACCTGCTCCAGTCAGGGCATCGAAGCCGCTCCCGCCCAAGCTCATGCCAACTCCCCGACGAAACGCTCGAGTTGCCGAAGTGTTCGGCATTCGACCACCTCGTCGCAGTAGTTGGCGTACTCGCCGACCACGGAGTCGCCCGAGTTCCAATAGGCACGGGGTTCGGGGTTGAGCCAATAGACATGGCGCGCTCGGGCCTTCATCTCCTTGATTACCCACGCCCCCGTTGAGTGGTAGTTGTTGCGGGCGTCGCCCAGCAGCAGGATGCTGGATTTCGGATTGATCTCCTCGCCCCAACGCTCCCAGAACACGGTGAGGGCATGGCCGTAATCGGAGTGGCCGTCGACCCAGACCACGTCGGCCTCGGTGTTGATGCGATGCACTGCCTCGGTCGGGTCATCGACCCCCTCGAAGTAGCTGGTGACCTCGTCGATCCCGTCGATGAAGACGAAGCTGCGGACCTTGGAGAACTGCGAACTGATGGCGTGGACCAGATGGAGGGTGAACCGCGCGAACGACGCCACCGACCCCGAGATGTCGGCGATCACGATGATCTCGGGCTTCGACGGCCGGGGATAGCGGAACTTCGGGTCCATGGGCACCCCGCCCGTCGACAGGGCGTGCCGCATGGTGGAGCGGAAGTCGAGCGGCCCTTTCCGGCCGTGGCGCCGTTTACGGGCTAGGCGGACGGCCAACTTACGTGACAACGGCGCCAGCGATTTGCGCAGGGCCACCAGTTCGTCCCGGGTGGCATGCATCACATCGATGTCCTCAGGCAGAGGCTTGCGGATCGACTTGGCCAGTGCCTCACTCCCCCGGTCAGCCACCAGCCGGCGGCGGATCTCGCTCTCGATCTCCTTGCGGAGCTGATCGATACGGGACTGGTACTCGTCGCGCAGCAGCCGCTCCTCCAACGGGGTCAGGGCAACGTCCGGAGAAGCCGCGTCGTGGCCGGGGTCGTCGTTCAGCGACGACGCCGACTGCCGGGCCTGCCCGATCAGCCGGTCCATGACCTTGTCGAGGTCGAGGTTCCGAAGAGTCCGGTACAGGTAGTACGTGCCACCGACCGGACGCCCCGCTTCCATTCCCGCGTAACGGTCTACGGCTTGGCGGGCCACGGCCTGGACCATGGCCGCATTCGAACTGAGCAGCGCCTTGAACAGCATGTCGGCGAGTTCTTCGGGCGTCATCCCTTCGCCTCCGCCACCTCCCCGTCCCTTGCCTTGGCGACCGCCCTGGCCGTGTTGGCTGGAGCCGTCCTCGTCGTCCGGATCCGGGTCGTCCTCTTCGTCGGCTTCGCCGTTTATCGAATAGCCCGGGCCCCGCATCGAAAAGTAGATCTCGAACGCCGTTTCGTAAGCCGGCCAATGCGTCGACGACTTCACCAGGCTGGCGCCCAATGTGTACTTGATGGCCTCGCGGTCCTCGAGCGGGACGTGGCGCAGAGTTTCAGCCGCGTCGAGGTGCTCGGTCAGCGATACCGGGATTCCGGCGGCACGCAGTTCACCGACGAAACCGGTAAGAAGGTCCAGCACGTGGAGCCCCGACTCAGCCCGAAGTGTCCAGGCCGGCCAACTCCTTAGCCGCCCGATCGATGTCCGAGCGGTACTTGAGCAGGATATGGAGGGTGTCGGTGGCCTGCTCGGTGTCGATCGACTCCACGCCGAGCACGACCAGCGTGCGAGCCCAGTCCAGGGTTTCGGACACCGACGGGGCCTTCTTCAGATCGAGCGTACGGATGGATCGCACGATGCGTGCCACCTGGTCGGCCAGGGCCTGGTTGATGCCCGGCACCCGGGTCTCGATGATCTGCCGCTCTCGCTCCAGCTGGGGGTAGTCGATGTGCAGATAGAGACAGCGGCGCTTGAGCGCCTCGGACAGCTCCCGCGTGTTGTTGGAGGTGAGGAAGACCAGCGGGATCTGGGTGGCCCGCACGGTGCCGAGCTCTGGGATCGACACCTGGTACTCCGACAGGATCTCGAGGAGCAGGGCCTCGGTCTCAAGCTCGACCCGGTCGACCTCGTCGATCAGCAGCACCACCGGCTCGGTTGATTTGATGGCCTCGAGGAGCGGACGGGTCAGCAGGAACTCCTCGCTGAAGATGTCGTCCTCGAGCTGCTCCCACGATTGCCCGGAGTCGGCCTGGATCCGGAGCAGCTGCTTCTTGTAGTTCCACTCGTAGAGGGCCTTCGACTCGTCGAGACCCTCGTAGCACTGAAGCCGGATCAGCCGGCTGCCAGTCAGGCGGGCCACCGACTTGGCCAGCTCGGTCTTGCCGGTGCCGGCCGGGCCTTCGACGAGCACCGGCTTTGCCAGTCGATCGGCAAGATAGACGACCCCCGAAATCCCGTCGTCGGCCAGGTACTGCACTCCGGCCAGTCCTGAACGCACGGCATCGATCGACTCGAAGCGAGGCTCGCCGGCCTCCGGAAAGCCGGAGGTGATCTCTTGGGAAGCCCGCTGGGTAGGTGTGGTTTCGCTGGTCATGTACGTACCTGGCCTGTTCCTGTGACGACGTAGCGGATCGAGGTGAGCTCGCGGAGGCCCATGGGGCCTCGGGCGTGGAGTTTCTGGGTGGAGATGCCGATCTCGGCGCCGAGGCCGAGCTCGCCGCCGTCGACGAAGCGAGTCGAGGCGTTGACCACGACGGCCGCGGCGTCCACCTCGGTGGTGAACCGGCCGGCCGCCCCGATATCCCGGGTGACGATGGCCTCGGAGTGACCCGACCCGTAGCGGGTGACGTGGTCGATGGCTGCGTCGAGGTCGTCGACCACGGCAATCGAGAGGGTCAGTCCGAGGAACTCGGCGGCATAGTCCTCCTCGGTGGCCGCACCGATGCCGGGCAGGATGGCCCGGGTGGCTTCGTCGCCCAGCAGGGTGACCCCTTCGAGCGCGGCCGCCATCCGTGGCAGGAACGCTCCCGCCACGGACCGGTGGACGACCAGCGACTCTGCGGCGTTGCACACACCAGGTCGCTGGGTCTTGGCGTTGACCACGATGGCTTCAGCCATGTCGAGGTCGGCTGCCGCGTCGACGTAGACGTGGCAGTTGCCGATCCCGTCGACCACGTAGGGCACGGTGGCGTGCTCCTGGATGGACGCGATGAGCGACGAGCCACCCCGGGGGATCAGGCAGTCGATGATGCCGCTGAGCTGCATGAACGCCACCGCACCTTCTCGGGTGGTGTCCTCCACCAGGCCCACGGCGTCGACCGGCAGCCCGGCGTTCTCCAGACCGTCCCGCAGGGCACCGGCGATCACCAGGTTGGACGAGATGGCCGTCGACGAGCCCCGCAGGAGCACGGCGTTGCCCGACTTCAGGCAGAGTCCGGCGGCATCGCTGGTCACGTTCGGGCGGTTCTCGTAGATGATGCCGATGACGCCTAAGGGGCTGCGCACGCGCTCCACCCGTAGCCCGTTGGGCCGCACCCAGCCGTCGACCACCTCGCCCACCGGGTCGGGCAGGGCGGCCACGTCGCGCAGCCCGGCGGCCATACCGGCGACGCGGTTGGCATCGAGCCGCAGGCGGTCGAGCGAGGTGGCGTCGGTACCGGCGGCGGTGGCCCGGCCGAGGTCCTTGGCGTTGGCGGCCAGGATCGCACCCGAACGCGCGTCGAGCAGGTCGGCGGCGGACAGGAGGGCTTCATCGCGGGACGCCGACGACGAGCGCGCCACGGCCCGACCGGCGGCCACGGCCGCACGGCCGAGCTCGACCATCTGCGGGGACGGGCTGTTCGGCACCGGGCCAGCGTACTTGCCGTGCCCGAGAGGTCGGTGCCGACGCCGGCCGGCGCCACGATCCCTCGGGCACATGCGGCCCCCGGGTATGATGACCGCGTCCGGACGGGTGTCCGGCCCCCTGACCAGGAGGATCAAGCATGTCGTCCATGGAACTCCCGTCCCCGGACGACCCATCCGCCGTCGACGCCGCCGCCGGCATCGCCCACCAGGTCATGGGGACGGTGATGCCGGTCCTCCACGTCGATCTCCAGCCGGGCCAGTCGGTGGTGTCCCCCGGTGGCGAGGTGTCGTGGATGTCCTCGACCATCCAGATGTCCACCTCCACCCAGGGTGCGGGGTCCAAGGGCATGATGGGCGCTCTCAAGCGGACCGTCTCTGGTGGCGGCCTGTTTGTAACCCGCTACGACGCCCAGGGAGGCCCAGGCACCGTGTCGTTCGCGGCCAAGATGCCCGGTGAGATCCGTCCGGTGGCCATCGCCCCGGACCGTGAGTACCTGGTCCATCGGCACGGGTTCCTCGCCGCCACGTCCGACGTCAACATCTCGATCGGGTTCCAGCAGAAGCTGGGCGCGGGGATCTTCGGTGGCAGCGGATTCATCCTCCAGCGGGTGACCGGCCGAGGCACGGCCTGGATCGAGCTGTCCGGCGAGCTCATCGAGTACCACCTGGCCCCGGGTGAGAACCTACGGATCCTGCCGGGGCACGTTGGGCTGTTCGACGCCAACATGAGCTTCGAGATCACCATGGTCAAGGGCATCAAGAACCTGCTGTTCGGCGCCGAGTCGCTTTTCCTGGCGTCGCTGACCGGGCCCGGCATGGTGTGGCTCCAGACGATGCCGATTTCGCAACTCGCCCACTCCCTCGCCCCCTACCTGCCGCAGCAGGAGAACAGCAGCAGCGGTTCGGCCGGGTCGATCATCGGGGGGCTGTTGAAGAACTGAGTCCGGCAGCGACATGAGCTTGATGGACTCAGTAGACGGGGTTCCCCGAGAGCCCCTCTGTACCTGAAGCGTTCTCGTGGTTCCCGGCGACTTACAGCGAATCGCCGGGAGTGCGTGCGGCCTCCGCTGCGTCGCCACCCACCGGCTGTCACTGGCCTTGGCCATGGCCTCAGACCTTCCCCACAGCCGCCCGGGCGAAGCGGAGCGTGCCTTCCAGTGTCCCACGTGCACTGCGATGGACAGGGCTACATCGGGATTCAGTCACTTGCAAATTCCCCCAGGGTTCAACCGGGACCTACGGTCCCGCAACTCAGCTCCTGGAGGCGGGGTCCCATCGGGAATCACCAACCGGGCAAGCGAAGTTTTCGGGGCTAGACCAAATAAGAGTTACCGGGCATCCGCATGGGAGGCAGGTCCCAAGCGGGTCTCATACCGGATTTGGCGCATTCAGCAGTTGCCCACTCTGCATCACCGGGTAGATGCGCAGTTCCAACTGTCCGGTGCATCGAGCTCGAAGGGGACACCTGCAATCGCCTCACCGTCGAAGCCATCGAGGGCTGGGTCCTTCGTACCCGTGAGATCGCCCGCCGGTCGGCGTCGATCAGCCGAGCACGACGAGGTCGTCCCGGTGGACCACCCCCACCGTCGATGGACCGGTCAGCCGCCAGCGACGCCGACAATGGGTCTGTTCAGGATCTGGCTGCCCATCGACCCGTTGAAGGTGGCATCGCCGAATGCGAAGACGCCGCCGTCACTGGCCACCTCCCAGTACCCCTTACCGCTGGGGGTGGCAGCCAGGCCGACGATGGGTTTGTTCAGGACGGAGCTGCCCATGGAGCCATAGAAGGCGGCATCGCCGAATGCGAAGATGCCGCCGTCGGAGGCGACTTCCCGATAGCCCGTTGTGCAGGGTCCGGACTGGCCCGTTCCCGCCCAGCCGTCTGGCGGCAGGGTGATGTGGACCTCACCTCCGCTGGGCATGGGGATATCGGGACTGATGTTCGTGCCGCCGGCACCGTAATTCTCACCGTCGGGGAGGACGTAGTTCGGCGAATACCTGCTGAGCGTGCTGGAGTAGGCGTTGTAGGGAACCCCGCCGTTCACGACAGGCAACGTCCCCGGAGAACGCAACGGGGCAAAGGCCGGCTGGCCACCTTGCGGCGACTTGTTGGTTCCCAGCGGCCACGTCTGGAAGAAGTCCTTCGTGTCATAGCCGGTCCCGTAGGTACTCCCCCAGTAGCCGTAGTCGAACGCACCGGTGAGGTCGTTCCAGATACGGGTATGGACATCATTCCCGTCGAGGTAGCCGCTCGGCGCGCCCACAACCGTGTACTGGCTTCCCTGGGAGTAGATCCCTTGGGCCAGGTTCGCCTCGGTGACGGTCATCCCGAGCCCGGCCGCAGCGCCGGACCCATTGGGACCATTGTTGCCGTGCAGCGTGCCGTTCAAGGTCAGGTTCCCGGTGGCGGGGTCGAAGTAACCCTGGTAGTTGAACCACCCGTTGATGTCATCCGTGGTCGTGACGCCACCGGTGTAAGGCGGGTTGGGCGGCGCACTCCCGACGTAGAAGTCCTCGACGGTGATCGGGCCCCGCATGCCGGCCTGGGGACCGGTGGTGACCAGCGGAAGTTTGGCGATCAGTGCCTGGATGTAGGTCGTCATGTCCGGGAATCCACCGTTGTTCGCCTGTCCATTGGACGGTGAGGCGATCCGGATGAACTGCCCGTTGACCGTCGTCTCGATCTGATTCCAGTCGGCCAAACTACCGAGGTTCTGGATGGCGGACTGCATGGCCGCGGTGATCTGACAGGTGGTGGCCGCAAACGTGAGGCTGTTCAGCGGCGACGTCCCGCCGGCGCTGGCGTAGGTCTGGAGATTGAGGGGGAAGTCGAAGTTGTTGGCGTTCGAGTAGTCGACGGTCGGTGAACCACCTCCATACGCGAACTCGATGATTCCGAACCGGTAGGGGGCCGACACAGTCGGCTGGACCGCCGGGAGGCCCACGATGGGCTGGCCGAGCGACACCCACAGCCGACCTTTGGCACCAGGGTCGAGGCAGAAGTAGTACGAGTTTCCGGTCGGATCGTTGGGATCGACGGGAAAGTTGCCGGCCATCGCCACGCTGGATGTGACCAGGCCGGGCGGAGTGATCGTTCCGCCGCTCAGCACCACCATGCCGAATACTTGCGAACTCGGGTAGGCAGAACTGTTGGTGAACGTCATCTGCTCCTGACCTGCTGCACACGATGAGGTGGCGTGGGGCACCCGGGCCGAGGTGGTCGCTCGGACGGTACTGGCCGCCCTTGGCTCGTGACCAACAGCGGCGTTTGCTGGCACCGACAGCGCCGTTACTGTCGGCAGTGCCACGAGCCCGGCGGTGGCGACGGCCACCATGCATCGGCGGGACGGCGCTTTGGGAGCCCGGCGCCGCAGCGGTGCAGGGTCCCGTTGTAGGCCCTGCATGCATACCTCCGCCATCACGTGCCTCCGTCGTAAGCGTTCGACAACATCGGTCCGATGACCGGGTACATCGGGAAATGTGAGGCTACGGGAGCAACGGCGCCCAACAGGGGACCATGCACGTCGTGCTAACGGCACCTCAGGCCACTGATCTGGTCAACCTGCCGGGCCAGCCCGAGTCAGCCGAGCATTACCAGGTCATCCCGGTGGACGACCTCGGCCGATACGTCTTCAGGCAGGTCCTCGGACTGGAGTCCGGCCCATCCGGCCAGCGAGGCCGAGGAGTGACGGACTAAGCCCTTGGCGAACACCGCACCGTCAGGACCGATGATCTCCACCGCGTCGTCGACTCCAAAATCGCCGGTGACCGACACGATGCCGGCTGGCAGGAGCGATCGGCCCCGATCCGCCAGTGCCCGGTGCGCCCCCTCGTCGACCGCGATGGTGCCCGATGCACCTATGGCGAAGGCGATCCACAGCTTGCGAGCCGGCAAGACCACCTCCCGGGGACGGAACCGGGTGCCGACTCCCGGGGTGGCGGTTGCCACCGAAGCCAGAACGCCAGGCCGGGAAGCATCGGCAATGACCGCTTCGATACCCGACCAGACGGCGATCTTGGCCGCCGCCAACTTGGAGCCCATCCCGCCACTACCGACCGCGCTACCTGGACCACCGGCGATGGCTTCGAGCTCGTGGTCGATCTCGACCACCTCTTCGATCAGCGAGGTATCGGCCTCATGACGGGGATCGCCCGTCAACAGTCCGGCGGTGTCGGTCAACAGGACCAGCAGACCGGCGCCGACCAGATGGGCGACCAGCGCAGCCAGTCGGTCATTGTCGCCGAAGCGGATCTCCTCGTCGGCCACGGCGTCGTTCTCGTTGACGACAGGGACCACGCCCAGTTCCAGCAGGCGCCCGAGCGTCTGGCGGGCATGCAAGTACTGGCTACGGTGGACAAAATCGAGCGGGGCAAGCAGCACCTGACCGGCGGTCAGCCCGTGAGCTGCCAGAGCATCGCTCCACACCCGCATCAACAGGTGCTGGCCAACGGCGGAAACTGCCTGGAGGGTGGCGAGGTCATGAGGCCTGGGGCGACCCCCGGACAGGCTCGTCCACCCGGCGGCGATGGCCCCCGACGTGACGACGACCACCCGGTGTCCTGCGTCTCGGGCCTGGGCAACCTCTCCAGCCAACTTTTCGATTGCCGCAGTGTCGACCCGGCCGTCGACGGAAGTCACCGAGGACGAGCCGATCTTCACCACCAGGGTGCGGGCGGTGCGGTCGGCCATCAGCGTTTGCGGCGCCGGCTCTGGGGCTGCCCGGTGAACTCGGGCTGGTCCCGATACCAAGTGAAGGAGAGTTCACCGATGTGGACCATGTCCCCATCGCGTGCTCCGGCCTTGGCCAGTGCGCGGTCCACGCCGATGCGCTTCAGGCGGCTCTGGACGTAGTCGGCCGCCTCATCGGTGGTGACGTCGTTGAGGGCCACGGCCCGTTCGGCCACCTTGCCGAACACCACGAACTCGTTCTCTCCCACCCGCTCGACCGCAAATCCTTCGGGAAGCGGACGGTGGATGACAATCGTGCCGTCCGATTCTGGTTCAGCCGTGCGGGCCTGGGTCACCAAGGTGGCCAGGCGCCCCACCAGGGCCGGGATGCCTTGGCCGGTGATGGCCGAGATGACGAGATCGGGACGGAACTCTTCATCCGCGACCCCGTCTCCCACATCCTCACTTTCGGTGACCCGGTCGAACGTCTCGGGGGTAGTGAGCTCAGGCAGGTCCTCAGCCGCCACCATGTCGGCCTTGGACCCGACGACCAGGCGAGGGCGGCCCAACAGTTCCGGCTGGTAGCGGCGGAGTTCGTCGATGAGTACCCGGTGCTGTTCAGCGGGAGATACTCCCGTCACGGGGTCCAGCTCGACCAGGATGACGAGGGCGCGGGCCCGGGTGATGTGGCGGAGAAATTGGTGTCCGAGGCCTTTGCCTTCGGCTGCTCCCTCGACGAGTCCGGGAATGTCGGCGACGGTGTAGTTGGTCTCGTCGTCAGACCGGACCACGCCGAGGTGGGGCTCAAGGGTCGTGAACGGGTAGTCAGCGATCTTCGGCTTGGCCGCTGAAATCCGCGAGATCAAGGTCGACTTGCCGACGTTGGGGTAGCCAACCAAGGCTACGTCGGCCACCAGGGCCAGCTCGAGGTCGTACCACTCCTCGTGGCCCTTCTCACCTTGTTCGGCAAACGTCGGGGCACGACGGTTGTTGGCTAGGAAGCTGGCGTTGCCCCGCCCGCCCCGGCCACCTTCGCCGGCCTGCCATCGGTCGCCCGCATTGGTGAGGTCACACAGGATGGTGCCGTCGGCCTTGCGGGCCCGGGTCCCGACCGGCACTGGCACTTCGAGGTCGTGGCCCCGCTTGCCGTGCATCTTCTTGCCGCCGCCGTGGGCCCCATTTTCGGCGCCGCGGTGGGGATGGTCGCGGAAGGGCAAGAGGGATGACTGATTGGTGGTTGCCACGAGCCAGACGCTTCCGCCCCGACCGCCGTCGCCTCCGTCGGGTCCGCCCCTGTCGACATGGGCTTCGCGGCGCATTGCGACCGCGCCGGCTCCGCCGTCGCCAGCCTTCACATGAAGTTGTGCCTCGTCGACGAAACCGGACATGATGACGATCCTACCGATCGGGGATTCCCGGCCCCGGAACAGGGCGACGGGTGCTGCGGGCGTCGGAGTTTGCCAGTGCTCGAACGTGGCCGAAAAAGTTGCGAGGAGCCGGTGACGGATCCGAAGAGGTCGGTGGTGGCCCTTTAGGCGTCGACCAGCACCGTGGTGCGGAGCATGGCCACGGCCTCTGTGACACCGAGGGACTCGGCCAGGAGTTCGTACGTTCCATACTGGACTTTCAGTTCCGCCAGAAACTGCTCCATCGTTTCTGGCACGACATGCAGCACGGCGGGGGCATAGCGCTCGACCTCCTCGACGGCATCGGGATACTCGGCCTTCAGACGCTCGAGCAAGAGCCCCATGGCCGCCGCCGAAAGGGCGTAGTCGTCCACGATGGTCTCGTCGGGCACGCCGAGGAAGGCCAGGATGAGGGCCGACAAGACGCCGGTGCGGTCCTTTCCGGCGCTGCAGTGCATGACCGCGGGAAGAGCGGTACCTGTGGCCAGCGTCTGGATGGCCGAGGTGAGCATATGGCCGCCCTCGGACACCATGGCCCCGTACCGGGTGGCTACATAGGCTGCCTCACCCCAATCGGGAAGGTCCTCGGTGGCCGGCAGAACATCGGTGAGCGGCAGGCCCACATAGGAGACCGGCACCCGGTCGACGGGAAAGCTCCCCCGCTGTTCGGCCTCATCGAGGGTGCGCAGGTCGATGACCGTGGCCAGGCCAAGGTCGGTCATCAGGACGATGTCGGCATCGGTCAGCTTGTTCAGACCGTCGGCCCGAAACAGGGTTCGCCAGGCCACCATGCGGCCATTGGCGGTCCGGTAGCCACCAATGTCACGGAAGTTGACACAGCCCTCGAAGTCGAGAGTCCGAGAGGGCACTGGGGGTAACTCAGGCGCCAGGCAGGACATCGACCAGCTTGCGGCCCTTGCGGCTCGCAAACTGGACAGTCCCGTCAGACAGGGCGAACAGCGTGTCGTCCTTGCCGAGGCCCACGTTGAGTCCGGGATGAAACTTCGTGCCACGCTGGCGGACGATGATGGCTCCGGTACGGACCTCGGTGCCACCGAAGACCTTCACCCCGAGCCGCTGAGCGTTCGAATCGCGGCCGTTGCGGGTGGAACCGCCGCCTTTGGTCTTGGACATCTGCTGTGCTCCTTGTGGTCAGGCAATCCAACCGAGCGCTTCCGTTCGGCGCGCCGGCGGGGCGAATGGTTGGTCAGCCAGCAGTGATGCCGGTGATGGCGATCGTCGAGTAGCGCTGGCGGTGGCCCCAGCGGGTGCTCTGATTCGACTTGTTCTTGTAGGTGAAGCCGCGGATCTTGGGGCCGAGTTCCTCGCCCTTGATCGTGGCGGTCACCGTGGCTCCAGCCAGCTGCGCCGGCGTGGCCAACACGGTGGCGCCGTCGACGACGAGGACCGGCTCAAAGGTCACCTCGGTGCCGAGCTCCTGACCCAACAGTTCAACGCGGAGCTCTTGGCCCTCGGCCACTCGCTCTTGCTTGCCTCCGGTTTTAATCACTGCGTACATAGAAATCACAGCTTACAGCTCCGGGTCGTCAAATACTATTCCCCTGCCCTCGCAGGTGGAGCAGGTGGTGGACATTGACTCGATCAGTCCCTCCGAAACCCGCTTCCGGGTCATCTCCACCAGGCCCAGTTCGCTGATATCGAATATCTGCGTACGGGTCTTGTCCCTCGCCAGAGCGGTACGCAGGGCCGAGCCCACCTTGTCCCGGTTCTCCCGGATCTCCATGTCGATGAAGTCGATCACGATGATGCCACCGATGTCACGAAGCCGCAGCTGGCGGGCCACTTCATCAGCCGCCTCGAGGTTGTTCCGGTAGACGGTCTCCTCCAGGTTGGTGGTGCCGACGTTCTTGCCGGTGTTGACGTCGATAACCGTCAGGGCCTCGGTGCGATCGATGACGAGCGAGCCACCCGACGGCAGATAGACCTTCCGGTCGAGTGCCTTGTGCAGTTGCTCGTGAATGTGGAAGCGCTCGAAGATGGGCAGTTGTTCGGCCTCGGTGTCGTAGTACTCGACCCGGTCGGCCAGTTCGGGATTGACCGCTCCCACGTAGTCCCGGACCTGTTCGTAGAGCTCCAGATCGTCGATGACGACGGCTCGGTACTCGCGGTTGAGTTCCTCGCGGATCACCCGGACCGCGATGGCCGGCTCCCGGTAGAGCAGGGCGGCGCCCTGGCCCTGGAGCGAGGCACGGGCGATGGCGTCCCACTGGTCGACCAGCCGGTCGATGTCGTGCACGAGTTCGTCGGCGCTGGCCCCGGCCGCCGCGGTGCGGACGATCAGACCGTGGCCCTCTGGCCGTACGGCGTCGACGATCCTGCGCAGGCGCTTGCGCTCGGTATCGTCCAGACGCTTGGAGATTCCGTAGGCGGTGGAGTTGGGCACCAGCACAACGAACCGGCCGGGGAGCGAGACCTCCTGGGTGAGCCGGGCGCCCTTCGCCCCGATTGGGTTCTTGGTGACCTGGCACAAGATCGTCTGGCCTGGCTTCAGCAGCTGCTCGATCCTGGGTTGGCCCGATCCCTTCGGCGACTCCACATCATCGGTGTCATAGCGGACATCCCCGTGGTAGAGCACTGCGTTCTTGGGGGTGCCGATGTCAATGAAAGCAGCCTCCATTCCGGGCAGGACGTTCTGGACGCGTCCCCGGTAGATGTTCCCGTCGATCTGGGTGGCATCGTCGGAGGCCCGGGAGATGTAGTGCTCGACCAGTGTCCGGCCCTCGAGCAACGCAATTTGAGTCATCTCGGGGCGCACGTGGACGCAGATCTGGTAGCGGCCGACGGCCTTGCCTCGCCGCTGGCGCCCGCCACGCCGGCCCTCGCCGGTAGCTGCCGGAGCGGCGGCGCGGGGTTGTCCACCAGCAGACCTACCGGTATCGCCTTCTACCGGAGTGGGTTTGGCTCCCGACCGCTCCCCTCCCCCGCTGCCCGAGCGGGAGCCGCCGCCGGACCGGTTTCGGCTGCGCCCGCCGCCCGATCGAGCGGGCGTCGCTGCGGTCGGAGCCACACTCCCCGGAGGCGCCGGGCGGGTGTCGCCGATTGCCGGGCGGGTGTCGCCGACCTTGGGGCGCTCGCCGAGGTCGGTAGGGGCGATAGGAGCAGTTGGAGCGGAAGTTGATGCAGCGTCTGATTCGGCCACCGCTGCCGTTGATACGGCGTCAGAACCGGACAGACCGTTCAGCGCAGGCACGCTGGCTGGTCGGGGCGCGACATGCCCCTCATCGTCGGCCGATTCGCCGTCGTCATGCGCACGCGGGCTGCTACCCTCGCCTCCTGATCCCGTCCGGCTACGACCGCGGCCGCCTCGCGAGCCACGGCGTCTGCGGTTGGCCGTACCTGGGCCGCCGGTGGACTCGCTGCCCGCGTCCACCATCGCTCCACCACCGACGGCGGTGGCGGTCGCGTCGCTAGGCGGGCTGGGTGCCGCAGGTGGGCGGACCTGGGCTGCGCGAACAGGTGCAGGGGAGGCTGGGTTCGCCGATCGCGGGGCCTCGGAGGCCCCGGGCGTCTGCCCGGTGGGTACTTCTGACATCGGATTCCTTTCGGAGACTGTTCACGAGGCACGCTCCATGGCGTGCATGGCGCGGTCCGTCCCAGCCGGGACGACCCGGCCGAGGAGCGGCTCCTGACGGAGCCCGTCGCGCTCAATCCACTGTTGTGTCCTGCAAGCCCGGTCGAGGACCGGGATAGTCCCGGGCCGGCCGGAGTCGGCCTGCCCGTCGACCATGCGGTCAGCCGGGTCACCTGTTACGGCGATGAGCCCTCGGAGCAGCTCGATGGGGCGCACCCCACGAGGCTGGGTCGACAGTTCGGCCACCAGTCCGATGGTACGACCGGTGGGGTCTTCGATGTGGTCGGCATCGACGTCGGCCAGGGCAAGTGCCAGGACCGATGGCCGAAGGTCATCAAGCTCCTCGCGACCCTTGCGCTCCCGGGTGATGATGACCTTCTCGGCGACGAGCAGCGCTTCGACCGACATGCTCAACTCATCGCGTGTCGGGCCGAGGAGGCGCATCGTCCAGGAGCAAGAAGTGACCATCTGCTGGAGTGAGACCTTCGACCGCTCCATCAGGATCGCCTCTTCGATCTCGATGCCGATGGGCAAGAGCCCACCGAGAATTTCCGGGAGAGCGCCCACGTCGATGCCCTGCTCTTGTGCCCGCACGGGGTCGAGAGCAACATCGACATACTCGGCCAAAGATTCAGCTCCAGTGGGCAGAGCCAGTCCGAAACTCAACTGGGGCCGGGGGGAAAATCCTTCGGTGTAGGCCAACGGCATACGGGCCCGGCGCAGGGCCCGTTCCCACATGCGGGCTACGTCGCGCTGGCTGGTGAAGCGAATCTTGCCGAGCTTGGAGAAGCGGAATCGGATGCGCACGTCAGCTTCTCCCCTCTCTGACCAGCTCAGCTGTACCGCCACCCGTCCGTAGGGCCGGGGCGGCGCCTGATGGCGTCGTAGCGAGGAATCGTACCGGCACCTGACCGCCCGACGAGAGATCCTGTCCCGTGCCCTGGCTTCCGCCGGCCGGCGGCACAGCCGAGGCCACCACATGTTCCACCCCGTACCCGGTACAGGCACCGCAGTCGTAGCACGGTGTCCACCGGCAGTCGGGCAGGCCGTATTCGGCCAGCGCGTCCTTCCAATCCTGCCAAAGGAAGTCGCGGTGGAGGCCGGCCGAGATGTGGTCCCACGGCAACACCTCGTGTTCGGTGCGGTGGCGGTAGACAGCATCCTCGAGCGTCATCCCGTTCGCCTCGAGCGCGTCGTTCCACAACTGGAGATCGAAGCATTCCGACCACTCCTGGAAAGTGCCGCCATGTCGCCATACGTGCTCGATGACGGCTCCCATGCGGCGGTCGCCTCGGCTCACGATGCCTTCAGCAGCGGTGGCTTTCGGGTCGTGCCAACGGATGGTGAGGCCCCGGACCGGCCGGGCTGCATCGCGCAGCAGGTGGACCTTGCGGGTCAACTCCTCGATGGTGTTCTGGCCGAACCACTGGAACGGGGTCTGCACCTTGGGTACGAAGCCGCCAACTGAGGCCACGATCGTGACCGACTGGTGGTAGCGCTTGCCGATGGCAACGCACTGCTTGGCCAACTCCACGATGCCCAAGGTGTCCTCGTCCGTCTCGGTGGGCAGACCGATGAGGAAATAGAGCTTGACCCGTTTCCACCCCTGGCTGAAGGCTGCGTCCACAGCCGCATACAGATCTTCTTCACGGATCAGTTTGTTGATGACCTGGCGCATGCGCCAAGTCCCGCCCTCAGGCGCAAATGTGAGGCCGGTGCGCCGGACCCGTTGGATCTGGGCGGCTGTGCCTACCGTGAACGCGTCCACCCGCAGGCTGGGCAGGCTGACGGACACCTGGCCCGAGCACGACGGGTCGTCGATGATGCCGGTAACCGTCTCCTCGATGCCGGAGTAGTCGGCGCTCGACAGCGAGGTAAGGGCCACTTCGTCGTAGCCCGTGCGATCCAGGCCGGCGCTGACCATGGTCCGTACCTGGTCGGCCGGACGCTCACGCACAGGTCGGGTGATCATGCCTGCCTGGCAGAACCGGCAACCCCGGGTACAGCCCCGGAACAGCTCGACATTGAGCCGGTCATGGACCACTTCGATCAATGGCACCAGCTGCTGGCGAGGGTAGGGCCAGGACCCCAGATCGGTGATCGTACGCTTCTCGACCCGTCCCGGAGTTTCGTCGAACCGGGGGGTGGTGCCCTCGAGGTGCCCGGCAGCGTCGTATTCCACGTCGTAGCAGGAAGGGACGTACACGCCCGGCACCCGGGACAGGGCCGCCATCAGGTCGGCTCGGCGGACGGGGTCGTCATCGTCTCGGGCACTACCGCACCGATGTGCGGCCAGGACCCCATTGATCTCGCCGACCACCTCTTCGCCGTCGCCCAACACGAAGGCATCGATGAAATTGGCCATCGGTTCAGGATTGAAGGCGCAGTGCCCACCAGCTATGACGATCGGATCATGCACCGTACGCTGATCGGACCGGACCGCCACTCCGGCCAGGTCGATGAGATTGAGGACGTTGGTATACACGAGCTCGGCCGACAGGTTGAAGGCCAGTACATCGAAGCCGGCGGCCGGCAGGTGTCCCTCCACGGAGAAGAGCGGAACACCGGCTGTCCGCATTGCTGCCTCCATGTCCACCCAGGGTGCGTACGAGCGTTCGGCGGCCGCGTCAGGGCGCTCGTTGAGGATCTCGTAGAGGATCTGGAGGCCCTGATTGGGCAGGCCGATCTCGTAGGTGTCAGGGTAGATGAGCAGCCACGACACGAGGTCGGGCCCATGCTCCACCTGCTGGGCGCCTAGCTCGCCCCCGATGTAGCGGGCCGGCTTTGTGACCTGGGCGAGGAGCGGCTCGATCTGTGGCCAGAGAGACTCCATGTCCCCCTCCATCCTAGGGCCATGCCGGTCACCGTACGGGACGCGTACCCATTTGCCGGCTTGGACGGGTTTGGATTGGCCTGAACGGACTCAGCCAGGTTGGGTCGTGGTGGTCGTGGTCGTAGTCGTAGTGGCCGACGAGGTCGGTGCCACGGGCAGTTGGATGGCTCCGGTGGCCTGTGTGGCCTTCTCGTCGGGAGGGACGGTGGCCGGGCCAATCGGATGAGCGGCCAGATAGCTGAAGACGTCACGAACGACCGGTGCTGCGGCCGTGGCCCCGAAGCCGGCTTGGTCGATGACACAGACCACCACGTACTGAGGATCGGCAGTCGGCCCGAAGCCCACGAACCAGGCGGTCGGCTCCTTGCCTGCCACCGTATCGGCGGTGCCCGTCTTGCCCGCCAGGCCACCCGGGAAGTTGAGGCCCTGGAAGGCGCTGTAGGCGGTGCCGTTCGAACTCTGGACGACTCCGGTGAACCCGGTCATCAGCGCCTGGAAGGTCGAGGGCGACAGCGCCACGTGTCCGGTCACCTGCGGGGCGATTTTCGTGATCACCTTCCCGCTGGGCGATACCACCGCCGCGGCCACCTGCGGTGCGTACCGGGTACCTCCGTTGGCGAAGGTGCCGTAGGCCACGGCCTGTTCGATCGGGGTGATGACGGTCTTGCCCTGGCCGAAGGCCATCCCGATTTGTTCGCCGGTATACCAGGTGGGAGGGCCGAAGACTTTGGGCGCGGCGGCGTAGAGCTTGACGCGGACGGCCTTGCTGTCGACTCGGCCCTTCGCTTCGCCCGGGAGGTCGATCCCGGTCAGTTGGCCCAGGCTGTAGGAGGCCGCCGTGTCCTGGATCGGGGTGTCCCCGTACTTGGCCGACCCGGCGTAGAACAGATATCCCAGGTTGTAGAAGAAATCGTCGCTCGACACGGTCAGCGCTCCGGAGACGTTGTAGGTGCCAGGGGGGTCGCCCACGCTGTTGTGGAAGATGCACGTTGTGCTGTTGTACTGACATCCGGGGGTTTTGAAGGTCCCGTTGTCGACGTAAGGGGTGGTCGGGCTGAAGAGGCCGGTCTGGAGCGCGGCGGTCGCCGTGTTGAGCTTGAACGTCGACCCCGGGGTGTAGAGGCCGCCGATGGCCCGGTTGATGAGCGGCTCGTTGTTGAGCGGGTCGGACAAAACAGAGTAGGCAGCATTGGATATTCCCCCCACCCACACAGCCGGGTTGTAGCTCGGGTACGACGACATGGCGTAGACCGCTCCGGTTTTCGGGTTCATGACGACGACAGCTCCACCGGTGGCGCCGGGGTAGCACCCAGCCCTGCTGTTGCAGGCGGGATCGAACGTCTGCTTCAGGGCCTGCACCTGCGCGGCCAGCGCATTGTCGGCCACCTGTTGGAGATTGGTGTCGATGTTGGTGACGATGTTCGCCCCTGGCTGCGACGGCGTCGACTTGAGCACACCGGCCACCTGGCCCTTGGGGTCGACCTCGAGCTTCTGGGTACCCGGCGTGCCGTGCAGAGCCGTCTCGTACTGGTTCTCGAGACCCGACCGGCCGAAGGCGTCGCCGGCCAGGTAGCCCTGCGTCGACCGGGACTTCAGTTCGGCGTGGTCGATGGTGCCCACGTACCCGACGACCTGGGCCGCCGGGTACGAGTCTTGAGCCGGGCCTGGTAACTGCAACTGAGGGTAGGTGCGCTGCGTTGTCTGAACTGAGCTCACGCCCGGGAACTCAGATTGATGCTCCTTGATGTAGACGATGTCGGCCGGTGGCGCATTGTCGAGGATGGGCACCGGCTTGTACAAGCTGAACTGCTGGTTGGCGATGGCCGCCTTCACCTGGACGGCCGTCTTGCCCACCAGTGCGGCCAGGCGGCCGATCACGGCCGGGTCGCGCTCGGCGGCCAGGCGCGACAGGGTGATCTGTTCGGTATAGGTGTTGCCCACGAGTGGGTTCCCGTTGCGGTCGAGGATGAGGCCTCGGGTCGGGGTCACGGGGACCGAACGGATCTGATTGGCCACCACCGCCTGGGCGGCGGCTGGAGCCTGCAGTACCTGCAGGGCCCACAGTCGGAGGCCGAGCACCGCGAATAGTCCGACCATGGCGATTCCCACGATGCGCAGCCGCAGTCCGGGGCGGGCCTCCGAGGAGTCCGGTGCCTCGAGCATCGCTTCCACGGAGAATCGGCTTGGTCGCATGCGGGGCTGACGGGCCTTGCCCTTGGCCGGTCGGGTGCTCCCAGCAGCACCGAAGATCCGCTTCTCACCGAAGGGATGGCGAAGAGAGCGGCTCACGGAGAACCAGTATCCCAAATCGGGAGTTCGAGCGGTACGCGCTCAGGGAGGAAAAGCGTTTGCGTTCGGCAGATTGCTTCGGTCGTCGAACCGGAGGCGGTCATCGGGCGGCACCGACGCCGGCGTCGGAGGTTGGCATCCCTTCGGTCGATGCCTCGGCCATTCCCCACTTGAGCAGGCGAACGGCCACAACGGCCAGAACCACGTTGGTGACTGCGACCACCACCACGACGCGAGCCAGGGCCACGTGCAGCATCTGGGGCTGGCCCAGCACCGACCCGAGGACTCCGTAGGTCACCTCGTACAGGGCACTGGCCCCAAGTGCGGCCACCAGGGCCACCCACCAAGCCGAGCGGTCGAGGGCGATAGTCGCCAGTCCAACACCGAAGCCGACCAGGCAACCGACAAGTGCCGATAGTCCGAACGGTGTCGGTAGGAACAGATCGGCCACCAGTCCGGTGGCGAAGCCGATGCTGGCACCTCGCGAGGGGCCGCCGACGATGCCGGCGACAATCGGTAGCAGCAGCATGATGTCCGGATGCACGCCGCCGATCCGCAGTTCGAGCATGACTGTCTCCTGGACGATTACGAACAGGAAGACGACGAGCGACAATCGGCCCAGCTCGCTCCGATTCACGCGCTGGGCCCCCAGAGGACGACGGTGACGTAGCGCAGGTGGGTGAGGTCCGATTCGGGCAACAGGCTCACGCTCTCCTGTGTGGCCGTGTCGCCGGTATGCGACGAGACCACACGGGCCACTGGGATACCGGCCGGAAACAGTGCGCCCTGAAGGCCGCTGGTGACCATAACCTCACCATTGGTGAGCGCCGTATTGGAGGGCACCAGATCGGCGCTCAGGGCCTTTCCGGTTCCGGTGCCGTTGAGCACCGCTAGCGCACCGGGTGGCGGCCCGTAGTGGACACCCACGGCCGACTGCCCGTCGGTGATGAGCCGGACGGTGGCTGTGTGGTGGCCGACCTTGACGACTTGGCCGACCAGGCCGCCATTGCCGACCACCGGCATTGACAGCTGCACACCGTCGCTCCGCCCCACATTGATGTCGATGGTGGCAGCGAAGTCACTTGTCCCGAAATCGGTCACCTGGGCCGGAACCGACTGGAGGTTGCCCAGATAGGTCAGCCCGAGCAGGGCTGACAACTGTCGGAGCGCCTCAGCCTGGTCGGCCGACGCCTGCTTCCCCATCTTGAGCTGGTCGATCTCGGCCTGGAGCTTCTGGTTCTGCTCGCGTACAGCCCCGTAGTGGACTGAACCGGCCAGGAAGCTGCCGATGGGCTCCACGATGGCGTTCACGCCGGAACGAATGGGCGAGAAGGCGTCGGAAGCCGCCGACCGAACCCCCGAAGTCACGACGTGGAGGCCGCCCCGGGCGTCGAGGGTGATGATGGTGACCGCGGCCAGCACGAGCAACAGCAGCGTCGTGCGGGGGCGGCGGGAGCGCCGCGGAGGTGCCACGAGAGTGCGGAGTCCCCGACGGTCAGCGGGCCGAGGAGGTGATGAGGACCTGCTTCAAGGCGTCGAACTCCTCGAGGCACTGCCCACTGCCGATGGCCACGCAGTTGAGGGGGTCGCGGGCCACCACGATGGGCATCCCCGTCTCCTGGGTGAGGCGGCTTTCGAGGCCGTGCAACAGTGCGCCGCCACCGGTCAGGACGATGCCCTGCTCCATGATGTCAGCGGCCAATTCCGGTGGGGTGCGGTCGAGCGTCACCTTGACGGCGTCGACGATGGCCGAGACCGGTTCATCGATGGCCTGGCGGATCTCCTGGGTCGAGATCACGACGGTCTTCGGTAGGCCGGTCACCAGGTCGCGGCCACGTATCTCGGCGTGCAGCTCCTCTTCGAGCTCATAAGCCGAGCCGAGGGCGATCTTGATCTCTTCCGCCGTGCGCTCGCCGAGGGCCAGGCTGTACTCCTTCTTCACGAAGGAGACGATGGCCTCGTCCAGTTCGTCGCCGCCGATGCGGATCGACTGGCTGCACACGATGCCGCCGAGGGAGATGACGGCCACTTCAGTGGTGCCACCTCCGATATCCACCACCATGTTTCCGGTGGGCTCGTGGACGGGAAGGCCGGCGCCGATAGCTGCGGCCATGGGTTCCTCGATGATGTACGCCTTGCGGGCGCCGGCGTACTCGGCAGCCTCCATGACGGCACGCTGCTCGACACCGGTGATGCCGGACGGGACGCAGATGACCATACGGGGCTTGGCGAAGCGCCGCTGGTGCACACGGTGAATGAAGTAGCGGAGCATCTTCTCGCAGATCTCGAAGTCGGCGATGACGCCGTCCTTGAGGGGGCGGATGGCCTGGATGTGGCTCGGGGTCCGTCCGATCATGCGTTTGGCCTCGGCACCGACGGCCAGCGGCCGTCCGTCCTTGGTGTTGACAGCCACCACCGAAGGCTCGTTCAGCACGATGCCGCGGCCCCGCACGTACACAAGCGTGTTGGCGGTGCCGAGGTCCACGGCCATATCGCGTCCCAGAAGGGAGAAACTGTTGTCGCGCATCAGAGATGCACTCCTCCGTCGATCATCGGGCCGGTCGGCAACTGTGCGCGTCGACAGCCCGGGTTTCCGCTGCGCTGGCACTTCGAGGCAGCTGGCATGTGGCTTCAGGCTACGGGAATCGGCAGGTGGGCACAAGGGCGGCCCCCCGATGCGACACCGCCCAAGCACTATCGGCCCAGGTCAGGATGGGTGTTCCGGGTACCTACCGTTCGACGCGTCCGGTCCGGACGGCTACCAGGTCCTACAGGCTAGGAAAGAACAGTTCGATCTCCCGGGCCGCTGACTCGGTGGAGTCCGAGCCGTGCACCAGGTTCTCACCCATTTCGGTCGCCAGGTCACCCCGGATCGTGCCGGGGGCCGCATCGACCGGGTTGGTGGCTCCCATCAGGTTGCGGACGACCTTGAAGGTGTCGTCCGGGCCCTCGACCACCAGCACCAGCACCGCCGACCGGGTGATGAACGTGACCAGTTCGCCGAAGAACGGCTTCCCGTCATGTTCGGCGTAGTGCTGCCGGGCCACTTCGGGGGTCAGCGTCCGCAACTCGGCCGCAACCAGGCGAAGCCCCTTGCGCTCGAGGCGGCCGATAATCTCACCGGACAGGCCGCGTTCGACCGCGTCAGGTTTAGCTATGACAAGAGTTCGTCCCACGAACGGGACAGGCTAGTCGACAACCTTCGGGCCGATGGCACGCCCATGCGGAATTCCGACAGGCGACTACCTACCTCGCCCACCAAGTCACACGGGCCTCACAGGCACGCCACAGGCACGCCACCAGAGCCCAATTCCATTCGGTCGGTGCCGGCCGTCAGGGGCGGAGCAGCGCCTGGCGAGCATCGGCCACCACGTAGAGCGAGCCGCATACCACCACCAGGTCCTCCGGCGCCGACCGTTCGACGGCCAGGTGCACGGCCTCGGTCGGCGAGTCGGCCACGGCCACCGACATTCCGAGGGCGAATGCCGCCTCGGCCACCTGCCCGGCGGGCAGTGCTCGTGGGCTGCCCGGGGCGCAGGCCACGACGGCGCGGACGCCGGCCGACACCAGGGCCTCGAGCATGGCGGTCGGATCGCGTCCGCTCAACATGCCGACCACCGCGGTGACGGTGCCATCGGTGGCGAACTCGTCGGAAAGCGCGCGGGCCAGCACCATCATGCCGGCCGCATTGTGAGCCCCGTCGACCAGAACCAGGGGGTGGCGGCCGATCACCTCGAGGCGCCCGGGGACACGCACAGCGGCGAATCCCTCCTCCACCACGTCCTCGTGGAGTGGGTCGCCGAAGAAGGCCTCGGCGGCGGCCAATGCGCAGGCCGCGTTGTCGCCCTGGTGGCTGCCGTGCAGCGGGATGAGCAATTCGCCGTAGGCGCTCCCAGGGGTGCGCAGGTCGACCAGGCGGCCGCCCACGGCCAGCCGGTTCGACGTGCAGGCGAAGTCGATACCCCGAGCCCAGAACGTCTCGACGCCGGCATCGGTGGCGGCTTGGCGGAACAGGGCCACCAGGGTAGGGTCTGTCTCCCCGATCACCGCGGTACATCCCGATGTGAAGATCCCGGCCTTGTCCCCGGCGATGTGCTCGAGGGTCGGACCCAACACCTCGGTGTGGTCGTAGCTGATGTTGGTGATGACCGCCACGGCGGCGTGGACGATATTGGTGCAGTCCCACGAACCACCGAGGCCCACTTCGACCACGGCGACATCCACTGCCTCGTCGGCGAACCACGTGAACGCTGCCGCCGTCAGCAGCTCGAAGCGGGTTGGCGGCTCGTCCATCAGGCCCTCGATGCGGGCCAGCGAGTCGAGCACCTCGGTGAACGATTCGTTGCCGATGGCTTCGCCGTTCCGCGCTATCCGTTCGTTCACCCTCGCCAGGTTGGGGCTGGTGTAGGTGCCGACTCGCAGTCCCCGTGCGGCCAGCAGCGACGTGACCATTGCCGCCGTCGAGCCCTTGCCGTTGGTGCCGGTGATGTGGATGACCGGGTAGGCGGTGTGGGGATCGCCAAGGAGTGCCGCAAGGTTGCGCATGCGGTCGAGGGACGGCAACGTGCGCCGGGTCGGCATGGTTGCCTCGAAGTCGACGTGGCCGTCGAGCCAGGCGAGTGCCTCAGAAAGGTCGGAGAAGGTCACAGAGAGACGCGGTTCGGTCGGCGCCCCGGCGTGGGAGCGGTCCGTCCCTACGACGCAGCCCGGCGGCTGCGGCTGGCCTTGGCTGGCGGAGCAAGGGGCACCAGGGTCGGATGGACCTTATCGAGGACGACGGCCCGGTCGACCACACACTTGGAGATGTCGGTCCGGCTCGGCAGGTCGTACATGACCTCGAGGAGAACTTCCTCGAGGATGGCCCTGAGGCCCCGGGCACCGGTGCCGCGCAGGAGCGCCTGCTCAGCCACCGCCTCCAGTGCATCGTCAGTGAACTCGAGTTCCACATGGTCGAGCTCGAATGTCCTCTTGTACTGGCGGGTAAGGGCGTTCTTGGGCTCGACAAGGATGCGGATCAACGCCTCTTTGTAGAGGTGGGATACGGCGCTCACCACGGGAAGCCGACCGATGAACTCGGGAATCAGTCCGAACTTCATCAGATCCTCGGGGAGTACACGGCGCAGCAATTCGGAGTCGTCACGCTCGGACGCCTTGCTCACCTCGGCCCGGAATCCCATTCCCTTGCGGCCGATGCGGTTCTCGATGATCTGGTCGATACCGGCGAAGGCACCTCCACAGATGAACAAGATATTGGTGGTGTCGATCTGGATGAACTCCTGATGCGGGTGCTTGCGCCCGCCCTGGGGCGGCACGGACGCCGTCGTCCCTTCCAAGATCTTGAGCAATGCCTGCTGGACGCCTTCGCCTGAAACATCACGGGTGATCGACGGGTTCTCCGACTTCCGGGCAATCTTGTCGATTTCGTCGATGTAGATGATTCCGGTTTCGGCCCGCTTCACGTCGTAGTCGGCAACCTGGATCAACTTCAGGAGGATGTTCTCCACGTCTTCGCCTACATAGCCCGCCTCGGTCAACGCTGTCGCATCGGCGATGGCGAACGGGACGTTGAGCATGCGGGCCAGCGTCTGAGCCAGCAAAGTCTTGCCGCAACCTGTCGGACCGAGCAGCAGGATGTTCGACTTGGCCAGTTCAACCTCGTTGTCGTGAGCACCGTTGTTGCCGGCCTGCACCCGCTTATAGTGGTTGTAGACGGCGACCGACAGAATCTTTTTGGCGTAGTCCTGACCGATCACGTAGTCGTTCAGGAATTCGTAGATCTCCTTTGGCTTCGGCAATTCGTCGAAGCTCAACTCGGTCGTGTCAGCCAACTCCTCGGCAATAATGTCGTTGCAGAGCTCGATGCACTCATCGCAGATGTAGACACCTGGCCCGGCGATCAATTTCTTGACCTGCTTCTGGGACTTGCCACAGAAACTGCACTTGACCAGATCGCCACCGTCTCCGAATTTCGCCACGTTGGATCCTGTCCTTCTGTCGGCGGTCTGAAGTACTCGACCGGGCGCTGTGTACCTAAGCGAACTGTCTAGTCGGGCGGGCCTTCGACTCAGGCAACCCATGTCGGGCTCCTTGAGTGTCCAGTGGAGTCGTCCGGACCCCCAACCCTAGCGGCTCGGGATGCGCGAACCGGTCCTTACGGACGACCTCTAGGAGACACCGATCGCATCAATGGGCATCGTCTCCCGAGCGGAGATCACTTCGTCGATGAGTCCGTACTCGACTGCCTCGGCCGCCGTCATGATGAAGTCGCGGTCGGTGTCCTTGGACACCCGCTCCGCGCTCTGGCCCGTGTCGTCGGCCAGCATCCCATTGAGGAGGTCGCGCATGCGCAGAATCTCCTTGGCCTGGAGCTCGATGTCGCTTGCCTGGCCCTCGACACCGCCGAAGGGTTGGTGCAGGAGGATCCGGGCGTGGGGTAGGGCGAACCGCTTTCCCTTCGTGCCGGCGCCCAGGAGAACGGCGGCCGCAGATGCCGCCTGACCAAAGCAGAAAGTCGACATGTCCGGCTTGATGTACTTCATCGTGTCGTAGATGGCGAACAGCGCGGTGATGTCGCCTCCGGGCGAGTTGATGTAGAGGTGGATGTCCTTTTCCGCCTCCTCCGACTCGAGGAAGAGCAGCTGGGCGCAGACCAGGTTGGCTACCGTGTCGTTGATCGGAGTGCCGAGGAAGATGATCCGCTCGCGGAGCAAGCGGGAGTACAGGTCGTAGTTGCGCTCCCCCCGGCTGGTGGACTCGACGACCCATGGCACGCTGTACGCCTGTGCATCGATCGACCTGCTTGCCTCTGTAAAACTCACTCCGAGTCCTCCTCGCCCTGATTCACAATCAGGTCGTCCCGTGAAACGGGCTTTCCGTTCTCGTCGACCAATTCGACCGTATCCATGAGCCATCGCATCGCTTTGGCCTTGCGTCGGTCCGAGCGTACCGCCGAGAGGCGCCCGGCCTGTTCGAGCTGACTCCGTACCAGGTCGGCCTTCATGTCGAGCCGGGCGCCCATGGCGGTCAGCTCTTCGTCGAGTTCGTCATCCGTGATCTCGATGGCCTCGGCCTCAACCAATGCCCGCAAGGCGAGATCAGCCTTGACGCTCTGGAGGGCGCCCGCCCGGAGCTCCTCCAGGAACTCCTCCTCCCCTCGACCGGTCACCCCGAGGAACTGGGCGAGGGACATACCCTGACCTTCGAGACGGTGGTCCAGGTCATGGATACGCTCGCGCAGCTCGGCCAGCACCAGCTGCTCAGGAACCTCCTCAGTCACCAGTTCGACCAGGGCCTCGATCGTCTTGCTCTGCAGCGCCGTCTGGGCCTCGACGATGCGACGCTGGCGAAGGCGCAGGGCGATGTCGGTTTGGAGCTCCTCCACAGTTGCGAATTCGCTGGCCTCGGCGGCCCACTCGTCGTCGGCGTCGGGAAGCTTGAGCTCCTTCACGTCCTTGATCGCCACCTCGAACGCAACAGACTGCTCGAGGGTCTCGATTTTGGCGTCGAAGTTGAGCACCGCACCTGACTTGGCGCCGAGTAGGTGATCGTCAAGACCGGGCACCACGCCGTCGCTGCCGACTTCGTAGAGGAAGTCCTCGGCGGTCAGGTCGGTGTCGTCACCATCGGCATCGGGCTCGGTCCGCCTGCCTCGGATGTCGATGGTCACCTGGTCGCCGTTCACGATCGGCCGGGCCACTTCGACCAGCTCGCCCGATGTGCCCCGAAGACGGTCGATCTGGGCGATGATCTCTTCCTCGGTCACTTCGAGGGCAGGCAGGGTGACAACGAGGCCGCCATAACCGGGGATAGCGACGGTCGGGCGAACCAGCACTAGGGCTTCGAACGACACCGGACCAGACTCCTCGCCGGCGGTGATGTCGATATCGGGCTGGTCGATCGGATCGACCTCTGTCTCGTCGACAGCACGCGAGTAGAACTCCGGCAGAGCCTCGCGGATGGCCTCACCCCGCAAGGCAAGAGCACCGCCCATCCGGGTCTCGAGCACCTTGCGAGGCACTTTTCCGGGGCGAAATCCGGGGACCCGGATCTCGCGCGACAGGCGCTTCATCACGCCATCGAGCGCTCCGTCGATCTCGGATTCGTCGATCTCGACAGTGAGACGGACCTTGTTGCCCTCCTCGGGCACGGCTGTGGCTTGCATACGAATAAAGGAGTGTACCGGTACCCGGGGCACCCACTTTCCGCGCCGTCCCCCCAATGCTCGAGGTGGCCGGTGACCAAGGTTCCATGCGGCGTTCAGCACGGCCACAGGGCGCTGAGGACTCAGGTCATGAACGCCATCGACCCGAGGACCCGATGGCCGAGCGCGATGTCGCCAACCACTCTGGCCTGCCCGGCAGCCACGGCACGAGGTGGGGTCAATCGGCCGAATCCGAGGCGCCAGAACGTCTCCTGGTCGATGATCAGCGTTGCGGTGGCAATGGAAGCATCAGCCGGCACTGCTTCTGCCCGCCCGTCGGCCACCGCCACCTTGACCTGGCGGCCGAGGACTCCGGTCACCACGAATCGGACCGTTGTCCCGTCCGGGGGCGCCACCCGCTTGCCGACGACAAAGGGCATTGTCTGAGCGCATCGATCGAGAACGGCCTGCTCGCCCACCCCGTTGCGACCGCCCGGACGTCCGAGCGCCCGGCGCAGATCCTGTTCGTGGGCCCAGCAGTCGAGGACGCGGGTGGCCAGGAAATCGCGATAGGGCACCTCGCCTACGGGACTCCAGGATCGGACCTCGAATGCCTCGGGAACCAAGGTCCGCAGCTCGTGAATACGACGGCCGGTCACGGAAATGAACTCGGCCAGCACCTCGTTGCCCGGAATCCGGCGCCGGGCCTCAACCCAGGGCTCATTGAGTTCGGCGTATCCGTTGCGCACGTGGTCGGGCAGGATGGCCATCGGCGGGGGCGGTGCCTCGCCGAGCAGCATCCGCTCGATCCCGATCAGGTGGGCGAGTTGGTCGCGCACTGTCCATCCAGGGCAGTCTGTCGGTAGTTCCCACTGGCCCGGACCGATGCGGTTACAGGCCGTGACCACCGATGTCCACACCTCGACGAGGTGTTCGACGGCGGGCTCGCGATTGGTTGGGCCAGCGTGCACGGTGTCCCTACTCCTATCCCCTGCGTCCTGGACGGTGGCGTCATCGGTCATGTCCTTCGTCGCCCAGCCCCTGGTGCACTATCGGACAGCGGGGCCTGACCTGCTGCCCTCATTGCTCAACCCGGGAGGTTGGCCTCGATGGCGTCGACTACCTCAGGAGCCTCAGGGTCGACCATGGGCCGGAACCGATGGAGGATGCTGCCGTCGCCCGACACCAGGAACTTCTCGAAGTTCCACTGGATGTCGCCGGCCTCGCCGTCGGCGTCGGCGAAGGCGGTCAGCTCCTCGTAGACGGGGTTCCGGTCGTCGCCGTTG
>JAYVYR010000084.1:0-14103 GCA_043784065.1 Acidimicrobiaceae bacterium
GGTGGATGAGAAACCGGTTGCAGCTCGGTCGCCCCGGACGGCCCGTAGGACCGACCGCCCGCCCAGGCCGATTGCGGCGATGACGGCCAATGAGGCCAACGGGGCCAGGGCTACCGTGGTGTAGGCGGCGAATGTCCCAAGATTGAGCGGGCCGTTGGGGGCGTGATCGAGGACTGATGTGGCGCGCATCGCGCCCCAACTCTCACTCCGGGTGGCCAGCCACCATCGCCAGATCCCCCCCGGCTGGGCCAGCACCATGGGCACGAACCACACCGTCATGGCCACGGCCCCGGCGGCCAAGGCGACGACCGCATGGCCGACGCGGCGGACAGAGCCGGCCATGGCAACCAGGGCCAACACGGCGAAGGCGAGAACGACGGACTGTCGGAATCCTGCCGCCAGACCGAGCGCGGCCAAGGCCGCGGCCCCGTGCCACGACCCCGGGCGGGCCCGCCAGGCCAGGATCATCAGCAACGGGGCTACGGCCAGGTCGAACGAGTACGTGGAGATGATCGACCCGCTGAACCAGGCGAACGGCGACGTGGCGATCACGATGCCGGCTGCCAGCCCGACCCAGCGGCTGCCCAAATCGCGCCCGGCCGCCACCACAAGTCCGGCGGCCAGGGCCGAGGCCAGTGCTGCCACCAAGATAAGCGAGTCGACGGTGCTCAGCCCCGTGATGCGAACAAGGCGCCCGGCCTCGACGTACAGCCAGTACCCGGGTGGCTGGGGGCGACCGTGATTCACATCGAAGTGGGAGACGGCGGCGGCGTACTGAGCGGAGTCCCAGTCGGTGGGGCCGGTGGCGGCAGTGGCAAGGCGGGCGGCCAGTGTGGCCATTCCCACTACCCAGGGTGCCACCAGGTCGAGGACCTGAAGCCGCACCCGGCTGGCGCGGTCGGAAGCCACGCGACCCGGGCGTCGGACTCGTGGTGGGCTCCGGTCGGGGAAGCGGCGGGCAGGCGTCAAGGCGATGGACGGAGCCCCGACCGCAGGTGTCGAACCGGCGGTGGTGGCGATCCGGTCGAAGCGCATGCCGCAGGATAGCGACTGCACGCGCCGTTTCCAGGTACCTTCGCAGCGCAGGCGGTGGTCGGGAGCGACGCGAATTTGATTCAGTTCTCACGGGTTCCGGCCGATACCACCGGTGGACGAGTGGTTGCTCGGAGACCGTCGCGCGCCGCAGTGGTGGCGTCGCGGGCACCGGGACCATCACCAAGGACGGAACGGGGAGCACAGATGGGCCAGGACACGCCGGCAGGAATCACAGGACCATTGTCGCGTCGCCATCGGCGACGCACGTCATCTCGGATGGCGCGAGGCCTGGTGGTTACGGCCATGGCCGCAGTGGTGGCACCGGTAGTTGCGTCGAACGGATCCCCACAGGCCGGTGCCGCGCCCGCCCCCCGGATCCCGAGCATCTCGCTTGCATGGCAGCAGATCCTGGCCGACGGTGGCCAACCGATCGCCGAGAGTTCGCCTTCGGTTGCCACCCTCGACGGCGGCGGCAAATCAGTGGTGGTCGGCGACCGGGCGGGCAGCGTCTACGGCTTCCACCTGTCCGACGGCTCTGGCGTGGCCGGTTGGCCCGCCCGCCTCGGCGCGCCTGTCGATTCGACGCCCTCGGCCAGTCCGAACGGCACGGGTACCGACAACATCTACGCCGGGACCGGCAACGCTGCCCAGCCTTCCGTCGGTGGCTACGTAGGCATCACGAATTCCGGCCACCAGATCTGGGCGCGGCCGGCGACCGACCCCAACGGGAATCACGGGGTCCAGGCCTCATTGGCTGTCGGTTCAATCCAGGGAATCCAGTCCGTCGTCGCTCCTTCGCTCGGCCAGGACGCGTACGCGCTCAATTCTGGCAATGGAGCGACGTTGCCAGGGTGGCCGTTCTTCACCGCAGACTCCGGATTCTCCACGGCATCGTTGGCCGACCTCTATGGCAACGGTGGCACCGAAATCGTCCAGGGAGGCGACTCGACGTTCGGCAACGCGTTCAACACGCAGTATTACAATGGTGGTCATATCCGCGTCCTCGGGACCGGTGGAAACCTCATCTGTTCGCACGACACGGACCAGACGGTCGATTCATCGCCCGCCGTGGGGAACTTCCTCGGCGGAAGCGCAACGGGCATCGTCGTCGGGACCGGCACCTACTACCCGGTCGGCGGACCTTCGACTCCCGCTCTGGACACCAACAAGCTCATCGCCATGGATACCCACTGCAACGTGGCCTGGCGAGTCGACCTGGGTGGCAGCACCCAGTCGAGCCCGGCCATCGGTGATGTCCTGGGCAACAACGCCGACCAGGTGATCGAGGGCGTCGACACCGGATCCGGGGGCCTTGTGTGGGCCCTCAACGGCTCGAACGGTGCCGCTCTGCCCGGCTGGCCGGTGGCCACCCCCGGCCGCATCATCGGCAGTGTCACCACCGCCGACCTGACCGGGGGCGGCTACAACGATGTCCTGGTTCCGACAACCTCCGGACTGGAGATCATCGATGGCAAGACGGCCCAGATCGTCGCCACGCTGGGCAACGGCGTAGTTGGCCTGCAGAACTCGGCGCTAGTCACGACTGATCCGAACGGTTCAATCGGTATCACCATCGCCGGATATGGTGCCGGGAACGAGGGAGTCATCCAGCACTATGTGGTGGCAGGCTCCGCCGGTCATGGGCTGGGAATGCGGTCGTGGCCGCAGTTCCACCAGAACTCGCAGCTGACGGGATGGTTGAATTCCGATACCCCTGGCCACCTCAACTCGCCGATCGTGGCGATGGCAGGCACACCGAGCGGCAAGGGCTACTGGAATGTGGCCGCCGACGGTGGGATGTTCTCGTTCGGTGATGCCAGCTTCCACGGCTCGATGGGCGGTCGTCCACTGGCCCGCCCCGTCGTGGGTATGGCTGCGACGCCGGATGGTCAGGGCTATGTGGAAGTGGCGTCCGACGGCGGCCTGTTCGCATTCGGAAATGCCGGGTTCCACGGGTCGATGGGCGGGCAAGCCCTGTCGCAGCCGGTGGTGGGACTGGCCGTGACCCCAGATGGCCTGGGCTACTGGGAGGTGGCGGCTGACGGCGGCCTGTTCGCCTTCGGCGATGCCGGCTTCTACGGTTCGACCGGAGCCCTTCATCTCAACCGGCCTATCGTTTCCATGGCTCCGACGCCCGATGGAAGGGGCTACTGGCTGGTGGCCTCCGATGGCGGGATCTTTGCCTTCGGTGACGCCGGCTTCTTTGGTTCCATGGGCGGCATACCCATCAACCGGCCTATCGTGGCCATGTCGGCCAACGGATCTAGCGGTTACTGGCTTACCGCTGCGGACGGTGGGGTGTTCAGTTTCGGCACCGCTCCGTTCTTCGGTTCGACGGGCAGCCTGACGCTGGCGCTCCCCATCGTCGGGATGGCGCCCGGCCCGCGGGGCGGCGGCTACTGGATGGCGGCGGCCGACGGCGGACTCTTCGCCTTCGGTAGCGCCGGCTTCTACGGATCGATGCCCCAGGTTTTGGCGGCTCCCGTAGGAGTCGACTGAGCCATCCGGTCAGGTCGAGACCGGTTCCGGCGTCATCGACCGCCGGCCGGTGACGCAGGTCAGGACAGGGGTGTCCCGCGCTCGGGCGGTCTGCCGTCGTATTATTGTCCACCGTGTCACAACTGCGAATAAGGGACGCGTCCCCCCGGTCGACTAACTGGCTTGAAGGTCGGAATGGGATCCGCCGTCGCTGGTCGGGACTCGCGACCGTGGTGGCCGTACTGGCTTCGACCACCGTCTTTGTCGCGGTCGCCCCTCCGGCTGGGGCCTACCCGTCGAATTCGGTCAGCCTCACCGGCCACGGCTACGGCCACGGCCGGGGCATGGGCCAGTGGGGAGCGTTCGGTTACGCCTACACCGGTACGCCGTGGCAGACCATCGTCTCCCACTTCTATGCGGGGGCCACGCCGACATTGACTACGGCGCAACAGGAGGCGACGTCCGTCCGGGTGGCCCTGACGGAGAACAACGGGAATGACGTCATCGTCACGTCCGCAAGCGGGTTCACCGTGGCGGGAAGTCACGTCAATGGAAATCAATTCGTGATCATGCAACGAGACGGTTCGGGCGCCTGGAACCTCCGGACCGGGCCGTCGTGCGGGGGACCATGGACCTTGCTCACCACCGGTGTGACTGCCCCTCAGGCCACGCCCGACGTCAACGCGCCGATCGGTGACCCCAACGCCGCCAACCTCGCCCTCCAGCTCTGTCAGGGCCGGGGCGGCAGCGACAATTTCTTCATGCGTGGTGGCCTGCAGGCGGTGTACAACTCGGTTGGCGAGGCCCGCACCGTGAATAGCGTGCCGCTCGAGGACTACATCGTGGGCGTGGTGCCCAACGAGTCGCCAGCCTACTGGGGCACGCAGGGCGTCAACCCCGGACCTCAGGGCCGCCCGGGCGGCTACCAGGAGCTGGAGGCCCAGGCGGTGGCCGCCCGGTCCTACGTTATGGCCGCACTGGGCTCCTACGGCGGTTACGCCGACACCTGCGACCAGTCCTGTCAGACCTACCTCGGACTGAGGAACGAGAGCCCGCTGACCGACTCCGCCACCCTCGACACGCTCGGGTACGTGATGGAGGTCGGCACCAAGATCATGACCACCGAGTACTCGGCCTCGACGGGCGGCTATTCGGCACCGGGCACGTTTCCGGCGGTGCCCGACACCGGCGATTCGGTCTGCCCGCCGGGGGTCAATGGCGCGTGCAACTCCAACCACACCTGGAAGGTGACGATCCCGGTCGCCTCCATCGAGTCCACATGGCCGCAGCTCGGGACGTTGCAGTCAATAGCAATCACATCTCGGAACGGAAACGGCGACTGGGGCGGCCGGGTCCTGTCCATGACACTGGTCGGTACGTCGCAGAATGTAGTGGTGACCGGCGACCAATTTGCCGCCTCATTCAATCTGTTGTCGGATTGGTTCACATCCACCAACTCCCTGCCTTCTCCGGCGGTCGCAATTGCGGCCACGTCCGACAGTCTGGGTTACTGGATGAATGGTTCGGACGGTTCGGTGGCGGCCTTCGGCGATGCCGGGTTCTTGGGGTCAGCCGCAGGCCTGACCCTGGCCGCCCCCGTGGTTGGGCTGGCCATAACGCCCGACAACAAGGGTTACTGGGAGGTGGCCTCCGACGGCGGGATTTTTGCCTACGGCACCGCCGCCTTCCACGGTTCCACGGGGAGTCTGCGTCTCAACCGCCCCATCGTGGGCATGGCCCGGACAGCCAGTGGCGACGGGTACTGGCTGGTGGCCTCCGACGGCGGCATCTTCAGTTACGGCGACGCCCGGTTCTACGGTTCCACCGGGTCGATCTCCCTCAACCGGCCCGTCGTGGGAATGGCGCCTACGCCGGACGGCGCGGGCTACTGGTTGGTGGCCTCCGATGGGGGCATCTTCAGCTACGGCGATGCCCAGTTCTACGGTTCCATGGGAGCCCACCAGCTCAACGCTCCGATTGTCGGGATGTCCTCGGTCTCCATCGGCACCGGCTACCGGTTGGTGGCCTCCGACGGCGGAATCTTCGCTTTCGGCACCGCCGGCTTCTACGGTTCGGCCGGGGCGCTCCAACTGGTCCGACCGATTGTCGGGATGTCCGCGCCGCCGGATGCAACGGGCTACTGGTTGGTGGCCTCCGATGGGGGGATCTTCAGTTACGGGAGCGCCGCTTTCTTCGGTTCCGGAGCCGGCTGAGGCGGGTGGGCGCCGGGCCCGCCAGAGACAGTTCCGGGGTCACAACTACGGGAGGATGGTGACCGCCGACGTGGCATCGGCAAATCCGGGTGGACCACTGAATGGGCTGGCGATGAATGTGAGGTGGCCGCCATTCTTGACCCCCCAGGAGTACCCGGCTGGCGCAACAAGCCTAGGTAGGGGACGGCTGATCATGGTCCTGTTGAAGGTCACGTTTCCGCCCCGGGGCATGTAGATCCCCGCGGGCGGCAACCCGTGGTAGCAGGGGCGCATGGTGAATGTCCCGCGATTGAACGTAATCGGGAAGGTGCTCCCATTGCCGAGGATGATCCCGCCACGGATGTGGGAGTCGTTGAAGGTCACGGGACCGCTCAGGTAGTTGACAAGGCTGACCCCGCCTGCCGTCACGTTGTTGAAGACGATGTTGCCCATACCGATCCCCGGTAGATCACTCTCGGCGTCGATGCCCCGGTCGGCTTGGCTCACGACGTTGACGTTCGTGAACGTGGCATTGGACAGGAAGGCTGTCGTGATCCCCTGCCTCCCGGCGTTAGTGATCGTTACGTTGCTCACGGTCACATTGGTGGCGGGCACCTTGCGGATGGTGGACCAGAACTCCAACCCGTCCCCATAGGTGTTCAGGGTCGTCACGTTGGTGATGGTGACGTGGTCCGAGGAGAGAACATCAATCCCGGCCTGGTTGACCAACTCTGGGTGGTAACCGCCGGCGGTGTTCGACCCAACGATGTGTACGTTCTGGATCGTCACATGATGGGTGTCCTTCACCTTGAAGATTGCCTGCAAACCTCCGCCAGCCTTCTCACCAGGACGCGGGCCGGGCACGGTAGTGGAGTCGACGAACGTCCCACCGTCGATGGTCACCGGGTTGCGGATGACGATGCCGTAGGGGACCGAGTAGCAACCGTTGCCGTGGAACGTGCCGCCAGCCGGTAGAGCAGCGATAGTGGAGCTGGGGTCGGGTTGGCAGGCCGATGGTTGCGGGGGAGCGGGAACCGAGGCGGCGTCGGGAGGTGTTGTCGAGGAGGGGACCAGGACGCTCGGCGTTCTCGGCCCCGTTGTCGGTTGCGATGTGCTCATAGCGATCGGGGTCGGCCCAACGGCGGTCCCGGCAGGGGCGGCGGGCGCCGTGGCCGGGGCTCCGGTCGTTGGAGCTGTCGTGGCGGAGGTGATGCCTGCGAGGGTGGTGGACGTGGTGGACGTGGTGGACGTGGTGGACGTGGTGGACGTGGTGGACGGCACGGCTGGGGCAGGTGCCGAGGGGGTGATGCCAGCGAGCGTGGTGGACGTGATGGACGGCACGGCTGGGGTAGGTGTCGAGGGGGCCATCGGTGAGACCAGAGTGGCGGACGTGGCGGTCAGCACGGTGTCGGTGGACAGGGGGACCGCTGTGCTTGCGCTGTCCAGAATGGCCGACGCCGACCCGATCGCAGTGCGGTCGAGCGCACTTGCGATGGCGCCGTCGTGGGCGCCGGTGGTCACGGCAATTCCGCTGATGGACGCAAGTGCCGCCAGCATGGTCGCGGCCAGCAGGCTGATCCGGCGAACCACCGGTGGCCTGGACCCGGCATCGTGACGCGTGAGTCTCTTGTGCACCTGCAACATCGCCTCTCAGTCTGCCTCTGAGGGCCGGTGTGCAAAGCGTTGACCGGGAAGGTGCCCGCTCCTGCAACCCGGCTGACTCAGAGAGCCCCGTGGTTTTGCGTCCCCTCCTCGCGGAGGGTTTGCCTTGTTGTCCGGCTGGCCTCGCAACTTCCGAAGTGATGCCGTAGCCCCATCGTAAGTGGCATTCACGATGAACGCAATGAGTGATTTAAATATCACGCAAAGTGGTGAATTGGTTGTGGGGAGAACTAGGCCCACGGGCAAGGTCTTGGGGGTTTTATCGTTGGACGGGTGCGATTCGGTGGGGGCGGCATGGGCCAGCGGTCCGCTCATCCGTCCGGGGCGAGGACCGCGGACCACCGGACAGTGGCCACCGGTCATCACCAGTAGTGCGGGGAATCAACCTACGCCGGGACCGGACCACGTAGCCTCAGTCCGAATTGCGTATGAATCGGTCGGCGCATGCGTGGGTTCGGTGCCGGTACTCCAAGTCGATGACGTGATGCCCAGGCCTCGGCGGCCGAGGCGGTTCACCAGTCGGTCGTCAACGCATTGACCCCCGTCCCCAACGGAATAACCTGGTTAGTCACCACGGCCGGTTGGGCGAGTTCGCATGGCCTGGTGACGGTAGTGGCGGTCTTGGCCCTGGTGTCCAGACGCCTCGCGGTGATCCGGGACACGGTCCTATCGGGCGCCGGAGCTTGGTTGGTCGGCGTCTTGCTCGGCGTGGAGTTCGGTCCCTTCGGAGGAAGACCGCCCGGAAGCGCCCCCCACGGGTATGACCTGTCGTTTCCGGTGGAGCGGGTGGCTGCCGCTGTCGCCGTCGCCAGCGCCGCCCTGCCGTCCCTGAGCCGGTGGCTGCAGCGGTCCATCCAGGTGACGGTGGTCCTTCTGGCTGTGGTCACCGTGCTGTCGGGATAGGGACTGCCGGTGGCTGTACTGGCCAGTTTGGCCATCGGCGTGCTCACGACCGCTGTCGTGCATTTGATCTTCGGCTCCCCCTCGGGCTCCCGTCGGCTGACGAGGTGTCGGTGCTCCTCGCCGACCTGGGCCTCGCCGCTATCGACGTAGCGCCGGCCCCGGACCAGGAGTGGGGAGTGGGGAGTGGGGAGTGGGGAGGTTTACCGGGTACCTGGACGGAGTGAACGTACATGTGTCGGTCTATGCACGCGACGCATCCGATGCCCAGCTGTTGGCCAAGACCATCCGCTTCCTCCTCTACCAGGACTCGGGGCCGACCCTTACCTTCACGCGCCGCCAGCAGGTCGAGCACGAGGCTTACCTCACCCTGACGCCGGAACGTGCCGGAGCGCACATGGCCCAGGTGTTGGCGGCCGGCCCGGTCGGACCCGCCCGGGACGCGCTACTCGTGATATGTCCACCCCGGGGTCGACGGCTGTCCGAATTGGCGACCTTCGTGCTGCCGTTGGCCGACGAGGAAGCGGTCGGTGCGGTGCTTCCCGACGGGGTCCGAATGACAGGGGAGGAGCCGGCGTCGGTGCTGGTGACCGACGCCGCGGTTGCCGCCACCGCAATTGCCGACGCCGCCCTGGACGGGATCTTCGGTCAGGTCCTGGCGCTCCGGTCCGCAGGAATCACCCATGGTTCGCTCTCGACCGCCACGATCATCCTCGACAGCGACCGGAACTCCGGTCTCGTCGACATGCGCGCGGCGTCCACTGTGTCCCAGGCCGACCAGGTTGACCGCGACATGGCCGCCACCCTCAGTGCCGTGGCGCTGGTGGCCGGGCCAGACCGGGCTTTCGCGTCGGTGGCTCGGATGGTGCCCAACGACGCCTTGGTCAGCGCGCTGCTGAACCTGCAACGGGCGGCCCTCGACCCGCGGGCGGCGCGCACGTTGCGCGGGAAGAAGGCGCTCCTGGCAGCGCTGCGCGAACAAGGGGCGGCAACAGCTGGAGTAGCGGTCCCGAAGCTCATCGAGCCCCGACGGATCAGTTGGGTGAACCTGGCCCTGGTGGTCGGCACCCTCGTCGGCGGGTGGGCCCTGATCGGCGTGCTGGTCAATGTGACCAAGTCATGGAGCACCATCACCGGGGCCAAGTGGGGGTGGGTGCCCGCAGTCTTCGTACTGGCTCAGGCCGCCTGCCCGACGTTGGCCGTGGCCACGGTGGGTTCGGTGACCGACACGATGCCTTTTGGACGGACCGTGGCTCTTGAGGTCTCGAATACCTTCGTTTCGTTGGCCGGCGGGTCGATCGGGGCGCTGGCCACTCGTGTCCAGTTCTTTCAGCAACAGGGGTACGACGCCACCCTGGGCGTCAGCTCGGGGGTGCTCATCTCGACGGCCAGCTGGATCACCAAGGGTGCGATGTTCGTTGTCGCCCTCTCCATCGCCATCTCGCAGTTCGACTTCGCCAGCCAGCCGACCTCCACCGGCGGCGGTTCCGGCGCCAGTACGGCGCGCCTGGTTTGGATCATCGTCATCGCCATTGCATTGATCGGCATGCTCTTCGGCCTGATCTTCGCTATTCCCCGGTGGCGCCGACTGGCTGCGGCAAACCTGCGCCCCAAGACGTCCGAGGTCTGGGGCCACCTCAAGATCCTCTCCACCCGCCCCCGCAACCTGGTGGAGATCTTCGGGGGCGAGGTGGGTGCTCAGCTGTTGGTGGCCTTGTCCCTCGGCGCCGCCCTCCAAGCCTTCGACCAGCACCTCAGCCTGGCTTCGCTCATCATCGTGCTGACCCTGGGGTCGATGATCGGCGGGATATCGCCGGTGCCGGGAGGCATGGATGTGGTGGAAGCCGGAATGATCCTGGGTCTCACTGCGGCCGGCATCCCCCAGGACGACGCGGTGGCCGCCGTGTTCGTCCAGCGGTTGTTCACCGCCTACTTCCCCCCCATCTGGGGCTGGTTCTGTCTTATCTGGATGCGCAAGCACGAGTACCTGTAGCGCCGTCCGCGTCGGAACTCGGGAACCACGAAGGTCCGACGGGTCCAGGACGGCGGTTGCTATCGGCAATTCAGCCGTCGAGTCGGTGTGGTCCCGTCTCGTCGAGGCCGCTGAAATCCCGCAATCGGCCCAGGCGCCCGAGTCGACCTACGTCGACTCCCGTATCTGCGGACCGCAGCATGCGCAGGTCGCCGCGGCTATTCCCGTAGGCCCACAGGCGGGCACCTTCGAGCCCGCCGTCAGCCATCCACAGCCGCAGGCGCCGGATCTTCTCCTCGCCCCGGCAGTTCCCGCCGTCGTAGCGCCCGGTCAGTCGACCGGCCCCATCGACCTCCAACCGTGTGGCGATGGCACCGTCGGCTGCCAGTCGTTCGGCCGCCACCCGGACGTAGGCATCCAATGAGGCGGAGACGACTACCACCCTGTCGCCCCGACCCCGGTGCCAGTCGAGGCGACGGCGTACCGTGGGACGGATGTGGGCAGCTAGATGTATCGCCGCGAATTCGGCTCCCACCTGGTCGAGGTAGTCGGCGTCGACCCCACCCAGTACCCGGGTGAAGAGCTCCTCCTTGGTGGTGTCGGCCACAGTTCCGCCGACCAGGGCGGCATGAGCCAGGCGGGGGGCCAGCGCAGCGGTGGCCCGGAAAACGGCCTGGCGTCCGGAAATGACCGTCAGGAAGTCGAAGACGCTCCCGCCGTTGGTCAGGGTCCCGTCGAAATCGAAGGCGGCAACGTCAGCCATGGTCGTCTTCCGCCTGCTCAGGCATCTGGACCGGTGACCGTCGACCCACCCCGGCCGGCACCTCGCGTGAACCGGGCCGCACCGTCGAGCGCCTCGCCGGAGGCCAGGCTGGCCAAGCCGAGCCGCGTCTCGATGAGCAGCGCATCGGCCACGGGAAGGTGCCACTGTGCGATGGCCGACTGCCGGTCGTTGCGCATGCACACCTGCGGTAGGGCAGCGAGTTCTTCGGCCCACGTCACTGCGGCCTGGAGGGCGGTGCCACGGGGCACCACCCGGTTGGCCAGTCCCATCGCCAGTGCCTCCTCGGCTCCGACCGGGCGACCGGACAGGATCAGGTCCATGGCCCGGCCTTCACCGACCAGCCGCGGTAGGCGGACGGTGCCGCCGTCGACCAACGGCACGCCGAATCTGCGGCAGAACACACCGAAGACGGCATCATCGGCCGCCACCCGGACATCGCACCAGATAGCCAGCTCGAGTCCGCCGGCCACCGCGTGGCCCTCGACGGCGGCGATCACCGGCTTGGACAATGCCATCCGGGTCGGCCCCATGGGTCCGGGCCCGTTTTCCACGATCCGATTGCCGGTCCCTGAAGCTATTGCGTGGAGGTCAGCCCCGGCGCAGAACGTGCCGTCCGCCCCGGTGAGTACGGCCACCGAGGCCGTCCCGTCGGCATCGAATTCGGCAAATGCCGCCTCAAGGGCGTCGGCTGTCACCCGGTCCACGGCATTGCGACGCCGGGGTCGGTCAATGGTGACGACGGTCACCGGGCCGTGACGGCCAACTCGAACGGGATCAGACATGACTTCAGCATGGCGGAGGTGGGCCGCCGGGGCCAATACTGCAGAAATTGGGGTCGGTCGGACGGGGGGTCCGAAGCCGACGGAGCGACCGCTGGAACTTCCGGGGGCAATACCTGATGAATTCGGTCGACAATCACATCAGATCCGGCTACGATCATGTTCTGTCGGATTCGGGGCCTGCGTCGCCGGGCGACGATCGTGGAGGCGTGAGGCACCGCCGGACGTGTTCGGATGTGGCGTCCTCCACTTCCGGCCCACGCGACCCTCAACCGGGACCCCTCAACCGAATATCCACGAACCAGTACCCGACCACTAAGGAGCAGGACATGGCGATCCGCTTGGGCGACGAAGCCCCCGACTTCACCGCAGACACCACCGAAGGCACCATCAGCTTCCACGAGTACCTCGGGGACAGTTGGGGCGTGCTCTTCTCCCATCCCAAGGACTTCACGCCGGTCTGCACCACGGAGCTGGGCGCCTTCAGCGCCGCCAAGGCCGAGTTCGACAAGCGCAACACCAAGCTCATCGGGCTTTCGGTGGACGACGTGACATCGCACGGCAAGTGGGCCGGCGACATCGAGGAGACGCAGGGCACCGCCCTCAATTTCCCGCTGATCGGCGACGAAGACCGCAAGGTCGCCGACCTCTACGACATGATCCACCCCAACGCCAACGACACGCTGACCGTGCGCTCGGTGTTCATCGTCGGCCCGGACAAGAAGATCAAACTGACCCTCACCTACCCGGCCTCGACCGGCCGCAACGTGAGTGAGATCTTGCGGGTGATCGACTCGCTGCAGTTGACCGCTGACTACAAGGTCGCCACTCCCGTGAACTGGACGGACGGCGAGGACGTCATCGTCGTTCCGGCGCTGTCGGACGAGGAGGCGAATGAGCGGTTCCCGAAAGGGTTCAAGGCGCTCAAGCCCTACCTTCGGGTCACCCCCCAGCCCAACAAGTAAACCCCCGGTCCTAAACCCCCGGTCCGGCGTGGGGACCCTGAGATGCAATGGATCCGGCCCCTTCGTCGAATCCAGTGGCGTCCGGGGTCCCCGCTGGGTCATGCGACGGGTGACCCGGGTGACGTGTAGGCGTCAACGTCGGTCGGTGGCTACTCCGGCCCAGGCAACGGTCGGGGGCCCCGAGGCGGCAACCGGAAGAGCAACCGGTGAAGAACCGGCGTCCAGACCCTGCCTACCGGAGCCATCACCTGCTACCATCGTCCCGTCGACGTGTTCCGTCCGCCGGCCGTCACCACGATTCCAGAGGTCTACTTCCCACATGCCAGACAAGCAGGCAACAATTGCCGAATATCGCCTTCATGAGACGGATACCGGCTCCCCCGAGGTGCAGATCGCCATTCTGAGCGAGCGCATCATTCATCTGACCGAGCACCTGAAGGTGCACAAGGGCGACCACCACACACGGCGCGGGCTCCTCAAGCTGATCGGCCGTCGTCGTCGCCTTCTCGACTACGTCCGCAACAACGACGTCGAGCGCTATCGCGAGATCATCGGCCGCCTCGGCCTCCGCCGCTAGGCGGACACCAGACGCTCCGCCCGGCTTCGGCCGGGCGGTCGCAATTTCTCCACCGGCTGCACGCCGGCGGAACGCAGGTCGGCGAACTGTCGCCCTGTGGCAGGACCGGCCCCCGCACCGTGGGAGGCCGGAGTTCCACCACCGACAACGGACTCACATCGAGGTCAGTCACCAGTTGCCGATCACCGGGCCCAAGCGGGCGGGGTGGCCGACAACTGGGAACTGGCTCAGGAGTCCCCAAACCACAAGGAGCGTCATGTCCGACGCCATTTCCGTTTCGGTGCCCATCAGCGGCACCGATAAGACCCTCAGCTTCGAAGCAGGCAAGCTGGCCCAACTCGCCGATGGCGCCGTCGTCGGTCGCATCGGTGACACCGTGTTGCTGGCCACGGCCACAGCGGCGCGCTCGGTGCGCGAGGGGGCGGACTTCTTTCCGCTTACCGTCGACATCGAAGAGCGCACCTACGCCGCCGGCAAGATCCCCGGCTCGTTCTTCCGTCGGGAGGGCAAGTCCTCGGACCAGGCCATCCTGACCTGCCGCCTCATCGACCGACCACTGCGCCCGTCGTTCCCGAAGGGCTTCCGTAACGAGGTCCACATCGTCGGCACCATCTTCGGCGCCGACCAGGAGAATCCGCACGACGTCTTGGCCATCAACTCGGCTTCCGCCGCCTTGATGCTTTCCGGTATTCCCTTCGAGGGTCCGATCGGTGCCGTCCGGGTGGCTTACTCCACCGACGGTCAGTGGATTCCGCACCC
>JAYVYR010000085.1:0-4543 GCA_043784065.1 Acidimicrobiaceae bacterium
GTTGTTCAATGGGAACCCGTGGATGCCCACGGCACCGCAGACCGGACACTGAGTCAGCCCCAGTCGCCACGAACGATGGTCCGGACCTGAACAGTCACGTACTGAGCGGGTTTCTCATCACCGCTCTGCTCCTCAACGAGCAGTCGCGCCACGGGTCGATCAGCATCTCCGGGTTCTACGGGAGGAGGGTGCTCCGCCTGCTCCCAGCCCTCTACATCGTGGTGCTGGCTCTCGCCGTGTTTGCAGCGGCAACCCGCACCTGGGCACCAAACGAAGGCGCCTCGATCCTCTCAGTCGTCTTCTACTACTCGAACTTCTACGCCGCATCGGCTAGTCACGTGCTGGACCCGAAGCTCGCGCCCGGTTTCCAGCACCTCTGGTCACTGTCGTTCGAGGAGCAGTTCTATCTGATCTGGCCATGGGTCACGATCGCGCTCCTCACCATCCGGGTCCGACTGCGCACAGTCGTGATCGTGCTCCTCACCCTGATTGCCGTCATCGGAATTCACCGCGGGCTCGCCTATGAGTCGGGCGAGCACTTCTGGGCTCTCTTCCTCCGCACGGACACCCGAGCCGATTCGATCCTCTGGGGATGTTTGTTGGCCCACTTGTGGGTCCGAAAGAAGGAGCCGACGCGCTATCTGTCATGGGCAGCATGGATCGCGATGGCCTTCCTCATTGTGTGCCTTCCCCTCGCGGATCAGCAGTCGCCGTTCCTGTATCTGGGCGGATTCGACCTCATCGATATCGCTTGCGTAACGATCATCCTGGCCCTTCTCACGGGTGAGTGGAACGGGAGCAACTTCTTCCGGTTCAAGCCGTTGATCGCTCTGGGGATCGTGTCGTACGGCTTCTATCTCTGGCATCTACCGGTCTTCTTTGCCGTCCAGCACTTCGACCCGCACTGGAACTACATCGTGCGCGTCATCGTCGCGACGGCGCTCACGCTCGCACTGACTCTGGCCTCGTGGTTTCTCGTCGAACGTCCACTGATGCAGTGGCGGCGACGGCGAGAAGCTGTTCGCTCATCGCCGGCAATCCCATCCGGCTCGCAGGACCTCGCATCCGGAGGGGTCCTGCCGTGAGCTACGGCTCGGGCAAGTCACCTCAGCGAGTAGTGGGTCCGTTGGACGGGTTCGGTACGCAAACTCACGGTACGTGACCCGCTGTGTCGCGGCGTTGTTCCGGTGGCCCTACGATCAGGCGGTCGTGGACCCCACTACAGACCAGTTGGCGCTTCCGGGCCACTCACCGGGCTCCACCAGTCCTCGTCACCGACACACCGACCAGGCCGCCCCCTGGCACCGGTCCGCCAGCGGCCCCATGCCTGCCGGGGCCTGGCTGACCGGCCTCGCATTCGCCGTCGTCGCCGTCCCGTTCATCTGGGCCATGGTCCGCCTGGCCATCTCTCCGGCCGATCACCTGACCTTGCCCGATGACCTCGCTCTGATCGATCTCCACGTTCGGCGGGCTCAGGTCTGGAAGCAGCAACTCGGGGTCTTTGACCACAACAATTGGAACCATCCTGGGCCCACCTATTTCTACCTGCTGTCCCTCGCCTACCGGGTGCTGGGGTCGAGCGCCCGGTCGCTGTTTGTCGGGGCGACCCTCCTCAACGCGCTGTCGGCAGTGGCGTGCGTGGCGGTGGTGCGGCGTCGAACCACCCCGACCAGGGCCCTGTGGGCCGCAGTGTGGGTGGCAGTGCTCGCCGGCGTGCTGGCCGCAGGGGGGACGGCGGCCACCACGTACTCCGAAAGCGTGCTCGGTGCCCTGGTCAGCCCATGGAACCCCATGGTGGTGCTCTTCCCCCTGCTCCTCATGGTCCTCCTGTGTGCCGGGGCCATCGACCGGTCGGCGCCGTCACTGGTTGGAGCCCTGCTGGTGGGTTCGTTCGTGATCCAGACCGACATCTCGACCACTCCGCTCGCCCTGGCCCTGGTCGGGGTCGCCGGTCTCGTCTGGCTGGTCACCGTCGTCCTCGACTCCCGGAGCCGGGTCGGACAGCCGTCCGATGCCCCCGCCGTGGGGACGGCAATACAGGGACGGTGGTCGGCTGGGCTGGTGGGTGGAGGGCTGGTGGCCCTGGCGCTGATGTGGCTCCCCCCGGTCGTCCAGCAGTTCACCAATCACCCGGGCAACCTGACCCTCATCGAGCAATTCTTCCGCGCCGGTCACCCCAGTCAGACCCTGTCGGCCTCAATGTGGTCGGTGGCCGCCGCCGTCGCTGTCCTGGTCGTCGGTCCCAGTGAGGTGATGGGCTCGATCCTCGGTGGGGCCCCGGCGCACGCCGGCCTGGCCGTCGCCGTGTCGCTCGCCACCGTGCTGCTCGCCAGCGCCGTCACCGTCGTCGGGGCGCGCCAGCGGTCCCGCTTCGCCATCGGGACGGGTGTGCTGACCCTGGTCGGGATCGTCGCCTCGGTGGCGGCGGTCACCCACGTCGTGGGGTTCATCTTCGGGTATCTGGTGGTGTGGGCCGTTGTCCTGCCGGTGGCGACCCTGATCGGCGCCGGGACGGTGCGCATTGCGCTCCCGACCTCGTCATCGGGTCCCGAGGCGCAGGTCACCGGTGTCCGGGTGGTCCTCGCGGCCGTCGCGGCCGTCGTGGTCATCGTGACGTGCACCCGGGTCGCTGCGATCCCGTCCCTCGATCACGCGAGTGACCCCCATGTAGGTCAGCTGGCGGCCCTGGCGGTACCCAGGTTGGCTCCGGGGCAGCGGATCGCCGTCGGTGACGCCGGAGCGGGGACGGTCGACACCCGGCTACTCGACACCGAGGAGTTCATCGGGCTGGTCGACCTGCTCGACCGGTCCGGCTACCGGCCGACGGTGAACGACTTCTGGAAGGCCCAGTTCGGGCCGGGTTTCCGGACCGACGGCACCGAGCCGAGGGTGGTGGGGCTGTCGACCTGGACCCCACGTTCCCCCGAACTCCGGGGCTACGTGGGCCATGTCGGCGACATGGCGGTGACCGTCACCGACCGGTCTGGCGGAGCCGTGCCCGCCGCGGGTTGACCCGAACTCAGCTTCTACCCGACGCTGCTGCTGCGGTCGTCGTGCTCCTCGGGGACGTCGAGGCCCCCCGGTTGGCAGTCCCGAGATCGGCCGCTCGGGTGAGCAGCCACGGTGCGATCCGCTTGGCCCCGGCCTCGGTCACGTGGATCCCGTCGGCGAAGCGGACCACGACCCCGTCGATGGTCGTGGTGAAGCGACCGCCCGGGTCGAGCCTGGCCCCCAGGTCGGCCACGACCACCCGCCCACCGGACCCGGCGGCCATCCGGCGGAGCAGGTCGTTGTAGCGGTCGACCCGCGCCAGCGCGTCCTCTGGCCACGGCTGCCCGTTGGCCTGCTCCTGTTGGCGGTAGTAGGGAGCCGTCAACAGCACGACGGTAGCGCCGGTCGACCCGAGGACCGAGGTGGCCTCGGCGAGCGCGCTCCGCACCCGGGTGTCGACCGGCAGGGTGCCGATGTGCTGCCAGGTGCCGCCGATGCGCTGGTCGCGCACCTCGTACTCGCCGTCGGCGACCAGCACGACATCAGGGCGGTAGGCCTCGACGTCGGCCTTCCACCGGACCAGCTGCGTGTTGCACGGCACCGGCACCAGGCCGCCCCGTTCGCCCCGGTTGCCGTCGACCAGCGTGCTGTGGAAGTGGGTGGCGTAGGCCAGGAGTCCGCAGCCGAACACCCCGTCGCCCTGATAGTCGACGTTGTAGGTGGCGGAAGCGGGGCCAAGCCCGAACCCGAGGAAGCTGGCCTCGGAGTCGCCAACCAGGAGCACCCGGACCGGACCCCCGGTGCCGGCCGGCACGCTCGACACGGTGGCCGAGGTCCCCGGGTCCCCGCCGGCCGGGGTCCTGTGGACCGACGGGGACCGCGCCCCGGTCGGCAGGGTTGTGACTGCGGTGGATGCCCCGGTCGTGCCCGCCAACACCAGGACGGCGGTCCCTCCAACAGCTAGTGGAGCGCCGACCCAGGTACGCCAGCCCCGAAGCACCCGGCGACGCACCGGCATCTCGAGGAAGTGGAACGAGACTGCTGCCACCGCCAACGAAAGGCCGACCCGGACCAGGAACAGCGGCCATCCGATCAGCCCGGTCCGGGCGTGGTCGACCACTACAAAGATGGGCCAGTGGAAGAGGTAGAGGCCGTAGGAGATGGCACCGATGTACCGCACGGGCCGCAAGCTCAGTACCCTTGCCCATGGGCTGTCGGGCAGCAACGCCACGCTGGCGATGATGCCGGCGGTGGCCAGCGCCACCAGGGTAAACCCGCCCCGGTAGATCCAGGCGGTGGCGCTCGAGTCGACGACGGACAGCCACACAATGGTCACCAAGCCGATGCCGCCGGCGGCCAGGAGAGTTGCCTTGGCCCCCGTCGACAGTCGGATGGTGCGGACAAGTGACGAGGAGTCGACCGGTCGGGAGCGACGGCGGGGCAGGGGATGGGCCAGCACGATGGCCAACGCCGCCCCGATGAGGAGGGCCTGGGCCCTGGTATCGGTGCCGTAGTAGGCGCGGCTTTCGCCTGAGCCGTTGCCGAAGACGAC
>JAYVYR010000086.1:0-2303 GCA_043784065.1 Acidimicrobiaceae bacterium
TGGCGGCGATGCCGAGTCCGGCAATACCGGCAGCCAGCGCGCCGCGGGCGCGCGGGGACGCCGCTATGCCAACAACGGCCAGGATCCCTGCGGCCAGGATGGCCCACCGCAGCGCTGGGTACCACGTCGGACTCCAGCCGAGAAGTACGAACGACCATGCTGCGGTGGCGAGGAGGGCGGCACAGAGAGCGATCCGGGGGACGAGCTCGACCCGACGAAGCCACAGGTACGTGCTCCCCATCCCGGCCAGCGCACCCACCGCCGGGGCCAGTACGACCGTGTAGTAGGGGTGGATGATGCCCTGCGCGTAGCTGAGGATCAGCCCGGTCAGGAGAAGCCAGCCGCCGAACAGCAGGAAGGCGGCACGAATATGGTCCGTACGTGGCGACCGGCGGGTCAGCCACAGCACGGCAACCAGGCCAATGAGGGCCCCGGGGATGAGCCACGAGATCTGGCCGCCGAACGACTTGTTGAACAAGCGATTCCAGCCGGTCGGGCCCCACATCGAGCCGGCCGTCCCGCCGCCACCGACACTGCCCTTTTCATTGCCGCTGAGTCGGCCGATGCCGTTGTAGCCGAAGATGAGGTTGAGCACGCTGTTGTCGGTCGAGCCGCCGATAGCAGGGCGTAGGCGCGCCGGTGTCAGTTCGACGACGGCAACCCACCAGCCGGCCGCTACAAGAAGCGCAACTCCGGTCCACACCAGCTGGACGATCCGTCGACCGAGCTTGGGCGGTCCGGCCAAGAGGTAGACGAGGCCGATGACCGGCATCAGAATCACGGCCTGGAGCATCTTGGTGATGAAGCCGAATCCGACCAGAGTGCCGGCGAGTACCAGCCACTTCGTCCGCCCGGCTTCCAGTGCCCGGATGGTGGCGTAGGCGGCACCGGCCAACAGCAGGGTGAGCAGAGCATCCGGGTTGTTGAACCGGAACATCAGGGCGGCCACAGGAGTGAGGGCCAGGGCGCTCCCGGTCAAGAGGGCCGCTCCGGGGGTGAACCAGCGGCGCACGCAGGCATAGAGCACGCCGACGGTGGCCACGCCCTCCAACGCCTGGGGAACCAGGATGCTCCAGGAGTTGACTCCGAAGATGCGGGCGGAGATCTCCATCACCCACAGCGATGCCGGCGGCTTGTCGACGGTGATGAAGTTTGACGAGTCGAACGACCCGAAGAAGAACGCCTTCCAACTCTTGGTTCCGGCCTGGACGGCAGCCGAGTAGAAGCTGTTGGACCAGCCCGAAGCGCCGAGCCCCCAGATGTAGAGAACGCCGGTGCCCACGAGGAGTGCGAGCAGCGATGGTCGGACCCAGGCGGGATCCTCAGGGCGGCCCCGAACCAACCGGTGGGCGCGGCCAAGGGTGGGACCCGCCGGTTCAGGCCGGTCTGGGTCGGTGGGCACCGATCCGGCTGCGACGCCAGCTGAGACGATACCGGCTTCGATCGGAACGTCAGGGGCGTAGATGTCCCAACCGGGGGCATCGACCACGCTGGTCGGGGACCCGATCGCGTTCGGTGAGTCGCTGGGAATCTGGACGTCGGTCATTGGTTGGTCCTCATGGGGATTCGGTAGGCGGTGGGCAGAGGGGACGGTGCGGACGGTGCGGGTGAGGAGGAAAGGAGTGGTTGGTCGGGGACTGCCGGGCGGTCGAAGACGACAGGCCTGAGGTGGGTGCCGAAACGGGGACGGAAGACCCAGGTGCGCAGGATGGCGAAGCGGAACGTCGCGGCGGCCGCGTTGGCCACGGTCACGGCGAGCAACTCGGGCACCAAGGCGTCGATGCCGAGCACCCGGGTGGCCATCAGGGCGAGAGTGGTGAACACCATGCTGACGGTCAGGAGGGCGGCCCCGACCACGATGCGGTGGCGACGGTCGAGGCCGTGGCGAGCGGTGCCGGCCATGCCACGGTGGGCAGCGGTGTTGCCCAGAGTGCAGCCGATCAGGGCGATGGCATTGGCGGCATAGGTGTCCATCCGCGGCTCGAGTAGGACGAACAGGACGACGTAAGCCAGGGTGCTGACCAGGCCGACCCCGGCGAAGCGGAGCAACTCGTCGGCAAAGACGTCGCCGTCGGGGACAGATCCGTCGTTGTCGGCGGCCGACGTTGCGATGTCCGCGGACAACGGGGGCACCGGCTGGGAGGCCGCCTGGGAGGCCGGCTGGGAGGCCGGCTGGGAGGCCGGGACGGAGGCGAGGGGTAGCAGCCGGCGAGCCCAGGCCGCCCGGTGCCTCGAGGCCGGCATCATCATGCGGGCCACCCCACAGACATCAAGCCAGGCCGTAGTGGCCACGGCCACGCGGG
>JAYVYR010000087.1:0-5675 GCA_043784065.1 Acidimicrobiaceae bacterium
CTCACCAACGGCACCGCCTACACGTTCACGGTGACGGCCACCAACCTGGCAGGCACGAGTGTCGCATCGGCACCGTCGGCTCCGGCCACCCCGGCCACCGTTCCCGGCGCGCCCACGTCAGTGTCCGGAACGTCGTACGCCAGTACCCAGTCGGTGGTGTCGTGGACCGCCCCGGCATCCAATGGTGGCGCCGCCATTACCAACTACACCGTGACCACGTCACCCGGCGGTGCCGTCTGCACCACCCCCACCACCTCGTGCACCGTCTCCGGACTGACCAACGGCACCGCCTACACGTTTACCGTCAAGGCCACTAACGCGGCCGGAACCGGCGCAGCCTCAGCCCCGTCCGGCCCGGCTACCCCGGCCACCCTGCCCGGCGCGCCCACGTCAGTGTCGGCCACCTCGAACGCCAACAGCCTGTCGGTGGTGTCGTGGATTGCACCGGCATCCAATGGAGGGGCAGCCCTCAGTAGCTACACGGCGACATCATCTCCTGGAGGCCTGACCTGCACGACAGCCGACGGATCCACCACCAACTGTTCGGTCAACGGCCTGACCAACGGCACGCCCTACACGTTCACGGTGACGGCCACCAACCCAGCCGGCATCGGCCCCTCCTCGAGCCCGTCGGCCCCGGCTACCCCTGCGACCGTCCCGACGGCCCCCACCGCCGTCACGGCCACGTCGAACGCCAGCAACCAATCAGCGGTGGCCTGGACCGCCCCGGCCAGCAATGGTGGCGCCGCCATCAGCGCCTACACCGTCGTCTCCAGTCCGGGCGGCTTCACCTGCACGACGCCCACTACCGGTTGCACCGTCGGTGGCCTGACCAACGGGTCGCCCTATACCTTCACCGTCTCGGCCACCAACTCGGCCGGCACGGGACCTTCGTCTGCGGCATCGGCGCCCGCCGTTCCGGCCGCAGTCCCCGGTGCACCCACCGCCGTGTCCGCCACCTCGAACGCCAACGCCAAGTCGACGGTGGCCTGGACTGCACCGGTGAGCAACGGCGGCGCCGCCATTACCGGATACACGGTGACCTCCTCGCCCGGAGGGTTCTCGTGTTCGAGTGTCGCCACGACCTGCCTGGTCAGCGGCCTGACCAACGGCACGCCGTACACATTCACGGTGACGGCCGCTAACGCAGCGGGCGCCGGTCCCGCATCTGCGGCCTCGGCACCAGCCACGCCGGCCACGCAGCCAGGGGCGCCGACGGCCGTGACCGGCACCTCGTATGCCAACGCCCAGTCGGTCGTGTCCTGGACAGCGCCGGCCTCCAACGGTGGAGCCTCCATCAGCGGATACACGGTTACCTCGGCACCAGGCGCGTTCACCTGCTCGACAGTTTCCACCGCCTGCACCGTCACCGGCCTCAGCAACGGCACGCCCTACACATTCACGGTGACGGCGACCAACTCGGCGGGGACAAGCGCGGCATCATCCCCTTCGGGTCCGGCCACTCCGGCCACCGTTCCCGGAGCACCGACAGGTGTGGCCGCCACCTCGTATGCCAACACCCAGTCGGTCGTGTCATGGACCGCTCCAGTCTCCAACGGCGGGGCGGCAGTAACCAACTACTCCGTAACCTCCTCGCCCGGAGGATTCACCTGCTCGACGGCCTCGACCAACTGCATCGTCAGCGGCCTGACCAACGGGACCAGCTACACGTTCACCGTCAAGGCCACCAATCCGGCCGGCACAGGCACGACCTCGGCATCCTCCGCTCCCGCTGTGCCGGCTGCCGTTCCCGGGGCCCCGACAAGCGTGAACGCCGCCTCCTACACCAATGCCCAGTCATTGGTCTCGTGGAACGCACCGGTGGCCAACGGTGGGGCGGCCATCACCTCGTACACCGCCACCTCGTCGCCCGGCGGATTCGTGTGCACGACGGCCGCCACCAGCTGCACAGTCAGCGGGCTCACCAACGGCATCGCCTACACCTTCACCGTTACCGCCACCAATCCGGCCGGGACGGGTCCGGCGTCGGCTGCGTCGGGCGCGGCCACCCCGGCCACAGTTCCGGGGGCACCCACCAGCGTGACAGCCACGTCCAACGCCAACACCCAGTCACTGGTGTCGTGGACCGCACCGGTCAACAGCGGAGGAACGCCAGTCACCAGCTATTCGGTGACATCGTCGCCCGGCGGATTCACCTGCTCGACCAGCGGCACCAACTGCATCGTCACCGGCCTGACCAACGGCACCTCCTACACGTTCACGGTGACGGCCATCAACCTGGCCGGAACGGGTCCGGCGTCAGCCGGGTCGGCTCCGGCCACCCCGGCCACGACGCCGGGCACCCCGACCGCAGCGACGGCCACGTCCAATGCCAATACTCAGTCGGTGGTGGCCTGGACCGCTCCGGCCTCCAACGGCGGGGCGGCCATCAGCGCCTACAACGTGACCTCGTCACCCGGCGGATTTACCTGCTCGACGCCAGCTACCAGCTGCACCGTGGCCGGGCTCACCAACGGCACGCCGTACACATTCACGGTGACCGCCACCAACTCGGCCGGTGTCGGGAGTTCGTCTGCGGCGTCGTCACCGGCCACTCCGGCCACAGCACCCGGGACTCCGACGACGGTAGGGGCAAGCTCCAATGCCAACACCCAGTCACTGGTGTCGTGGACCGCTCCGGCCTCCAACGGAGGGGCTGCCATCAGCACCTACAACGTGACCTCGTCACCCGGCGGATTCACCTGTTCGACGGCCAGCACCAATTGCATCGTGAACGGGCTGACCAATGGCACCAGCTACACGTTCACGGTGACGGCCACCAACTCAGCCGGCACCAGCCCGGCCTCCGCCGCTTCGCCGGCGGCCGTTCCGGCTGCGGCGCCCAGCGCGCCCACTGCGGCGACAGCCACGTCTAACGCCAACACCCAGTCGGTGGTGTCGTGGACCGCTCCGGCCTCCAACGGCGGTGCGGCCATCAGTGCCTACAACGTGACGTCGGCACCCGGCGGATTCACCTGTTCGACATCCTCCACCAGCTGCGCCGTCCCCGGCCTGACCAACGGCACCAGCTACACCTTCACGGTGACGGCCACCAACTCGGCTGGAACCAGCCCGGCCTCCGGGGCCTCGGCTCCCGTGGTGCCGGCCACCACGGCCAGCGCGCCCACCGGGGTCACGGCCCTGGCCACTTCCTCGGCCACCTCTGCGGCTGTGTCGTGGTCCACTCCGGCATCCAATGGCGGAGCAGCCATCTCCACGTATACGGTCACTTCCAGCCCGGGTGCGTTCACCTGCTCGACGGCCGCCAACGCGTGCACCGTGAGCGGCCTGACCACGGGCTCTCTCTACACGTTCACCGTGACCGCCAGTAACTCGGCCGGCACCGGGGCCGCCTCAGCCGCCTCGAGTTCGCTCAAGGCCGGCACACCCGGCGCCCCCACCGGGGCCACGGCCACGGCCAACGCCAACACCCAGTCGGTGGTGTCGTGGACGGCCCCTGCCGCCAATGGCGGTTCAGCCATCACCTCCTACACGGCAACGGCGACGCCAAGCGGTCTGACCTGTGTGACAGCGTCAACGAGCTGCACGGTCGCCGGGTTGACCAATGGCACCAGCTACACCTTCAGTGTCATCGCCACGAACGTCGTCGGCGCCGGTCCTGCATCGGCCGCCTCAGCGGCGGCCATTCCGGCGACCACACCCGGTGCGCCGACCGGAGTCACCGCTACCTCCAATGCCAACACACAGTCGGTGGTGGCTTGGACGGCACCGGCCGCCAACGGATCGGCCATTACCGGCTACACGGCTATCTCGAGCCCAGGCGGCCTGACCTGCTCCACCGCCACCACCACCTGCCCCGTGCTCGGACTGACCAACGGCACCAGCTACACGTTCACGGTGACCGCCTCCAACGGGGTCGGCACCGGAAGTGCGTCGGTCGCTTCTGCGCCAGCGGTTCCGGCCACCACACCGGACGCACCGACCGCCGTCATGGCGACGGCGACATCGACTGCGGGAACCCTGGCCGTCAGCTGGACGGCTCCGGGCTCAAACGGTGGCAATGCCATCACCAACTACACCGCTACGGCCAGCCCCGGTGGCCTGACCTGCTCGACCGCTACCACCGGTTGCACGGTCAGCGGCCTGACCACCGGTACCGCCTACACGTTCACTGTCACAGCGACCAACGCGGTAGGGGTCGGCACGGTGTCGGCCGCCTCGAACTCCCTCAAGGCCAGCGTGCCCGGTGCGCCCACCGCAGTGGTGGCGACAGCAACGTCCACGACAACGACGGCCACCGTGAGCTGGACGGCACCTCCGACCGGCGGCTCGGCCATCACCACCTACGCCGTTACCTCGAGCCCAGCCGGCGGCTCCTGCTCTACGGCGACGACCTCGTGCACGGTCACGCCGCTCGCCATCAAGACCGCCTACACCTTCACCGTGACCGCCACCAACGTCAACGGCATCAGCCCAGCGTCGGCCGCCTCCAACTCGCTTACTACCAGCGTGCCGGGCAAGCCCACCGCGGTGTCAGCTGTCGCCACGTCATCGTTGACCACAGCCACCGTGGCATGGACGGCCCCGCTTACCGGTGGCTCGGCCATCACGACCTCCACCGTGACCTCGAGTCCGGGCGGCCTCACCTGCTCGACGGCTGGCACCTCATGCATCGTCTCCGGCCTGACGACGGGGACGACCTACACCTTCACGGTGACGGCAACCAACACCAATGGGACCGGCCCGGCCTCAGCCGCATCCAACTCCCTCCTCGAGGGTGCCCCTGGCGCGCCGACCGGCGTGGCGGGCACCAACGGAGCCAACACCCAGTCCACAGTGTCCTGGACTGCCCCTCTCACCGGTGGATCGGCCATCACGAGCTACCTGGTGACATCGGCCCCCGGCGGATTCACCTGCACCACGGCCGGTACGTCGTGCACGGTGACCGGCCTCACCAAGAGCCAGCCGTATACGTTCACGGTGACGGCGACCAATATCACCGGGACCGGCCCTGGGTCTGCACCATCGCCGCCGGCTACGCCCTGACCGGATCCGCGAGGTCGGCCAGACGACGTTCGTCCAGGTCAGAACCAGTGCCACCAAGTGGTGTGGCAACCGACGGGCCCCTGTGGGGAGCGGTCGGAGCCTCTCCTGGCGGCAAGTAGCCTTGCTTCCACCATGCCTATCAAAACTCGTGACGACATCCGCAACGTGGCCATCGTGGCCCACGTCGACCACGGGAAGACCACGTTGGTGGACGCCATGCTCTGGCAGTCCGGCGCATTTCGCGACAACCAGTCGGTCAATGAGCGGGTCATGGATTCCGGCGACCTCGAGCGCGAGAAGGGCATCACCATCCTCGCCAAGAACACCGCTGTCCTCCACAACGGGGTCAAGATCAACATCATCGACACCCCGGGCCACGCCGACTTCGGTGGCGAGGTGGAACGTGGGCTGACCATGGTCGACGGCGTGCTCCTCCTCGTCGATGCGTCCGAGGGCCCCCTCCCTCAGACCCGCTTCGTGCTGCGCAAGGCTCTGGAAGCCAGGCTTCCAGTGGTCCTGGTGGTCAACAAGGTCGACCGTCCCGATGCCCGGATCGACGAAGTCATCCACGAAGTGGAGGAGCTCTTCCTCGACCTCGACGCCGACGAACACCAGATCGACTTTCCGATCCTGTTCTCCAACGCCCGCGCCGGGTGGGCCGCCAACGA
>JAYVYR010000088.1:0-3213 GCA_043784065.1 Acidimicrobiaceae bacterium
TGGTCGACGATGACCCGGATGCCAATTCCGGCCGACGTGGCTGAGGTCAGCGATTCGACGTCGCCGTCGTAGGCGCGCACCTCGGTTTCGGTGCCGCGCGCGACATAGACCTCAACCTGTTCACCCGTGATGGCCCATCCGGCCACCCGCTCGGCCAGGCCGACCAGGTCCTCTGTGCCGCTCGTCATCTGATCCGTTGCCGTGCTCATTCCGCCGTCCCCCCGATCGTCACGCCGGTCAGGCGCATGGTGGCCTGGCCGCAACCGACCGGCACGCTCTGTCCGTCCTTGCCGCACGTACCCGGTGTCATCGAGAAGTCGGTCCCCACGGCGTCAATTCGCTTGAGGATTTCGGGGCCGTTGCCGATCAGGTTGGCATCCCGCAGGGGCTCGGTGATCTTGCCGTCCTCGATCAGGTAGGCCATGGTCATTCCGAACACGAAGTCGCCGGTCGTGGTATTCACCTGGCCTCCACCGAGTTTTGCCACATAGACGCCCCGCGGCGTCTGCGCCACGATCTCTTCGGCGTCGTCCTCCCCAGGCAACAGGAAGGTGTTCGTCATCCGCACCATCGGCAGGTCCCGATAGGACTGGCGGCGGCCGTTGCCGGACGAGACCCGGCCCTCCTTCCTGGCCCGCAGGAAGTCCCACAGGTAGTCGGTGAGGATGCCGTCCTGGATCAGCACGTTGCGTTGGGCCGGTCGACCCTCATCATCCACTGCGAACGTTCCCCACTCGGACCCCACGGTTCCGTCATCCACCAGAGTGACCATCGGGCTCGCCACGCGCTGGCCGATCTTGCCTGCATACACCGAGGCATCCTTGACGATGTGGTCGGCTTCGAGTCCGTGGCCGCACGCTTCATGGAACAAGATGCCGCCACTCCCGCCGGCCAGGACCACCGGCAGCTCGCCGGACGGGGCCGGGCGGGCGGTCAGCTTTGCCAGCGCCTGGGCTGCGGCCGTGCGGGCCAGGTCCTCCACCGATACCTCGTCGAACAGCTCGAATCCGAGGGTGCGGGCCGCTGTTTCGTACCCGGTCTGCATGCCCGTGTCGCCGAGCGCCACGCACGACACACTGAACCGCGTCCGCGACTGCTCGTCGCCGGCCAGCAAGCCGTCGGAGTTGGCGATCAGCACCCGCCGGCGGGACGTTCCGAAACCGGCCTGCACCTGACTCACGGCCGCGCCTGAGCCGCGGGCCGCTTCGTCGGCCCGGCGCAGCAGCTCGAGGGCATCGTCCTTAGTGCCGGTGGCGTGAACGGGTTGGTTGTCTCCGGTGGTGTCGCCGGTCAGCCGCCCGACCGCCAACGATCGCGAACCTTCGCCACGGCGGGCCACGGCCGAAGCCGCCTCGGCGGCCCGAAGAAGTCCCTGCTCGCTCAAGTCGGCGGTGTGGGCGAATCCGGTGGTGTCGCCGGTGACCACCCGGATGCCGGCACCCCGCTCCCGCCCGGAGGAGAGCTCCTCGACTCGTCCGTCGTCGAGCATGGCCGACGTGTTGGACCGGTCCTCGGCAAACACCTCGGCGAATTCGCCGCCGTTGCGCAGCGCTTCCGCCAGCACCCGCTCAAGCACGGGGGTATCGATCACTAGGGCCTCCTCGCTCCACTGTCCGGGCCCGGTGGCCTACGTCAGTATCCGTCGCGTATCGTACCGGCGTGGCTCCTCGCACCGGTCTGTCCGCACGTATCGAGCTCGAGGTGACCGAAGCGGACACCGCCGAGACACTCCTGACCGGCAACGTGCCCGTACTCGCCACCCCCCGCCTGGTGGCGCTGTGTGAACAAGCCAGCTGCCTAGCCATCGAGGGCCATCTGCCCGAAGGTGGAACATCGGTGGCCAAGCGTGTCCAGTTCGACCACTTGGTGCCAGTCGGTGTCGGCGCCAAGGTGTGGGCCGAAGCGACATTGGACCGGATCGAGGGCCGCCGCCTGGTGTTCAGCCTGTCGGTGTCGGAAGACGGCGGCCTGGTTGCGGCCGGCAAACTCGTGCGGGTGGTCGTGGACCGGGCCAGCTTCTTGGCCAACGTCCGCTGAGGAACCGTCGACTCGTGTGGGAGGTGGGCGCCCGCCAGGCGATCGGCGGGCACTCCACCGCATCCCCGTTAGCTATACCCGGAAGGCCGCGCTGGTAACCTGATCCCCGAAGGCACCCCTCCTGACATGATCCTCGAACACATCGACAGTCCGGCTGACCTCCGGACCTTGACCCTCGACGAGCTCGCCGTGCTTTCGCGTGAGATCCGGGAGTTCATCGTCGATGCCGTCACGCACACCGGCGGACACCTCGGATCCAATCTGGGTGTGGTCGAGCTCACGCTTGCCCTCCATCGAACTTTCGATTCCCCGCGTGACCTGCTGCTTTGGGATACGGGCCACCAGGCCTACGTGCACAAGCTGGTCACCGGTCGTCGCGACTCGTTCACCCATCTACGCCAGGAGGACGGGCTCTCGGGGTACCCGAGTCGGACCGAGTCCGAGCATGACTGGGTAGAGAACAGTCACGCCTCAACCATCCTCAGCTACGCCCACGGAATGGCCAGCGCGTTCGAGCTGCAAGGCAACGACCGCCGGGTGGTGGCCGTCATCGGCGATGGTGCCCTGACCGGAGGCATGGCCTATGAGGCCCTCAACAACCTCGGCCACTCCGGCAAGCGGGTCCTGATCATCCTCAACGACAACGGGCGGTCCTACGCCCCTACGGTCTCCCAGTTGTCCGTCAGCCTTACCCACCTGCGCCTCAGCCCGTCCTATGTCCAGGCTCGCCAACGTCTGCGCCAGATGCTCCGCGAGCTGCCCGGAGTGGGCGAACTCGCCTATTCCGGCATCCACGGCCTGACCAGCGCCCTGCGTGAGGTTGTCACCCCGCACACCTTCTTCGAGGCCTTAGGCATCCGCTACGCCGGCCCCATCGACGGCCACGACATCGCCGGCGTCGAGCAGGCACTGACCCATGCCGCCGAGTGGGAAGGACCCATCGTGGTCCATGTCCTCACCCAGAAAGGCCGTGGCTACGCTCCCGCCGAAGACGACGACGTCCAACGGCTACACGACGTCAAAGTGCAAGCTCCGGTGCTTCCCCCCCTCGACGGACCCGACGCACCGTTGGAGGTCCCCAACGCCGCCGCCCTGCAAAATGCCTCACTGTCGGTCGGCGGGACGGACATCTCCCCTGATCTGCCGGTCACCACGTACACCCACGCGTTCACCCGG
>JAYVYR010000089.1:0-10059 GCA_043784065.1 Acidimicrobiaceae bacterium
GCCGGGCCTGGCGCGCCGCCCACAGCATGGGCAACTGGAGGGGAAGCCGCCCCCAGGCCACAGCGGCAGAATCCATGGCACCTTCGTGTCGGCCGCTTCCGGCATCGAGAGCCATCTGCAGGTTGGCGGGCCAAACAGCCAACAGCACGGCAGTGGACGCCGCCGAGGCCCAAGGCTTGCGGCGGATCAACCCGACGGCACAGGTCAACTCCGCCACCCCGCTGCCGTAGACAAGTGGCCGGTGGAGTCGGCTCGGAACCATCCGGGGCATTATCGGGTCGAAGAATGACGGCCGGGCAAAATGGAGCGCACCGGTCAGGGCGAAGATGCAGGCCAGGCCGGTAGGCGCAGACGAGCGGAGTCGGGACATGTCCGAATGCTACGGGTCCGGGTCTGTCGGCGACGACTGACTCGTGACGCCTGGTCTCGTAGTTCAGCCCACGCCGGAACTGCGCAGGGATGGATCGGAAGCCTCGGGCCCCAGCCTCGGGTGACAGCGGTGTGTCAACCAGGCAGACTCCGTGCATGCAACCGCTGGCCGTCCACCACGTCTCGATCAACGTTACCGACGTAGAGGCAGCCCTCTCGTTCTACACCGACGTACTCGGGGGCACCGTGCGGCACGATCGGCCCGATTTAGGCTTCTGCGGGGCGTGGATCGACCTCGGCGCCAGCCAGCTCCATCTGCTCGAAGCCGCAGCTCCTCCCGTGCTCGGTCAGCACTTCGCCATCCGGGTCGGCGACCTGAAGGCCGCTGTGGCCGAACTCCGCCAACGCGGCATCGACGTCAACGACCCGAGCCCGGTCGGTCCCGGTCTCCAGACGTTCGTCGCCGACCCCGCAGGTAACACCGTGGAGCTCTACGAATTGGTCGGCAAGGACACCGCCGCCCCCTGAATTGCCACACCGGAGGCCAGATGGCCTCCGGTGCTCGTGCCCACTGCGGAATCCGGCCCGACGAGGCCACCGGCGAACCGGCGACGCACGACGGACCGGAGCCCGACAGTGTGGACTCAGATCTTGCGGACCTGGCTTGCCTGCAGACCCTTCTGGCCCTGCTTGGTCTCGAACTCCACACGCTGACCCTCCGCAAGGTCGCGGAAGCCCTCCATCTGGATCTCGGACTGGTGGACGAACAGGTCATCCCCGCCGCCGTCAGGCGTGATGAATCCGAAGCCTTTTTCGGCGTTGAACCACTTGACTGCACCTACACCCATAACTGAGTCTCCTTGAAATTCACGCACGAAAACGCGGGGATCCACTTCGAAGCCCTACCTACATGGACCCGCGTGATAAGGCCTATGTGCCGAGTACCTTAGGCGGTACAGCTGACCGGTGCTCACCACGACCATGCAAAGCCCTCCTGACCCTCACAATTCCCTCACGCGATCCGTACAAGTCGATCACCTGGCCCGCCGATGCCGGGAAGGGTCGGTGACGGTCAGGTGATTGTCCTGCCACCATGAGCCAGAAAGGATGCGCCAGGCCATGACCACCCATCGAGCGATTGTGCAGCTGCTACGCAGGGCCGGCTTCGGCGCCACCTCGTCCGAGACGGACGTGGCCACAGCTGCCGGATACGCCGCCACGGTCGACCGAATCATCGCCGACCTCGCTGCCCCAGACCCCGGCGCCGATGCCGTACCGGTGCCCCCGCTCGGGTCGGCCCTCGAGTACGAGAACCAGCTACGCCTGGCCCGTCGGTCCGACGACACCGCGACCATCCACGCCGTCGAGCAACAACTGTCCATCCAGCGCCGAGCGCTGATCGGCGGCTGGTTGGCCCGGATGGTGGCCTCCAACCGCCCGGTACGGGAGAAGCTCACCTTCCTGCTGCACGGCCACTTCCCCATTGCGCTGTCCAAGGTCAGCTATCCCGACCTGATGGCCCGCCAGATCGCACTGCTGCGGGCCGAGGGGGCCGGCAACTTCGCCGACCTCACCCAGGCGGTGGCCATCGACCCGGCCATGCTGGTGTGGCTGGATGCCGCATCCAACGTGGCGGCCGACCCCAATGAGAACTTCGCCCGTGAGTTGATGGAGCGCTTCACCATGGGTATCGGGGCCTACCGGGAGGCCGACGTGCGGGCCGCGGCCTACTGCTTCACCGGATGGCGCATCGACCTCGCCCAAGGCGGCTACGTGTTCGACCCAGCCCTCCACAGTTCCGTGACCCAGATGGTGCTCGGCGCACCCGTGACCACCGGGCAGGAAGTAGTGGCCCTGGTCACGTCGACGCCGGCGTCCCATCGCTTCGTCTGCGCTGCGCTGTGGAGCCATCTGGCCTACCCGGTGGCTCCTTCCGACCATGTGGTCGACCAGCTGTCCTCCGCCTACGCGCCATCCCTGTCGATGACCGATCTGCTTCGGGCCATCTTCGACCATCCGTCCTTCGTGTCCGCTACCGCCGCCCACGGGCTGGTCAAACAACCGGTCGAGTGGCTGATCGGTGCTCTGCGCTCGTTCGGCATCACCGCCGACCAGGTGACGACACACCAGGACTTCCTGCTCGAGACGCTGGCCGGCATGGGCCAGATCCCGTGCAATCCCCCGAGCGTCGGCGGTTGGGCTCAGAACCAGTACTGGCTCTCCACCTCGGCGGCACTGGCCCGCTGGAGATGCGCCCACGCGTTGGCATCCCTGGTCGACCTCACGGCGGTGGCCGACGCCCCGGCGGCGGCGCGCATCGACATCCTGGGGTCGGTCCTCGGCGTGCCGGCGTGGTCCCCGACCACCGTGTCGGTGCTGCGGCAGGCCGGCGGGGATCCCGCACTGCTCACCACTCTTGCCCTCGTCTCCCCCGACTACGTGACGAACTGAGGACGCCGTGACTGATGCGTCTCCGCCATCCATGCCCGCGGCCGCCCCTCCTTTGGACGCTCCTGGCGACGGCCATCATCGGGAAGATCCCCTTCCGGACAGCACGTCCGGCGGCCTCAACCGACGGAAGTTCCTGGCCCTGGCCGGTGGTGTCGGCACCGTCGGCGCACTCGGGATGGCCTTCGGACCTCGGGCCTGGGACGCCTTGTTCGCCGGAGGCCGCCCGGCCAATGGAACCCTTGCACCCGAAGGCCGGCGCCTGGTCCTCGTCACCCTCTATGGCGGCAACGACGGACTAAACACCGTCATCCCGTCGGGCGATCCCCACTACACGGCTGCCCGGGGCGGTCTGGCGGTCGACCCGGCCACGCTGCTCCCCCTGGCCGACGGCTACTCGCTGCACCCCTCGATGCCAGGGTTCAAGAAGCTGTGGGACGCGCACCACCTCGCCGTGGTCCACGGCGTCGGGTTCGCCGACCCCAATTACAGCCACTTCGAGTCGATGGACATCTGGCAGAGCGGCCTCCATGGCGCGCCCGACGGCACCGGTTGGCTGGGGCGCTGGCTCGACCGGACGAACGCCAGCCCGTTGCGTGCCATGGGCATCGGTCCCAGTGTCCCGTTGGCCCTGACCGGGGCCAGGATCCAAGGAGCCACCCTGCCGGCCGGAAACATCCGGCTCCCTGGGAACCAAGAAGAGCAGTCCCTTTTCGCCCAATTGGCCGGTACGAGCCACACCGAGGCACAGCTGGCGGCCGCCTCTGCCCGGGCTGACGGCGACCTGGTCGAGGTCAACCGGCGCATCGGCGGACTACTCGACCGCACAGCCACAGCCGACCCTCTCCATCTCCGCCGACCAGGCACTGACGCGGCGGCGCTCGCCCTCGCCGCCGGTGGTGGTGGACGTTCTGCGCCCGGGGTGCTCGCCACCCAGCTGAGCGTGGTGGCCAACCTGGTACTGGCCGGCGCCCCTACCGAGGTCTACAGCGTGGAGCTTGGCGGCTTCGACACCCACAGCAACCAGGCCCCCACCCAGGCGGCGCTGCTGAGCGAGCTCGACACCGCGGTGACCGCATTCGTCGACGCACTTGCCCACGATCCGAGGGGCCGCCAGACGGCGGTCGTCGTCTACACCGAGTTCGGCCGACGGGTGACCGGCAATGCCAGCGGCGGCTCCGATCACGGCTGGGCCAACGTGGTCTTCGTGGCGGGTGCTCCCGTCAAGGGAGGCTGGTACGGCGAGCCGCCCAGCCTGACCATGCTGTCCGACGGCAACCTCGTCTTCACCACCGACTTCCGCTCGGTGTACGCCACGGTCCTCGACCAGGTCCTCGGAGTTGATCCGACGACCGTTCTCGGTGGCCGGGTCCCCGGACTCAACTTCCTTTGACCCCCCACTGTCCCATGACGACACTCCGGGACAAGATCTGGCGTCGCTAGTACCGTTTCCGGCCATGCCCTCCAACCGCCGCACCCATCGTTCGACGGTGCGCGCCCTCCTGGCACCGCTCGCTGTGGTCGGGGCCATGACGGCCGCCTCGTGCTCCTCATCCTCCACGTCGACTCTGCATGCATCGCCATCCGCCTCCACAGCCACCGTCCCAGGCACCTCCCCGGCCGAAGTTCCCAACGTGACACCCCCGGCACCGATGAGCTGGGCGGTGTGCCCCACTCAGCCGACACTGCAGTGCGGCACGGTGTCGGTCCCACTCGACTACTCCCACCCGGCGGCCGCCACCATCGCTATTGCCGTAACGCGGGCACCGGCCAATGGAGGCACGGCAACAGCTGGAACCCTGCTGGTCAATCCCGGGGGTCCGGGCGAGTCCGGCAACCAGATCCTGCCGGTCCTCCTCCCGTTGCTGCCCCCTGATGTGCGGGCCGCCAGCGATGTGGTCAGCTTCGATCCGCGCGGTACCGGTGCCAGCTCGCCGCTGCAGTGCGGCACGGTGTCGGCCACGGTGACGGCCGTTCTGCCCGTGCCGGCCCATGCCGGCCAGCCGCTGCCGGGCACCCCCGTCTTCACCGGGATCGCCCGGGCGTGCGCCACGCAGCACCCGGAACTGACATCCGCCATCGACACGACCGCCACCGCCCGCGACATGGATCGGATCCGCCAAGCCCTCGGAGTGACGACCATCAGCTACTACGGCCTGTCCTATGGGACGGTGCTGGGGGCGGTCTATGCCGAGATCTTCCCCGATCGGGTGCGGACCATGGTGCTCGACGGTGCCGTCGACATCAATGCTCCTCTCACGACCCAGGCCATAGAACAGGCCCCGGCGGCCGAGCAATCGCTCCTCCATCTCTTCACCACCTGCGCAGCGGACCCGGCCTGTCCGCTCGGCACCGACCCCACCGCCTACTACCGCCGGCTGTCAGCCTCGATGTCGGGCAACCCACTTCCGGCACCGGGTCACAGCGCCTCCGTCCCGGTGACTCCTGGAGACCTCGAGGCTGCCGCGCTCTTCGCCGTCACCGTCCCGGGGACCATCACTTCGTTCGAATCGGCAATGGTGGCCGCCACGCACGGCGATGGTGCGGGACTGCGCGGACTGGCTCTCGGATTCGTGAACGAGGTCGACGGAACACCGTTGGTAGACGCCCAGTGGGCCATCACCTGCAACGACACGGTCCACCACCCGGGGCCCGTCCCGGCCGGCACGTTGGCCCGGTCGCTGGCCGCCCGCTGGCCCCTGCTCGGTGGCTTCGCCGTCAACTACAACCTGGGCGGGTGCGTGAGCTGGCCCAACGGTCGGCACCCGGTGTCGAACACCCATCCTCTACTGGCGCCCCCGGTGCTCGTCATCGGTAACACCGGCGATCCCAATACACCGCTCATCGGAGCCAAGCACCTGGCGGCAGCATTCCCGAGGGCCAGCCAGCTGACGTGGGCCGGTTGGGGCCACACCTGGCTGCTGAACGGCTCCCACGACAGTTGCATGCAGGCCCATGTGAACCGCTACATGCTCACCGGTGTGCTCCCCGAGGCCGGCACGGTCTGCGCCTGAGCAACCACCGTCGGCCCCGTCTTCAGTCAGTGCGCGACGGCAACCGGCCCGACAGCACGAGACCAACCACGGCCACCGCTCCGGGCAGGACGAAGGCGATAGCCACCGATGTCGACAGCGGCCAGCCATGGACGGCACCGGCGGCGATGGCCGCTCCTCCGAACCCGGCACCCAGGGCGGCGCCGAGTACATCGGACAGGCTCAGCGAGGCTGACGCCCACCCCTCCCGTCCCTCCGGTGCATGGCGGAGCATCATCAACGTGGTCGGCGCGTAGGACAGACCCATGCCCAGGCCGGCCGTGGCCCATGCCACGACGGCCACGGACATCGGGATCGTCGGATGGAGGACCACCAACATTCCGGCGATACCGACGAAGATCAACGTCAGCCCCGACTGCACCAGGCGCCGGCCTCCACGTCGTTGGTCGCTGCGGGCCTGGATCCACGCCCCCACCGTCCAGGCGAGCGTCGAGGCGGTTACCGCAATGCCGGCAACGGCCAAGCTGTGATGACGGACCGTGACGATGGCAAGTGTGACGAAGGCGTCAGCCCCGAAGAACGCAAAGGTGAGCAACCCGCGGCTGAGGATGGTGGCGGGCAATCCGCTCTGGGCCCGGAGCGTTCCGGGCGGAAGCAATCGATGGAGGGAAGGTAGTCCCACCAATCCACCGACGACGACCAGGCCGCCGGCCAGCGGCCATGGGCGGGCTGTCAGTCCACCGAGGAAGCATGCCGAGCCGACCGCCGTCCGGACGGCATCAGACATCCGGTGCTCCACCTCGGGAGGTGCATCGGGCCGGCCGAGTCGAACCAGTCCGGGAAGGGCCAGCACCCCGGTGACGACCACAAGGGGCAGCAGGCCGAGGAAGACCCAACGCCAGCCGAAGACGTGGGCCACGGCCGCACTGGCCAGTGGACCGACGATCCCAGGCACTACCCACGCCGTCGACAGCACGGCCATCATCCGTGCTTGGACCGCCTCAGGAAACGCCCGCCCGATGGCCACGTAGGCCACCGCCGGAACCGCTCCGGCACCCAGCCCCTGGAGCAATCGGCCAGCTACCAGGACAGCCATGGTGGGTGCGACGCCGGCCACGGTCAACCCGGCGGCAAAAAGGACGAGTCCGACGACGAACGGCCTCGCCGGCCCCGATCGGTCTGCCTGGCGCCCGGCGGCCACGATGCCGACGATGCTCCCCAGAAGGAAGGCGCTGAACACCCACCCGTAGAGGCGCAGGCCACCGAGGTCGTGGGTCACCAGCGGCAGGATGGTGATGACGGCCAGAGCCTCAGAGGCGACCACTGTGACCGTCAAGACCAGGCCCACCGTCAGGGCACGGCGTTCCGGAGCAAGGAGGCCCGTGCGGGTCATTCGTCCGGAAGGGGGCGGGGTCTCGTCGGCAGCCTCGCCGGACAGCCCGAAACCACCCTCCTGTCGGCCCATCCGGCCAGCTTACGGACCAGGGTGTGGACGGGTCGACGTCACCCGATTCACTCGGGTCCCGGATCACTCGGGTCGCGTTCAACTCGGGTCCCATCCTCCGTGCACCGGTGCCTCAGCGATCTCCCGCCACCCGCTCCAGGTGGAACGCCCGCCGCGGACACTCTGCGGCGGCCCGGGTGGCGAGTTCGACCAGTTCCGATCCGACCGGAGCCCCGTCGATCACCGGGTAGCCCCATTCGTCGAGGGAAACCCGCTCGGGCAGCAGCTCGGCACAGAATCCGTAGGCGTCACAAGCCACCGGGTCCACGCGGACGCGCACCTGCACGGGCACCCGGACTGCGGTCCGGGCGCTCACGTCGCATCCCCAGCGAAGGCCGCGGTGTGCGGGAAGGTCAATACTGTCGGTTGGTGCCGCCCGTCACACGGTCGACCGGCAGCATGGGCGACGGCATCTGCAGCAAACACCTGCAGTGCGCTGCGTACCATCCGGGCCACGCCGTCGGGATGGCGGCAGGCGCCGCGACCCGCCACCGAACGGCACCGCTCGTCGAGCCTGGTCAGCACGCCGACATCGGCCCGACCGTCAGCCAGCCGTTCCAGGTCGTCGGCGATGGCGGGCAGGCCAAACACGCACGGGCCGCACTGGCCCGCGCTCTCGCCGGCCATCCAACGGGCGATCCGGGCCGTTTCGGCGATGCCGCACGAACCGGAGGGGAGAGCCACCACGATACCGACGCCCATGGTGGCACCGACACGGGCCAGAGGATCGGGGGCGAGTGGCGTCGACCCGAGTTCCGGAGCCAGCCAGGATCCGCCATACCCGCCGATCAGATAGCCGGTCAACGGGCCGGTCGGCTGGCACCGGTGCACGACCTCGTCGATCGGGGTGCCGAGCTCGACCTCGACCACTCCGGGCGCGTGTACCGCACCGGACACCGTCACGAGGGTGGAGCCGGGGGCGTCGTCGAGGCCGAGCTGACGGAACCATGCACTTCCGTGACGGGCGATAAGGGCCACCTGAGCCAACGTTTCGGCATTGTGCACCAGAACCGGACGGCGGCCGACGCGGAGCGGGACCGATTTGTCGACCCGTAGAACAGGTCGGGCGTCGCGCCGATCGAGCCACGACACCAGGGCCGACTCCTCCCCCGTCACGTAGCGGGCCGGCGGGCGTTCGACCGATAGCGCCCGGGGCGAACCGGCCCGGCTGCGCTCGGTGACGGCCCGCTGGACCGCCCGGGCCGAGTCGTGGCGGTCATCGGCCACACACACCACGACCGAACGGGCACCGCATAGGGCGGCCACCAGCTCGGCGCCGTCCAGCACGAGATGGGGTGACCAGGCCAGCAGGGCCCGGTCCTTGGCGCTGGCCGGCTCACCCTCCATCACATTCACGACCACCAGCGGTCGGCGGTTGGACCGCAGGACCGATTCCCACTTGACCGCAGCCGGAAACCCGCCGCCGCCGTAACCGCTCAACCCCGAGCCGGCCACCTCGGCACGAAGGCCATCAGCCCAGACCGGGTCGTCGCCGGAGGGGATGGTGACCGGCCCGTGGAGCACCAGATGGCCGGCCAGACCGGGGTCTGGAGGACCGCCGGGTTCGACGTGCAGTAGGCGGTCGATGTGGTGGAGCGTGTTGGTGGTCATCGGGGGTTCTTTTCCAGGAGTCGTGTCGACGTGAGCCGGGCGACCGGTCGGTGCCTCACCGGGACGGCCCGGGTGGTGGAGCCGAACCGGGACGCATCCTCGCTGGACGTCCAGTGGCTGACGATGTGCCATGTCAGTGCGGACAAGACGGCGATCGTGCAGGCGGCGGCCACGGTGACCATCCACAACCGGGCGGCGTCGGTGCCGGATCCCAGAGCGTGGGCCATAGCGACCGGCCAGCAGGCGTAGGCCAACCAGTGGAGGCCGCGCCAGATCCGGGGCGCGATGTGCTGGCGCAGGGCGCTGGAGATGGCGACAGCGGCCAGCAGATCGACGGCCACAGCCCCGAGCCCGGTCCAGAAGGGTTGGAACGACGATGTGAACGGGACGAACACCGAAACCAGGCCGACGTGGACATAGGTGTCCAGCACCGAGGACACGGCGTGGATACCCAGAAAGACCAGAGCCAGCATGGTGGCCCGTTTGTGCAGGTCGACCTGAGCGAAGGCCGGCCAGCGCGGCGTGCGGGCCCGGGCGGCCGACAGCAGCCCCAAGACAGTGGTCACCGACAGCAGGACAAGGGCGACGACGCCGGTGGCCCGGATCATGTACCAGACAGCCTCGGTCATCGTGGTGGAGGTGAGTGTGGAAGTAAGTGTGGAGGTAAGTGCGGCAGCCAGCATCACCGCACCTTCCTGTCCGCAGCACCCGACGAGACGGGCAACTCGTCGTTGACCACCCCGTGCCACGGACCGACGGAGACGATGTGGCCGTCAGCATGGACGAGACGGGCCGTTACGCCGTGGGCGATCAGGTTGCCGGGCGCATCCTCGCCCCACACCACAGCGGCTGTCGACCAGCCGTTGGCTTCGACGCAGGTGGCGCCGAGCGCCGACACCAACGCCCAGGTGGTCGGGGCGACTGCACCGGTCCAGGGGTCGACGATGTGGTGCACGGTGCGGTCGCCCCGCGACCACGTCCGGGCGGTCGTACCCGAGGAGGCCAGACCACCCTGGCGGAGGGCGACCACTTCGTCGGCTTCCGACGGGTCAGTGGAGCAGTGGCCGGCGATTCCCACGCCCCAGCCTTCCAGCGGTGCCGGGCCGGCGACGGCAACGTCGCCGCCGAGGTTCA
>JAYVYR010000090.1:0-12716 GCA_043784065.1 Acidimicrobiaceae bacterium
AGGCCCTCCTCGTGCAGGACGAGCGGGATCTGGTAGATGTTGTCGGCATCGACACAGGAGACGACGGCCTGAATAGGAACGTCGCACAACAGCGAGATCTTGCGTTTCAGGTCCTCGGAGATCATCCGGTCCGAGCGACAGACGATGACGTCGGGCTGGATCCCCTGGCTGCGTAGGTCGGTGACCGAGTGCTGGGTGGGCTTGGTCTTCTGCTCGCCCGATGGGCGTAGGTACGGGACCAGGGTCAGGTGGACATAGGCCACGTTCGCTCGGCCGACATCGCGACGGAACTGCCGGATCGCCTCGATGAACGGCAGGATCTCAATGTCGCCGACGGTGCCGCCGATCTCCACGATCACCACGTCCACCCCGGTCAGGCCGAGTTTGTGGATGTGATTCTTGATCTCGTCCGTGATGTGCGGGATCACTTGGACGGTCTTTCCCAGATAGTCGCCCCGGCGCTCCTTGGCGATGACCGATGAGTAGATCCGTCCGGTGGTGGCATTCGAGCCCTTGTGGAGGTTCTCATCGATGAACCGCTCGTAGTGGCCGAGGTCGAGGTCCGTCTCGCCCCCGTCCTCGGTGACGAAGACCTCACCGTGCTCGAAGGGGTTCATGGTGCCCGGGTCGACGTTGATGTACGGGTCGAGCTTGCACATCGTGACCTTCAAGCCACGGCACTTGAGCAGCCGGCCGAGGGAGGATGCAGTCAGACCCTTGCCGAGCGACGAGGACACTCCGCCGGTAAAGAACACGTACTTGGTCGTTCGTCCGCTCACATCGAGGCCACCCACGTCGCGCACCCGATGAGGTTACCGGAACGGGCGAGGGCGGGGTGGGGACCCCGGATCTGCGGGCGTTCGAGGGCTTCCGGGTGCAGCCGGCGGATTCGACGGAACGGGTGCGGGAATGGGAGGAGCATCAGGTGTTCGACAGGCTCCCGGCTCATCAGACCCGGGGGCCCAACAACTCGCGGGCGTGGCGGTGGGCGGCATCGCTGTCCGGGCTGCCCGACAGCATTCGGCTGATCTCGACGATCCGCCCGTCCGAGTCGAGGGCAGTCACTTCGGAGCGGGTCCGACCGCCGGCCTCCACCTTGCGCACTTCGACCTGGTGGTCGGCCACAGCCGCTACCTGGGCCAGGTGGGTGACCACCAGGACCTGTGCGTACTGGCTGAGTCCGGACAGGGCGGTCCCGACGGCGGTGGCAGCCTGACCTCCCACTCCAGCATCGATTTCGTCGAATATGAGGACACCGGGTGCGTCGGTCAAGGCCAGCCGGACGGCCAGCATCGTGCGGGACAACTCGCCTCCTGACGCCGCCTTGGCCAGTGGCTGGGCCGGCTCACCGGGGTTGGCGGCCAACTCAAAGGTGACCTCGTCACCGCTGCCGCTGCCGCTGCTGCTGCTGCTACCGCCGCCGACGGTGACGGTGACGGAGACGGCGAATCGTGCCGACGGCATGGCCAGGCCATGGAGTGTGGTCTCGATCTCCGAGGCCAGCAGAGGCGCTGAAGCCCGGCGCTTCTGGGCGACCGCCGATTCCTCACCGGCCACGTCAGCCCGAGCCCGGGTGATCTCGCCGTCTAAAGCTGCCGCCCGCAAGGCGTCGGCAGCCAGTGCGGCCAATCGAGATCGGCCGTCTTCGGCGAATGCCGCGACTTCGTCAAGGGTGTTCCCGTACTTCCGCTTCAACTCATGGAACAGCTGGCGTCGGCTCCGGACTTCCTCGAGACGAGCCGGGTCGTCCTCCCACGTTTCGATGACGATCCGGAGTTCGCCGGCCACGTCGGCGATGTCAGCCATGACCCCCCGCACTCGCTGGTCGAGTCCATCGAGCGGTATTCGGCCCGTCAACGCCCCCGATGCCTCAGCTAGCCGGTCGATAGCACTCGACTCTCCTGCTCCCGTGTCGCCACCGGTGAGGGCGGCCAAGGCGGTCGCCGCTGCCGCCCGATGGGCAGAGGCCTCGGCTAGCCGCTCCTCCTCAGCCTCCAACTCGCTCTCCTCGATATCTCCGGTCAGAGCGGCAGCGTCGACCTCTTCCACCTGAAAGGTCAGCACCTCGACCTCACGCGCCCGCTGGCGGGCATCGCCCCCGAGTCCCGAGGCCTCAAGGACCAGGCGCGCCAGACGGGCACGAGCAGCCACCATCGGCCCAGTGTCGATCGATCCGAAGGCATCGAGGGCCTGGCGCTGCGCCTCGGTCCCGACCAGCGTGCGGTGCTGGTGCTGCCCATGAAGTTCGATCAATCCGGAAGCCGCTTCGGCCAACGCCCCGACCGGGACCATCCGCCCGTTGACCCAGGCCTTGGACCGGCCCTCCCGGGCAACCGTGCGCACCAGGGTGATCTCGTCTGAACCGTCGGAACCGCTGAATCTCCCCTCAACCAGCGCCTCGTCGGCACCGGCCCGGACCACGGCGGGGTCTGCCCGGGCCCCCAGCAGCAGGCTTAGCGCTCCGACGAGGAGCGTCTTGCCGGCACCGGTCTCGCCGGTGAGGGCTGTCATGCCGGACCCAAAGGCCACGGTGATGTCATCGATCACCCCGAGGTCGCGCACGTGGAGCTCGATCAGCATGCGACCCATCCGGCCGCTAGCGGTCGGCCAGATGGAACTTCGCACGCAGGATGGCGTGGAAGTCTCTCGATCCGAAGGTGACGAGTCGTGCCGGCCGGTCACCCTCCCGGCAGTCAAGGGTGGCCCCTGGCTCGAGGGTGGCGACGGTCATCCCGTCGACGACAAGAACGGCAGGGCGTGGACCCAGCACCTCGAGGCGGACGCGCTGGTCCGGGTCGAGGACCAGAGGCCGGTCGAACAGCATGTGCGGTGACACCGGTGTGAGCACCAGTGCACGCAGCCGGGGTGAAAGCAGCGGCCCCCGGGCCGACAAGTTGTATGCCGTCGAGCCAGTAGGCGTGGCCAGCAGCAGTCCGTCGGCCGCATACGTGACGAATGGCGTACCGTCGATGAAGGCGGCAATCCGCACGGTATGTCCGGGTACCGTCTTCTCGACGGTCGCCTCGTTCAATGCGCACTGCTCGGCCAGCACGGTGCCGTCGGCGGCCGTCACGACGATCGAGAGCGTCATCCGCTCCTCGACCTCGTATCGCCCATCGAGGAACCGGGCGAGCGCATCCTCAAGACCGGCTGGCTCTACCTCGGTCAAGTAGCCGAGGAGGCCCAGGTTGACTCCGAGGACGGGCACCGAGGTGGCCAGAGCGCTGTCCACCGAGCGCAGCAGTGTGCCGTCGCCACCCAGGCTGACGAGGAGGTCTGCGCCGTCGAGGTCGATCTTCTGGTCGGTCATGACCGAGCGCACAGACTCGTGGCCCCGATCGGCCAGCCAGGACTGGGCCCGGACGGCCAGGGAGTCGGCTTCGGGCCGGTTGGGCCGCACGGCGAAGGCTATGCGCGCCATCTCAGTCCCCGGAACCGTCTGGGACACCGTGGACGTCGGTGATGGCAATGTCAAGGAGGGCGTCTACATCGATGGCAGGAGATGCTCCCGTCCAGCCTGGGGTGCGGGAGTACAACAGGAATTCGACGTTGCCGGAGTGTCCGGTCAGAGGCGACGGCATAGCCCCCATGATGACTGCTCCAGCGTCGCCAAGCGCGGTTGCCACTTCGCCCAGTGTCCGGCGGTGGACGGAAGGGTCCCGGATCACACCGCGTCCACGGGACGCTTCGGCCCGCCCGGCTTCGAATTGGGGCTTGACCAAAACCACCACCGGGGCGCCAGGTACCGCCACCTCTCCGACCAGCACGGGTACCGCCCGGGTTGCTGAGATGAACGACAGGTCGGCCACTACCAGGTCGACCGGGACTCCACCGACCGTGTCGATGTCCACCTTGCGGATGTCGAGATGTTCGAAATTGGTGACCGACCGATGGCCACGCAGGCGCTGGTGGAGCTGCCCATGGCCCACGTCGACGGCGACTACCTGGGTTGCTCCCGCCTGCAGCAGGCAGTCAGTGAACCCCCCAGTAGACGCTCCGGCATCCAGGGCACGCAGCCCGGACGGATCGATGGCGAATCGATCGAGGGCGGCCTGCAACTTCTCGCCACCCCGACTGACGAAGCGCGGCGGGTGTCCCAGCAACTCGATCGGTTCCGCCGGGGAGACAAGGCGGGCCGGCTTGTCGGCAATTGAGCCGGAGACGAGCACCACGCCCCGGGCTATCAGCTCGACAGCCTGGGGTCGACTGTCGGCCAGCTTGCGGGCGACCAACGCCCGGTCGAGCCGTTGGCGGGCGGAAGACGTCAGTCGGCTGACCGGGGCGCGGCGGCCTTCTTGGCAGGAGCCTTCTTGGCAGGAGTCTTCTTGGCTGCTGCCTTCTTGGCCGGGGCCTTCTTGGCAGGAGCCTTCTTGGCAGGAGTCTTCTTGGCAGGAGCCTTCTTGGCAGGAGTCTTCTTGGCAGGAGTCTTCCTGGCAGGAGTCTTCTTGGCAGGAGTCTTCCTGGCCGGGGCTTTCTTGGCGGCGGTAGCCGAGCGGCCCAGCATGGCGGCCACCTGGGCGGCCAGGTCCTCCAGATTGGCGATGCCGACAGTGCCGAGCTGACGGGTGACTTCGGATCGGACAGCTGACACGATGACTTCGGTGCCCTGACGGCCCCGCTCGAGCAGCTCGTCGACTCGGGCCCTGGCCTCGTCGGTCTGGAGATCGCCGTTCTTGACGAGTTCGGACACGAGTTCTTCGGCCTTCTTGCGGGTCATGTTGGTGAAGGCGATGCCGGCATCTATGTAGCGCTGGAGGGAATCATGAGGAGCCATGGGGTTTATCCTATCCGCAGTGCTTGCTCCGAGCAAGCACTTTGCTAGCGCCCGTCGACATCCTCAGGCTGGAGGCAATGACGCGACCACCGACACGAAATCGGAGGCACGTAATGCGACCGGGCAGTCGTCTACGGCTTGGCCGGCAGGGGTGACGCCCGAGTCGACCAGGACGAATGGAATGCCCAGGCGCTCCGCCAGAACCCCGTCCGTACCCGGCTGGTCCCCCACCACTACCGCAGACACCGGATCCGTCCCGCCGAGGATGTGGCGGGCCACGTAGTCGACCATGGGTGGATGCGGCTTGCCCGCTACCTCAGGCGAGACCCCCGATGCGGTGGCCACCGCGGCTACCAGCGCCCCGGAGCCGGGCATCAATCCCTCAGGCGTGGGATGGGTGGGGTCGCCGTTGGTGGCGATCAGACGCCCGCTGTCCCGTGCGACCGCGGAGATGGCGGCCAGTGCGGCGAAGTCGAAGTCGCGGCTCCAGCCCACGACAGCGGCATCTCGGGGGCCCGAGTCCACGACGTTCACGCCTCGATCCGTCAGGGCTTCGAGCACCCCGGCCTCGGCCAGGAGGTGGACCCGTTGGCCGGGCTCGAGGAGCGATGCTGCCACTCGGGCCGAGGTGACCAGATCCCTAGGGATGACCTCGATCCCGATCTTGGCCAGGCGGTCGACGAGTTGGCCGGTGGTCGGAGAGGAGTTGTTGGTGGCGAAGACCACGCGGACGCCTCGGCTGCGAAGGGTGCTCACGGCTTCGCCCACGTCACCGATGGGATGGCCGGCCAACCACAGGACGCCGTCGAGGTCCACGATCCATACCGACGCCTCCGCCACCGCGGCGAGTGGCCGGGTCATTCCGGCGCGGGCTCGGTGCCGTCTCGTTCCGACGTCACGCGGGTTCCTTTTCGGCGGCGCGTCGTCGCCGCCAGCTGGTCAGCAGACTCGAGGGCCCGGGCGATCAGCCCGGCCAGTGCCGACAAATGGTCCTCGGTGCCGTCCACGACATCGCCGCTCGGTGATCCTTCTGCGACCGGCTCGGCAGGTTCGCTCATCGGGGCCGTGTCGCGGGTAGCTTCGGGCGATGACGGGACGGGCCGGGCGCTCAAGTCGGCAATCCGCGCGCCGGTCACTTCGGCAGCCCGCTCCCAGTAGGAGCGGAACATGCCGATGTCGAAGGCCCCGTCGCGTACCCGGGCCTGATCGAGCAGCCGGGCCGGTGGGTTCCTCATGTCGCGCACGATATGCAGGGCAGCCATGCCTTTCAGCGCATACCAGGTCGGATCGAATTCCCACCACCGGAATCCTTGGCGGACCGATGCCGGCAAATAGTGATGGTTGTTGTGCCATCCCTCGCCCCCGGCAATGACGGCGATGACGAACGAATTCCGGCTGGTGTCCGGTGTCGCGTAGCGGCGGCGGCCGACGATGTGGGCCATCGAATTGACCAGGAACGTGCCGTGCCACAGGAGGACGGTCGACAGGAAGAAGCCGATCAGCAGACCGTCCCAGCCCAACAGGAGGAAGCTGGCAATAGCGAGGGTCCACGGTCCCAACCAGTTGTGCTTCTCCAGCCATCGCAGCTCGGGGAAGGCGGCGAAGTCCTTGATACCGTCGAGGTCGGTGTCTTTGTATTTCGTAGACAGGATCCAGCCGACGTGGCTCCACCAGAATCCCTCGCGGGGTGAGTGCACGTCGCCGTCGAGGTCGGTGAAGCGGTGATGGATCCGGTGGTGGCTCGCCCACCAGAGTGGGCCCTTCTGGACCGCCGTGGTACCCCCGAAGGCCATCAAGAACTGGGGGATGCGGCCCATCTTGTAACTGCGATGGGAGAAGTACCGGTGATAGCCGGCGGTGATGCAGAACATCCGGGTCACATAGAGGGCGGCACACAGCGCCCAGTCCTGCCATGTGACAGTGACGAAGATGGCAGCAAGTGGGGCCAGGTGGACAAGGAAGAAAGGGATGGCCGCCAGCCAGTCCGTGCGTGCTGCCTCTTGGGACGATGCTTGTCCAGGGATGGCGGGGGATGTGGTGGTAGCGGTCATAGGTGTGGTTTGCCGTCGGTCGGCGACTGGCCGTGGATCGTAGTGGACATGGCCGGGACACGGTTGGGTCCTGACCTTCGCCGGCTAGACGACGTAGAGGTTTCCGTTCGAACCCTTGATGACCGTGATAGGAGTCAGGCCGGATGTGGCGGGCCCGTTGAGGACGGCCCCAGTCTTCGGATTGAACTCCGAGCCGTGGCACGGGCAGGCAATGATGTTCGAACCTGACTTGTAGGCCACCGTGCAACCTGCATGGGGGCAGATGGCGTCGAAGGCGACGAATGTGCCGGAGGTGTACTGGATCACCAGCGATGGATCGCCCGACTTCGGGTCGGTGAACGATGCAGAGCCTCCGACCGGCACCTGGGTGGCGGCGCCGATGGCCGTTCCGGACGGCACTGATGCCGTGGTCGTGTTGGTGGACGCGCCGCCTCCGCCCGCGGTCGCAGATGTTGGAGGAGTCGTCGTAGTGCCGCCAGCGCCCAAGGCGTTATTCCTACTCGTGGCTGATGCAGGGGCGAAGATCCGCCCGATGCCCGCAACCGCCCCGACCAGAACGGCGGCGCCGGCGGCCACGGATCCAATGAACGCGCCTCGGGACATTGCCTCGGATCGTGCGGCGTCGGCGCCGGTTGACGATCCACTGCGGTTGGTCAACCAGGTGTCGATGGCGGGTGCGCCCGCCGCACCAGCCAGCACGAACGGGGTCCAGGCGAACAGGAAGACGATGTCCGAGCCCGTGTAAAAGGGGTGCGAATGGAACGAGATGGCCAGGAAGAGGCTGAAGGAGACGAGCACTCCGCCGAAAGCGGCCACGCGGGTCAGGAGCCCGAGGATCACCCCGACACCGATGGCCACCTCGCCGAAGGCCATGAGGACGCCGATGACCGTCGCCGCCCCAGTCAGGTGGCTGAGCAGACTTCCGATGGGGCTGGTAAGGGTTGAACCGACCAGCTGCGCGTGAATCGACAAGGGGCTGGAAGCACGGAGAAAGTCCGGGTTGGCCAATTTCTGAAGCCCGGCGAAAAGGAATGTCACGCCGAGGAAGAGGCGGAGTGGTAGCAGGTACCAGCCGGGGGCTATCGATCCTTCCGGGTCCCGCAGCTGCCACATGTCATCCGATACCGCCGAATTATCGGGCGACGAGCCCGCCTTCTGCCCGATCTCCTGCTTGACGGCGCCCTTGTCGCTACGCCGATTGTTCGAGGTCATGTCCTGTCTCTCATGCACCAGGACGATACCTGCTGCCCCAGGACGCCGATCGTCGCCCTCGCCGGACTACAATCGAGCTGTGGACCAGAGCGTGACGACTGCGCCGGCGGCCAAGGAGCCAGCAATGGCGGCCAAGGAGCCAGTATCGGCGACCAAGGAACGATCGAAGGCCGATCAGGCCATGCGCCATCTGCTTCGGGTGCCCGAGGAGCGCAAGCCGATTCCGGAGTCGGACACCCACAAGATCTTCGGGACCTCGATCGTCCTGTCGGCCACCCGCTGCTTGCTCAGCTATCTCGTCCTTCCGATCCTGCTGCCGTTCCTCGGACTGGCCAAGGGAGTCGGGCCGTGGATCGCCATTCCGATCGGGGTGCTGGCCCTCACGTTCGACGTACTCGGCATCCGGCGCTTCTGGCTGGCCGACCACCACCAGAAGTGGCTCTTCTCAGCGGTCTATGCGGTGGTCGGGACCATGGTGTTGACGCTCCTGATCGCGGACGTCGTTTCGATGTTCCGCTGAGGCGGTCCTTGCCGCTCCAGACGGAGTCCCAGATTCAGATCGCACCGCTCGTCACGGCGTGACGATGGGGAAGTTCCTGTCGGGTGCCTCAACCACCGCCAGCAGTCGTGTGATGACCCCGAGGTCGCCCTCGAGAGCGATCCCGTCAAGCCCTCCGCCGAACAGCACGCCGGTCATCTGGGACCGGGTCAACGTAAGGGTCAAGTCGGCCGAAACGGCAACCTGCCTCGTCGATGCATCCCCCACGGATCCGTTCCCCACCATTCGATGGGTCAGTACCCCGTTGGACAACGAGGCACGGTGTGTCTGCCCGAGGTCGGTGAAGTGCCAGTCGATGATGAGCCGTTCATCCCACGCCATCGGGCCATTGATCCGGATGGCGATGGCGTCCAGCAACTGTTCGACGGTCAGGGCCGATACCAGCGAGGCCGACCCCAGGGTCGCTGTGGACGGTTCAATGCCGTGGCGCAACTCATGGGCGCCCATCAGGTAGAAATTGCGCCAAGTCCCGTTCTCGGCCCCGTAGGCCAGGCGTTCGTAGACCCCAGCTAGGACGTCCTTGGCCGTGGCGTGGTCGGGGTCGGCGAACACGACGCGGTCGAGGAGTTCGGCTGCGAATCTGAGGTCGCCGGCAGCTGCAAAGTCCTCCGCTCGAGTCACCACCGCATCGGACCCACCCATGCACTCGACATATCGGGCGGAAGACTCGGCCGGAGGATGTGGCCACAGGTGAGCCGGGTTGCCGTCGAACCAACCGAGGTATCGCTGGTAGACGGCCTTCACGTTGTGGCTGACCGTGCCGTAGTAGCCATGGGTGTGCCAGGCCTGTTCGAGGACGGGCGGCATGGTGAGAATCTCGGCCGCCTCGGTGCCGTTGAGTCCCGTGTTCATCAGGCGCAACGTCTGGTCGTGGACATAGGCATAGAGGTCTCGCTGGAGTGACAGGTACTCGACCACGTTCGCGCTGCCCCAGGTCGGCCAGTGGTGTGAGGCGAAGGCCACGTCGGTGCCTTCGGCGAACAGGTCGATGGCGTCGTCGAGATAGGCCGACCACGCCCGGGCATCGCGTACCACGGCACCGCGCAGGGTCACGAGGTTGTGCAGATTGCGGGTGGCGTTTTCGGCCATACACAGGGCTCGACGGTCAGGGAAGTAGAAGTTCATCTCCGCCGGACATTCGGTCCCGGGAGTGAGCTGGAAGATGATCCGCACACCGTCGACTACTTCCTGCTGGCCGGTGTGGATGATGTCGACCGTGGGGGCCACGAGGCCGATCGTGCCGGTGGAGTTGGTCATTCCAAGCCCGCAACCGATCTGTCCGGCCGGCCCCTTTTCAAGTGCGGTGCCGTACATGTAGACGGCGCGACGGCTCATGGCGACTCCGGCGTAAACGTTTTCGGACACGGCTGAATCCATGAAGCCGGCGGGTGCAAGAATGGGGACGTCCCCCTCGAGAACGCCCCGGACCCCGCCAAAATGGTCGACATGGGCGTGGGTGTAGATGATGGCCTCAACCGCCCGTTCGCCACGGTGTGAGCGGTAGAGGGCGAGCGCGGCGGCGGCCGTCTCGGCCGATATCAACGGGTCGATGACGATGACTCCCGTGTCCCCTTCGACCAGGGTCATGTTGGAAAGGTCGAGGCCCCGGACCTGGTAGATGCCTTCGCACACTTCGTACAGTCCCTGACGGGAGACCAACTGGCCCTGGCGCCACAAGCTCGGATGAGCGGTGGCGGGACACTCCCCGGCCAGGAACGCGTAGGCGTCGTTGTTCCAGACCACCCGGCCGGCGTCGTCGGCGATGACACAGGGTTCGAGGGAGCCGAGGAACCCACGATCGGCGTCGTCGAAGTCGGTGCGGTCGTGGAAGGGAAGGTCGGAGGTGGTCGTCGCAGGCATTGGCGAAGTCTCCCAGACGTCGACATGGGTTGCCCTAGGCTCGGTGCACGGGTATGTCAGGTGAGCATGGTGGGGACTCCGCCACGCACCACGCCCCCTTGACGCCCCCTTGACGCCCCCTTGACGTCCCCGATCCGAGGAGATGGACATGCTGACCATTGGCATCAACCACATCGCCACTCTCACAAATGATGCCGCTCGATTGCATGCCTTCTACGAGGACATATTCGATGCGGAGGTGGTGCGGGACGCCCCCGAAACGGAGGACAATGCCGCCGTCCGGCTCTCCATCATCAAGATCGGGCCATGGGCCGAACTCAATGTGTTCCACGTCGACGGCAACACCGAAGCTGACCGGCAGACGCCGATGTTCGGTCGTGGACGCCTTGATCACTTCGCTCTCCAAGCCGCCTCAGTCGATGCGTTCGAGACCATCCGGGAGCGGCTCATCGCACGCGGCGCGGCCGACTCCTTCGTCACTGATTTCGGCTCGATCCTCAGCATTTTTTTCCGGGATCCGGACGGGCTCGAGGGTGAGGTGTGCGTCACCAATCCCGACGCCGTTCCGGGGGTGACGAATCCGCCCGGCACCCCAGCCGCCCGGTACGTGGTCAGCGAGGGCTAGCGGTCTGGCGGCTTCCGCTCGAACAGTCCGGCTACCGGGTATCGGCGCGCCGGGCCTCGGCATGCGTATCGTGTCGCTGCAACCGGTGAGGACAACCGAGCGTGGCGCCCGGCGCCGCCCGACCGTCCCTCTACCGTCGACCGCTGTGACCGATCGGAGACGCCTGACCATGGATACCCCCCGGTTCGACAAGGACGCCTTGGTCGAGGCGGCCATAGTGGCCGCCGGAAGCCGCGACCTCGGTGAAGATTCTTGGCAGGAAGGTCTCGAGTACCTCCTCGAGGACCTCGACGGTCCTGCCCGCCTCAATGAGCTCGGTCGTACCGTGGCCGAGGCGGATGTGGTCGGCTATCTGACCACGCGGCTCAAGATCCTCGAGTGGCGCCGTTCGCATCCCGAGGTGGCCGAGGGCTCCGTGACCCGACCCATCGTGATCATCGGTCAACCCCGCACCGGCACCACCATCCTCTACGACCTGCTGGCCCAGGACCCGGCCAACCGCGCCCCGCTCACATGGGAGGTCGACCAGCCCGTGCCTCCGCCGGAGACGGCAACGTTCGAGACCGACCCGCGCATCGCCGAGTCGGATGCCATCGCGTCGATGCCCGATCTGATCATTCCCGGCTTCACCGACTTCCATCCTCTCGGGGCCCGGCTGGCCCAAGAGTGCGTGCGGATGACGGGCGGCGACTTCCGCTCGATGATCTTCCCGACCCAATACGACGTCCCGGAGTACGACCGGTGGCTGTTGCACGTCGCCGACATGGCCCCTGCCTACCGTTGGCATCGCATCTACCTCCAACACCTGCAGAGTCGGCATGCCAGTGACCGCTGGCTGTTGAAGTCGCCCGCCCACCTGTGGTGTCTGGCCGCCCTGCTCGATGAATACCCCGATGCGTTGCTCATCCAGACCCATCGGGACCCGGTTCGGGTCATCTCGTCGATCAGCGCTCTGGCTGCCTTGCTGCGCCAGATGTCGAGCGACCACAGTTCCGTGCAGCGGGCGGCCGAGCAGTACACCGAGGACATCCTGCTGGGCCTCGACCGCTCGGTGGCAGCCCGTCAGGATGGAACCATTCCCGCTCACCAGGTGGTCGACGTGCAGTTCGCCGAGTTCATGGCCGATCCCTTCGCCACGATCGGGGCGGTCTACGACGCCCTCGGTCTGACCTTCACGGCCGCCGCCGAGGCCGCCATGCGTGCCTTCCTGGCGACTCATCCTGGAGATGGGGGCGGAGGAGGTACTCGCTATTCGTTCGCCGACACCGGCCTCGACGCCGATCTACTCCGTGAGCGCAGCCGCGAGTACCAGGAGTTCTTCGACGTGCCTAGTGAGCAGATCGCCTGACGCGAAGCGTGCTCAGGCCGGAGTGGATGCGACGGCCCGTCAGCCGCGGACCCGTCGCCACCGGTGTCCGTCGATTTCGCCGGTCGGGATGCCGGCTGCGGTGGCCAGTGCCACCACCTGTCGGACCGACGGGTTGACCAGAACCGTGCCCCCGATAGCGACGGTGGGGACCGTCTCGTTGCCGCCAGCATGGGCCCGCACGAAGGCTGCCGCCTCGGGATCCGACCAGATGTCCTTCTCTCGGGTGGACACCCCGACCCGTTGCAGACCTCGGCGGAGTGACCTGC
>JAYVYR010000091.1:0-11212 GCA_043784065.1 Acidimicrobiaceae bacterium
TCGCCGCCCGAGGCCCACGGGTGGTCACGACCCAGACCTTCAGCGTCCGAGGCATCCATCACCGGGAACTGCAGGCCTGGGTCCAGCCATGTCGTCGGACGGCGTACGAACTCGGGGTAGATGGTCAAGCGGGGGGCCAGCACATGGCCGGCGGCCTCGGTTGCGGCGCGCAGGATCCCGAGGGCCGGCCACGCCCGTTCGGGGTTGACATGGTCGGCTGTAACTGGCGACACGCCGCCCCAGTCGTCGATACCGGCGTCGACCAGAGGGCCGAGTTCGTCGGACAGGTTGGGTGGTGCCTGAAGGTGGATGTCGGAAGCCAGAAGCAGACGGGCGGCGGCGATGGTCCACAAGAACTCATCGGTCGGGCAGGGTGCGTGCCGGTGCATCGAGGTTCCGGCCTTGGGCAGGAAGTTCTGGACGATCACCTCCTGAACGTGACCGTGCCGGGCATGGCTTGAAGCGATTGCATCCAGTGTGTCGAGCCGATCTTGGCGGGATTCACCGATCCCGATCAGCAGACCGGTGGTGAAGGGAATAGCCAGTTCGCCGGCGGCTTCCAGGGTGGCCAACCGGCGCGCTGGAACTTTGTCGGGGGCCGAGCGGTGGGCATCGAGATCTGGATTGGTGGACTCGATCATCATGCCCTGGCTGGCCGATACGGTCCGCAGCGTGGCAAGGTCGGCGGCGTTGAGGGCACCGGCGTTGGCATGGGGAAGGAGGCCGGTCTCTTCGAGCACGGCGGCGCACGCTGACGCCAGGTAGTCGACCGTCGAGGTATAGCCGTGGTCGGCCAGCCATGCAGCTGCACCCGGGTAGCGGTCCTCCGGCCCTTCGCCCAAGGTGAACAATGCTTCGTGGCAGCCTGCGGCCCGGCCCGCCCGGGCGATGCCGAGGACCTGGTCGAGCGACAGGTAGGGAGATGCAAGCCGTGCCGGCGCCTTGGCGAAGGTGCAGTAGCCGCAACGGTCGCGACACAGCATGGTGAGGGGGATGAAGACCTTCGGGGAGAAGGTCATCCGCGTTCCGAAGGTGTCGTTGCGCAACCGTGCCGCCCGGGTCATCAACTCGTTCAGCGGTGCACTCAGCAGGTCGGCATGGGTTACTGCTTCACGTACAGGTGTCCGGCGGGAACCGGGATCAGCGGGCATCGGGGTCACCTTACCGGAGGGGCTCTTTACGGCGCCCTGGCTCCAGGACTGCAGGTGATCCAGCGATCGGGACGTTCGGCTCATGCCACCCGGTCAGGCGTTCCATCGCCCAGGGCATCAGCATCGACCAACCAGACGACGTCGGGGCCGGTTACCCGGCTGGCCGGCAGGTCCTCGCCGGCCCTGATCCGGGAGAGCGCGTCGCGCTTAGATGCACCGGCGACGGTAATGACGGTGCGGCGGGCCAGAGCGATACCGCTCAGCGTGAGTGTGATGCGTTCGTGGGGGTTGACCCCGTTCGGGTCGGTGTTGGCCACCACCAGGTGGTCGGGATCTGCGTCGGCCAGTCCGGTCGAACCTGGAAACAGAGATGCGGTGTGTCCGTCCGGCCCAAGCCCAAGATGGACGAGGTCGGGACGCAGTTCGGCCACAAGTCGCTGGTAGGCCGCCGCCGCCTCGGTCGCAGGACCCGAACCGAACATGGGGTAGTCGGCATGGACCGGACCCACCGCGTCAAGGAGGACCTCGGTGATCATCCTGTGATTGGAGTCGGGGTGGTCGGGCGGGACGCACCGCTCGTCACCAAGGTAGATATCGACAGCCGGCCACGGCAGGCCGGAGCGGTCGGCCAAGGCCCGATAGCAGGCGGTGGCCGTGCCTCCGCCGGACAGGAACAGGGAATAGCCGGGACCGGCGCCCGCCAAGTCGTCGGCCACCAGACCGGCAAAGGCCTCGGGCACCGAGGAGACGAGGAGAACGGTGCCGTTCATGGTGTCACTGTTCGAGATGGGTCTGGCGGCCGCCGCCGCCCAGTTCGAGGTCGACCACTGGGTTGCGCCATTCGTCACCGGAACGCTCCACCAGCAGGTCGGCCATGTGGGGACCCCAGGTGCCGGCCGGATAGAAGTGGAGAGCGCCCCCCGGCTCGGACCAGGCCTGGAGGTAGGGGTCGACGATCCGCCATGCCTGGTCTACCTCGTCGGATCGGATGAACAATGTGGCGTCGCCGACCATGGCATCGTGAATCAGACGTTCGTAGCCATCGGCCGCATCGGACCCGGCGAACGCCTCGTCGTAGGAGAAGTCCATGGCCACCGACCGGATGTGGAACTTCTCACCCGGGACCTTCGCCCCGAACTCCAGGCTGATCCCCTCGTCTGGCTGGATGCGCAGGATCAGTGTGTTGGGACGGAGGTCGCGGCTCGTGCGGTGGTCGAACAGCAGGAAAGGGACCTGTCGGAAGGTGAGGGCGACCTCAGTCACCCGGGCCGGCAGTCGCTTGCCGGTGCGCACATCGATGGGGACACCGGACCACCGCCAATTCTCCACCCGTAGCCGGAGGGCCAGGTACGTTTCGGTCTGGCTGTCGGGTGCGACATCGACCTCTTGGCGGTAGCCGGGTACGTCCTTGCCGTCGATGGTGCCCGCCGAATATTGGCCGCGCACCGATTTGTCGACGGCCTCGTCCGGAGTGGGGATGTAGATGGCCCGGAGGAGTTTGACCTTCTCGTCACGGATCCGGTCGGCGTCCGTGCTGGTCGGAGACTCCATCAAGGTGAGGGCCAGTACCTGCATGACGTGGTTCTGGACGATGTCCCGTAGCGCACCGGCCGTTTCGTAGAAGCCGCCCCGGTGTTCGACGCCGAGGCTCTCGGCCACGGTCACCTGCACCTGTTCGATGTAGCGCCGGTTCCAGATGGGCTCGAAGATGGCGTTGGCGAAGCGGAGGGCCAAGACGTTCTGGACTGTCTCCTTGCCCATGTAGTGGTCGATGCGGTAGATCTGGTTCTCGTTGAACGCTGTTTGCATCTGAACATTGAGTTCGAGAGCGCTGGCGAGGTCACGTCCGAACGGTTTCTCGACCACCACCCGGGCGAACGTGCCTCCCTCGCCGGGTCCATTGCAGCCGTGGGTGGCCAGCGCTTGGGCCACCAGACCGAAGACGCTCGGGATCGTCGCCAAGTAGTAGAGGCGGTTGCCGTCCGTGCCGTCGATCGTGTCGGCCTCGTCGAGGTGGGCCTTGAGTTGGTCGAAGGTTTCCGGATGGTCGTACTCGCCGGTGATGTACTTGAACCGCTCGGTCAGAGCTCGCCATTTGGGCCCGGCGTCGGGGGTGGACTCGGCCACGTGGGACCGGAATTCGTCGTCGCTCCATTCGGTGCGGGCAACGCCGATCACGGTGAACCCGTCGTCGAGCACACCCCGGTCGGCCAACCGGGCCAGCGCCGGAAGGATCTTGCGGCCGGTGAGGTCGCCCGAAGCCCCGAAGATCACCATGGCCACCGGCGGGGCCTTGGAGAGGACGGGCGGCAGGGTGCGCTTCTCGCCGTCTGCCGCGCTTGTCGTGTCCGAGCCCGGGTCGCGCTCGGCATCGATGGCGGCAGCGGTTGATTCGGCGCTGATGGTCATGTCGGAGTCCCCGTTTCGCCGCCGAGTGTGCCCTCGGTGGTGGTGAAGGCGTGGCCGCCGAATTGGTTGCGGAGCGCCGAAACCAGACGAAGCCCGAAGGCATCCGGCTTCTGGGAAGCGAACCGGGCGAAGAGGGCCGACGAGATCACCGGGGCCGACACGCCCCGATTGATGGCCTCTTCGACCGTCCAGCGGCCCTCACCTGAATCGACCACCACGGCCTCGATCTGGTCGAATCCAGACTCCGGCCGGAGTGCCCGCTCGGCCAGTTCGAGCAGCCACGAACGAACCACAGATCCATAGCGCCAGATAGCGGAGATCTCATGGAGGTCGAGGTCGAACTCTGGGGCTTCGGACATGATCTCGAAGCCTTCGGCATAGGCCTGCATGAGGCCGTACTCGATGCCGTTGTGGACCATCTTGACGAAGTGGCCGGCCCCGGGCGGGCCGACGTGCGCATAGCCGCCCTCGGGGGCTAGGGCGAGGAAGGCCGGCTCGCAGATCGCCACCGCCTCCTTGGTGCCGCCCACCATCAGGCAGTAGCCCTCCTTGAGGCCCCAGATGCCCCCCGACGTGCCGGCATCCACCAGGGCGATGCCCTGGGTAGCCAGTTCGTCGACCAGCGGCGCGGTCTCCTTGTAATTGGAATTGCCACCGTCGATGACCACGTCACCAGGGGCGAACAGGCCGGCCAACGTGGTGATGGTGTCGTTGGTGGCCTTGCCGGCCGGCACCATCACCCAGGCCACCCGCGGGGGTGGGAGGGCGGCAGCCAACTCCTCCAGCGTGGCGACGGGCCGGGCTCCGAAAGCAGCGGCGTCGGTACGTGCCGCCTCGTTCAGGTCGAAGGCCACCACGTCATGCCCGTGTTCGATCAACCGCTGGGCCATGTTGGCGCCCATCTTGCCGAGTCCGACCATGGCGATCTTCATGGGTATTCCTCCTGGGTGCGCTGGTGGGTGGGGCAAACGGGGTGCTGACTGCGGGGGTGCTGGAGTCGGCCGGGTTCCTCAGCTAGCGGTGAGCTTCGCCGCCTTGGCAGCCAGCGAGTCCATCAGGTCGTCGAATGAGGCGGCAAAGGAGGCCACTCCTTCTGCTTCGAGCACTGCGGCCACATCCTCCATGTCGATACCGGCTGCGGCCAGACGGTCGATAACCGACCGGGCGTCGTCCTGATGCGCATCGACGGTGCGTGCCACGGTCCCGTGGTCGAGAAAGTCCGACACCGTGCCGTCCGGCATCGTGTTGACCGTGTCCGGACCGATCAGGGTGTCCACGTAGGCGAGGTCCGGGTAGGCCGGGTTCTTGGTGGAGGTGGAGGCCCACAATGGGCGCTGGACCCGACCACCCTTGGCCGCCAGCCGTTCCCACCGGGGTCCCGAGAACCGTTCGGCGAAGACCGCGTAGGCAAGGCGGGCCTGGGCGACAGCGGCTCGGCCGCGCAGGTCCAGGAGGCTGGACGCTGCATCGCCGCCAACCGCTGCACCGATCCGATTGTCGACTTCGGTGTCCACCCTGCTGATGAAGAAGGAAGCCACGCTGGCCACACCGGACAGGTCGTCGACCCCGGAAGCAAGCAGGGCTTCAAGACCAGACAGATAGGCCTCGATGACTTCGCCGTATCGGGTGATGGAGAAGATGAGCGTCACATTGATGCTTCGCCCCTCGGCGATCATCTGACGGATGGACGGCACGCATTCCGGGGTGGCCGGAATCTTGACCAGCACGTTGGGCTGGTCGATCCGGGTGTGCAGGCCCCGGGCCGCGTCGATGGTGCCAGCGGTGTCATGGGCCAGTGACGGCGCTACTTCGACCGAGACGAATCCGTCGCTCCCTCCCGAGGAATCAAAAACAGGACGGAGGATGGCCAGGGCGGCCAGGATGTCGTCGACGACGAGATCCCAGTAGGCGTCCTCGACCGAGGTGGTGGCGATCAGTGACCCGAACTGATCGTCGTAGGTCTCCTGGCCGCTGATGGCCTTGGCGAAGATCGTCGGGTTGGAGGTGACTCCCCGGATGCCTTGTTCGACCAGTCCGGCCAGGGTGCCGTCCTGGAGCCAGTCACGGCGGAGATTGTCGAGCCAGGGGCTCTGACCCTGGTTGGCGTAGAGGTCGTGCAGCGTGGTCATCAAGGTTCCTCTCGGGGGTGCCGGTCTGTTGTGAGGTCGTGCGGTCGTGCGGTCGGGTCGTCAGGCGGAGGGGCCGAGCAGCGCGGTGGCCCTGGCAGCCACATGGACCGGGTCGAAGCCGAACTCTCGCAGAACGACCCCCCCCGGTGCCGACGCGCCGAAGTGGTCGATTCCAACCGAGTCATCGGCATACCGCTCCCACCCGAACGTGCTGGCTGCCTCGACCGACAAAGTGGGGACATCAGGTTGCAGGACATCGTCGCGGTACGAGTCGCCCTGCTGGGCGAACAGGTCCCACGAGGGAAGGGACACCACGCGTGCCCTGATGCCGGCCTCTGCCAACAGGCGGGCCGCATCGACGCACAGCGAGACCTCGCTGCCCGTTCCGATCAGTACGACCTGGGCCGGTCCGTCAGCCGGGTCGGACAACACATAGGCGCCTCGGGCCACGCCATCGGCGGCCAGCCGTGCCGTGTCGGCCATGATGGGAAGGTCCTGGCGGGACAGTACGAGCGCAGTGGGCCCCTCGGCGTCCACGGCGATGCGCCATGCCTGGGCCGTCTCGTTGGCATCAGCCGGCCGGATGACACGGAGGCCCGGCATGGCTCGCAGCGCGGCCAACTGCTCGATGGGTTGGTGGGTGGGGCCGTCCTGGCCGAGGCCTACCGAGTCGTGGGTCCATGAATAGATGACGTGGGCACCGGAGATGGCGGCCACCCGCACGGCACCACGCATGTAGTCGGAGAACACGAAGAATGTGCCGCCCACCGGGAGGGTGCCGCCGTGGGCGGCCATGCCGGTCATGACCGCCCCCATGGCATGTTCACGGATGCCGTAGTGGATCAGGCTGCCACCAGGGTCCTCGGCCGACTGGGCGGCGGCTCCGGCCAGTGCCATGCCGGTATTGCCGGTCAGGTCGGCGCTTCCGGGCAGGAGTCCGGGCAACAGATCGGCAGTGGCGTCCAGGCAGGCCTTGATGGCCTTGCGGGTGGCCATTGGGCCGTCGGTCGGCGAGAAGGTGGGCAGGGTGGCCTCCCATCCGGGCATGCCGTGCCCGGCCTGGGCGGCGTCCCATCGGGCCCGGTCACCGCTCCATGCAGCCAATCGACCCTCCCACTCCGTCCGCATGGCCACGCCCCGGGGGATGGTCGATCGGTACATGGCCTGCACGTCGTCGGGTACCCAGAAGGTCTCGTCGGTCGGGAGCCCGAGGATCTCCTTTGTCCGTCGGGTCTCCTCATCGCTGAACGGGTCGCCATGAGCCTTGGACGAGTCAGTCATCGTGGGGGCCGGATAGCCGATGTGGCTGCGCAGGATGATCAGCGACGGGCGGTCCTCGTCGGCCCGGGCCCGCAGGAGGGCGGCCTCCAGGGCATCGAGGTCGGTGGCCACCTCGCCGATGTCGTCGACCGCCCATCCGTAGGAGGCGAAGCGCTCGGCGGCGTCGTCGTTGAGGCTGAGCTCAGTGGGACCATCGATGGTGATGTGGTTGTCGTCGTAGACGTAGACGAGCTTGCCGAGGCGCAGGTGGCCGGCCAGCGAGGCGGCCTCGTGGGAGATGCCTTCCTCCAGGCAGCCGTCTCCGGCCACCACGTAGGTGTTGTGATCGCACAGATCGGGGGAGAAGTGGGTGCGTAGCCACCGCTCGGCAATCCCCATGCCGACGCCGTTGGCGAACCCCTGGCCGAGCGGTCCGGTGGTGACCTCGACTCCGGCGGTGTGGTGCCGCTCGGGGTGGCCTGGCGTGGCACTTCCCCAGGTCCGGAAGGCCTTGAGGTCGTCGAGGGTGAGTCCGTAGCCAGTCAGGTGGAGCATGGAGTAGAGCAGGATCGAGGCATGGCCGTTGGACAGCACGAAACGGTCCCGGTCCGGCCAGTGCGGATCGGACGGGTCATGGCGCATGACCCGGGTGAACAGCACGTGGGCCAGCGGGGCAAGAGCCATGGCTGCACCGGGGTGGCCCGAATTGGCCGCCCTCGGGCCGTCGATGGCGAGACCCCGGATGACGTCGACACCGCGCTGCTCGAGCTCGGCGCTCGGAGCGGGGACGAGTGGTGATGGGGGAGGTGTGGACATCGGCCAAACCCTACCGTTCGTGCACGGTCGTGTGGGGACCGCTGCCACCGACTTCACGTTCCCGAAACAAGGCCATCGACGCAGCGAAGCTATGCACGAAATTGCCTCCGCCGACCGGACCGAATTCACCGGCGGCGAAGCATCCGCCGAGTGGGATCGGCCCGAGCGAACGGGCCACGGCGGCGGCGTCATGGTCGGGTATGTCGAACAGACGGGTACCCCGCCCGCTGCAGGTGAACAGCAGCGCGGCGTCGGCGCTCCGTCCGTCGAGCGCGGCAACCAAGTCGTCGGACGCTGTTTGAGCGTCACGAAGGGCGAACTGCACGGCGCTGCCCAGCGGTACCCGGTCGCCGACCGACAAGGCACCGGTGGCGCGCTCCACACCCAGAAGTGCTCGGAACAGGAGGTCCGCTGGTCTGGGGTCGAGGACGCTGCCGTCGACGCAGCGGCCGAGCAGAATCCCGTTGCCCTCGATCCCGGCGATATCGGCCCGCCCGAGGTGCTCGCCGATCTGGTCGACCATGCACTCCATGGCCGGCCGCCCGGCGATCTCGAGGACGAGGTTTCCTTCCACCCGGGTCACGGTCAGCAGCTTTCCGAACGGCCGACAACCTTGCGACAGCACGGGCACGATCTCCGTGGCCGGCCCTAGCAGGACAACGACGGCCCCGCTGTCGCGTATCCGGTCGCCGACGGCCAGGCGGGTTCCACCGGCCCCGGCGGCGCCCGAGGCGTAGCCGCCGATCACGGCAAGCCCCGGTCGGTCTTCCCGGAGTTCGGCGCAGAACTCGTCTGCCGGAAACGTGAAGGGGTCGGCGATCATCAGCGCCGCCGTCGGTGCGAAGCCGAACGGATCGGGCCACCCGTCGAACCTCCATTCGTCGTCGGCCTGGCGGATAGCCGTCAAGGGAAAGGCGACCAGGGGGCCGACCTGACCGGCCCAGAGGCTCACTCCAGGCAGCTCCTCGACCTCGGAGCCCCGCCCGACCACCGACTCGGCGGCGCATCCGATCAGAGCCAGCGGGTGGAGTAGGGCATCGATGGTGGCCACAACGTCCTCGAGAGCCCCGGCATGGGGGCGCGTCACGGTGACAACGACCAGGTCCGGGCGTTCGCCGATTGCTTCGAGCACGCTCCCGACGACTTCGCCGGTGGCCAGGCTGGTGACCGGATGGCGCGAGAGTGCGCTGGCGAAGCGAGGAGGACTCACCCGTCCGACGGAGTGAACCGGATGTCGAGCGATCGCAGGTAGGTGTGCAGACCGGCGTCCTGGATCGGGACGAGGTGGGCCGGGCGGCTGGACTCGTTGTGGTGGCTGTGCCAGAGGCCCGCTGGAGTGACGAACACCCCGCCGCTCTCCCAGTCGACCCGGACGGGATCGAGGATCACCCCTCGATCGTCGAGCTCGGCACCGACCAGGGTGTAGCAACCGGGTGGGCAGTCGGTGATCAGGTCGAGGGCCACACTTTGGTGGCGGTGGGGGAGCTGCACCCGGCCTGCGGGCAGCACGCCCAGCATGGCCCACAGGGTGTGGGTCACGGTCAGAGTCTGGGGCTGGGCGGCCGTGCCCAACAGAATTGAGACCCGATTGCGGTCTGTGGCATCAGGATGGGCTTCGACCTCGGCCAGGCGGGCCAGCGAGATGGCAGCGGGGTAGTGAGTGGGGGCGAAGCGTGCCTGGGTGGGGGTGACGCCCAGATGGGCCAGCAGCGGTGCATCGGTGACCCGGTAGAGGAGGGCCCGGTCATCCGGACTCGAGGTGTGGTCGCAGGTGCAACCGGCGGGAAGTGTGACGAAGTCACCCCGCCGCCAGTTGATGATGCCACCGGTCATGGACGGGCCTTGGGCATCGCCCACCACCGGGAGGCGTTCGAATACGGTACGTCCGTTCCCCCCCATGCAGTAGTAGAGCTCGCTGGTTGCATCGGGGCTGGTGGAGATGTGGTCGCCGGGCTCGATGACCATGAAGGCGGCCAGCAGCGCCGGGCTGGTCGCAGGGTAAGGGACACCGAGGGCGCCCGAGCAGTCGAGTGGGATCAGTCGGGTGCCTTCAGCATCGTGCCGTTGGGCGGCGAACTCGGCGATGGGGACCCGGGTGATTGCACCAGAGCCGATCGGGTCGACGGCCGCCGAGTACTCGTGGAAGCGGGCATCGCCGGACCAATCCTCGGTGGCTTCACCCACCACCAGGACCGGCGCGCCCTCATCGTGCGCGTCAATGGCCATGGGGCCAGTATCGCGGTTGGCGGACACTCTTCGCACCGGCGGTCGCGCCAGCCGCTTTCCGGGAGCGTTGCCCGACTTGGCGGGGGTATCGTCACGCGGTGGCCGACTCCCGCATCCAGGTGCCCCCCAATTGTGAGCTGACGCTCGGAATGACGTGCGTCGACAAGTCCGTACCCGGCCGGACGGTATGGCGGATGGGGGCCGACGAACGCTTCGCCAATCCGGCCGGGATCGTCCAAGGGGGCTTCTTGGGCGCCATGGCCGACTCGGCCATGGGCTCGGCCGCCATTACCTGGGCCAAGCATGCTGGGCGGACCGTCTTTGCCTCGAATGTCGAGATGAAGACGAGTTACCTGGCCGCAGCCAAGGTCGACAGCGTGCTTGTGTGCACGGCCCACATCGTTTCGGGCGGATCACGGGTGGCCTTTGCTGAGGCAGAAGTGGTCGACGATGCCGGACGTATCGTGGCCCGGGCCAGCTCCACATACCTGTTTACGGAGCGCGGTTGAACCAGGTGGCGGGCGTGGCTGGCTAGAGTTGGGCCGTCCGATCGTCGGGTGCGCCCCCTGGGGCACCTGCGCAGCTGGTCGGGGAAGGCACCGGCATTCGCCGGGCACCGGATGAGTACCCGAGGAGGAACGTGGCGTCAGGGCGAAGTGACGGCAAGCGGGGCCTGAGCGGCCTCCGTGACGAGAGCCAGGAAGTCGTCAATCTCGTCGTCGACTACATCAAGCAGGAGACGCTCGACCCGGTCAAGGGTCTTGGCCGGTACGTCGTATTCGGTGTGAGCGGTTCAGTGGCGATCTCGATCGGCCTGTTCGTCCTGGCCGTCGGCTTCCTCCGCATCCTGCAGACCGAAACCGGCAGCACCTTCACCGGAAATCTGTCCTGGATTCCCTATGTGATCTGCGCTGTGCTGGTTGTCGGCATCGCCTTCATCGCCGTGAAGGCGATCAGCCGGGGCCAGACCCCCGACCCCACCTCAGACAAGGAGCAGGTATGAGCCCGGCCGACGGCAGGATCACCCGAGACCAGATCGAGGCCAAGCTGCGCGACGTGACCACCGGGGTCACCGACGACGTGGAGGGGGTCCGGTCCCAGGCCCTGGCTATCGGGTTGGGCATCGCCCTGGTCAGTGTGTCCGTCGTCTTCCTGATCGGCCGGCGAATGGGACGCCGCAAGTCGACCATCGTCGAAGTCCGCAGGATTTGAGCTGATGGA
>JAYVYR010000092.1:0-5704 GCA_043784065.1 Acidimicrobiaceae bacterium
CGGTGCGTCCTCGGGGAGGTTGCAGCCGGTGCCGGCCAGGTGCGCAGTGACCACCCGCAGGACGTGTTCGTGGGAGACCACGAGGACGGAGTGACCCGAGGCGAGCGCGGCCAGGATCTCGCCCTCCCACACAGGGAGGAGACGGTGGAGGACGTCGCTGCTCGACTCCCCCGATGGCAGTAGGCCGTGGGGGACGTCCGCGTAGCGGGGGTCGTGGGCCGGGTGCCGGCGGTCCGCGACTCCGAGGCCCGGTGGCCGGGCCGTGGGCTGGCGCTTCCACGCCCGGACGACCTCGCGCCCCGCATGGTCGAGCATCTCGTCGCGGGTCATGCCTTCGAAGGCCCCGGCGTGCCGCTCATTCAGCCGCCACCGGCGGCGGACAACGTTGTGGGGCAGACCCAGGTCGGCGGCGACGAGTTCCGCCGTGCGCGCCGCCCGGGTGAGCGCACTGGCGTAGACGACGTCGACGCTGATGCCGGCGGCGCCGATGGCCCGCGCGGCCGCGTGGGCGTCTTGCTCCCCCTGGGGGGATAGCGCGACGTCCTGCCATCCGGCGGTCCGGCCGACCAGGTTGGCCGCACTGGTCCCGTGGCGCATCAGGACAAGGGTGTTCGTCGCGGGCCCCGCCGTCGGGGAGCCGGCGCCGTCGCCCGACCGGCCCCCGTCTTCTGTGCCCTGAGCCTCCACCTTCGCACCTCCCGTCGGCGCCGGCCCCGGTATCGGTCGGGATGGTGGCGGCACCGAGCTCATTCTCCCGCCCCGGTGTAGCACTGCTTGGCCGGGCGCCGGAGCCGGATGCCCGAACATGAGAGCACTCTCATCTTCCCCTCATCCCCGTCTCATGAACGGCCCGCATAGCGTGATCCGTGTGACGACACCCGTCGTCCCCCTCCCTCATGGAGGCCCGGCCATGTCCTCTGTCCCCACTCCGGCAGCGCCCGGCCGCCGTCCTGGTCGCAGCGCTCTCCATGGAGGACTCATTGTCGTTGTCGGCCTAGTCGGTATCACGGCCGTGACTAGGGGTACGGCGTCAGCTGGAACTCGACAATTTCCGGCTACGCCACCAACTTCGACGTACCCGACGGCACCGACAAGGAGTGCGAAGGATTCGAAGTCAACATCGAGGATGTGACCCCGTCCCCGATCATCGATACCTGGCCCGGTACCGCCGGCTATCCCAACCCCTATGGCTCGGCACCGCCGCCTCAGATCCAGAAAACGACCTTTCCTGACGGCCACATTGCGGTTTCGGTGACCTTTAAGGCCACCTATCCCGGTGGTACTTGGAGTGCCGACACCCCGATCGGTCAGGTCAATCACTTCGGTGTCCATGTGACCGGAACCGCCGGGGTCCAGACCTACACGTCGCTGTGGGATATGGGTGGCCATGGTATGGGCTCCACCGGGGTCGGTGAGTTCCATCGGCCGGTGCACGGTCCTGCTCCCCTACGGTGGGACCACGACCGGCAACTTCTGCCCACAACCGAGCATTCCCTCGATCGTCCCGCCAGTCGTTCCGACGCCTACTGGAGAGGGCATCGCCCCGCAGATCGTCCTGGCGGAAGTGCCGACACCGGCAGAGGCCCGCTTCCCCGATGCGGTCTTCGTGCAGAAGTACCGGGCCATGAGCACAACTCCCGTCGATGTCACCAATTGGTGACCGGTGACCCGGCCGTGCAGTCAGCCGAGGCGAATTCTGACATTGCGTCGACGCCAGAGCTCTTCCAGCCCGATCCGGGCACTAACGCCGCTGTCGAAATCGAACCTGCGGACCCGGTGGCCGCAGGTGACCAAGCCACCGTGACCCTCACCGAGACTTACCACTACACCGGACCTGTCGATCCGGCCGACAACTCGGCCACCTGCAACGACATCGTGGGTGACGCAAACAACTGCACCAACTTCGTCGGGACTCTCATCGAGCTGCAGATGGAGTCCACCCAGCTCAACGCTGTGCATCCTCGTGCCCGACTCAGTGTGAGGGTGCAGACCGGACTCGTCGCGTCGGGGACCGGGGGCAACGTGACCGGTGTCTCCCTACCGGCCGGTGCCAATCCGTCGACCCTTGACTGCGGGTCCGACTGTGGAGCCTACCTGGTCAATGTGGACGACCCGAGCACGGTGACCCTGAAGGCGACGCCGAACGCCGGCTACATCTTCCACGCCTGGAGCGGGCTCTGCTGGGGTTCAGCAACCGCCTGCACGACGTCGGTGACCGGTGCCAAATCGATCGTGGCCACGATCGTCCTCCCGATCGGCGTCACCTCAGTGTCGCCGTCGCACGTCCATCCGGGGCAGTCGGCCAAGTCCAACTCATCGAAGCTCACTGTGACCGTGATCGTGTCCTCGACTGCCGCCTTGGCCCCCGTGACCTCACGGTGCGTAACTCGAACGGGCTCATGGGGATCTGCACTGGCTGCCTCACGGTTATCTACCGACCGTCCTCGGCCCTGCGCCGAACTCGCTGCCCGCCGGGTCAGTCGATTCCGCGGTGACTCTCACCGGAATAGGCCTCTCGCCCAAAGCAACGGTCTCCGTGTCGGATGCAGGGGTGACGGCCAAGGCTGTCGTCACCGACAGTTCGCACAGCGCACTTTCAGTTTCTGTAGCTGAGGGAACGGTTGCGAGCAGCCGAGATGTCACCGTGATCAACAAAGACGGGTCCACCGTGACCGCAACCGCTGCCTTGTCGACCACCTAGCCGCTCCTGTCCACCAGTTCTGGAACAGGTGACCACCGGTGGGCGGCTGGCGGCTCACCACCTCCGGGGTGGGAGGCGCACTCCAATGGTGGCAGCCCAGGGAGCGAGCGGGCAACCTGGAAGCTGTCGGACCTCCAGGGGGAGGGCAGACAGTTCCTGTTGATCAGCGTGGCCAGGTTCTGCCGGATCACGGGTGACCGCCAGAACATCAACCTGGTTCAGGTGGACAACATTGCGCTGACCGCTCCACCCGTGGTCGGGTTGTTGAGGTAGGGCTCGGGGTCGTGTACCCGGTGCCCGTTATCGACCAGATGCTCGGCAATCGGCCCGTTGAACACGTCGACCAGAGGTCGCAGGCAGGCCGGGTCGTCGGAGTTGCGTATGTTCACCCACCGATTGATGCCGGTTGGAAACACGGCTCTGCTGTCAAGTGGAGCGGGTTCGAGCAGGCCGAGGATCATCTCTCCTCCGAGCGGCGAACCCATCGTCACGAGGCCGTTCACCTCCCACTCCGGATGCCGTGACAAGGTCTCGTAGGCGACATTGGTACCGAGGGAGTGGGCGATCACCACCTCGGTGTCCGCACCGATGACAGCTTCCAGCCGAGCTTGAGCTCCGCGCCGGATCTCCTCCTGTTCGAGGTAGGCGCCAGCCTGGACCAGCAGCCGGTCAAGATGTTGGTCCGACAGCATCTTGACCAGCTCGTCGAGGTCGACCTCGTGGTCGTTGGCGGCGAAGACGCCGGACGCTCTTGCCAGGAGTCCCGTGATGTCGAATTGGGGGTCCTAGCCGCGCTCGGGGTCCTTGCGGAACAGGTCGCCGTAGAAGGCGACAGCGACGTCGGATTAGGCCACGTCCACTCCGTGCCACGCCAGACCGTCGGCCAACGCCGGATACCACTTGGACCGGATAGAGGACGGGCCCCAGAGCGAGTTTCCGGCGCCATGCACCATCACTATTCGTGCCATCGCCGACAGTGTGCCACGGCGTGGAGTCAGGCCTGATTGGGCCAGGGGTTGGCCACGACACCCAGCTCGATGAACATTCCGAGCTTGTCGGCCCCGATGAACTCGCTGACAACGCGTTCATCGTCAAAGCGCAGGAAGTTCACTACCCATTCGCTGACGGTCCGACCGGTGGGCGGGTGGCCTGCGTAGCCTCCGACATCAGTGCCGCGCAATGTCTGGCGGACCACGACGGTTCCGTCGGTGCCGACGACCACCTCCTGGACCTCGACGTGCAGGTCAGCGAAGGTGTCGTGGTAGCGACGGATGGCCACCGTCTTGGCCGCCGGACCTTTCCCGAAGGGGGATTCGTAGTCCTCGCTCTAGAGATCAGCTACCGCGTCGTAGTTCCGCCTGTTCCAGACCTGGTCGACGAACTGCATCACCTGTCGTTCGCGTGCGGCACCGTCCATCATCTACTCCTTGGGACTGTCCAACCTCGGAGGATCGAGGTTCAGGAGCGTTCAGACTACGTCTGGGACCGAGCTCAGACCGACGTGGACCACATCGCGGCCACCTATGAAGCGATGCGATCCTGACCGCTCACCGGAGTCAGGACGGCTGCCGTCCGGGACGAGCGTGGGTCCGCCGGACATCGGCCACACGTTCCAGACGCCACCGAAGGTTGGCAAACCGGCGTGTCCCTTTCGGAGGCTGGGGGGTGGGGGTCGGGAGAGCCAGGACCACCGTGGTGACCACAAGGCAGACAAGGGCACCGAGGCACCAACCGGCCAGCACGTCGGTTGGCCAGTGCACTCCGAGTACCAGGCGACTCAATCCGATGGACATGGTGACGAGACCCGAAATTCCGACGGCCAGCGCTCGTGCAATTGGCCGTCTCAGGATGACCACGGCCACGAGCAGCCCGACGGTGAGGAAGAGCGCGGCGCTACTGGTCGAGTGTCCGGAGGGGAAGGACGGCTCGCTCTCGGTCACCAGGCGCAGCGAGAGCGGTGGACGTGACCGGTGGATCAAGGGTTTGAGCACGGCGACCAGAGCAGCAGCGGCACCGAGGGCCATCACCGGCGCGAGCACGACACCGAGCCTGGCGCCCCGCCACCACAGCAAACCTGCGGCGGCCACGGCCAGTACGACGAGTACCCCGGAGCTGCCGAACTGAGTCACAATCCGGGACGCCTCGACCGACCATCCGGATCGGAGGTGGATGAAGAAGTTGAGGTGGGACGGGTCGTGCTGGGCGAGCCCGCCATGGTCGAGGACGTCGTGCGACACCACCAGGAGACCGACTGCCGCCAGGACCATCGTCACGAAGGCGGCGACCAGTGCCGCCCAGCCAGCGAGCGTCAGATGGAACGAGTTCACCATCTTCCGCATCGCCTTGATCGGACGGTCGGACCAGTAGCGCCAGTCGCGATCCATCAACACTCCACTCGGGAATGTCGGTGTCCATGCACCGCAGCGCGCTGAGGCCGATACCAGTTCATCAGTTCATCTTCGCGCGGTACCGGGAAACCTCTACGGCGGGTCCGCCCTTGACCTTCTACCACATGGTTACAGATAGTGACCGTGTGAGCGATGACCATAAATGACGGCAAGGTGTTCCGAGCGCTCGCCGATCCGACCCGGCGGTTTCTCCTTGACTTGCTGTTCGAGCGGGAGGGGCGGACGCTCACGGAGCTTGAGAGGGAGGTGCTTCATGACCCGCATCGGCGTCATGAAGCACCGGCGGATCCTCGAAGATGCTGGATTGATTGTGGCTGAACGGATCAGGTCGATCCAAGTTGCACTTCCTCAATCCCGTGCCTATCCGTTTGATTCACGACCGTTGGATCGACAAGTGCACCGAGCACCGCACGTCTGCGCTCGTCGACCTCAAGAACCAATTGGAGAATCCATCATGACCACGCCCTCCGTCGCGGAGGCGCCTCTCGCGTGGTCGCCGACGAAGAGTTCAAGGCGGTGGCTGAGGCCGCTAGCTTTCCGTGTACCGACGTGGCGGTCGACGGTGAGGTGATCGAGGCCGATCCGCCCCGTCGGC
>JAYVYR010000093.1:0-5237 GCA_043784065.1 Acidimicrobiaceae bacterium
GGGCGAGGTGTTGGGCGACGAGGTGCTGCCCATGCTGAACGCTATGAGCCAGGGCCGTTCGGGGTCGATGTGCACCATCCATGCCGAGTCGTCGGCCGGCGTCTTCCGTCGGATCGCCTCCTATGCCGTGCAGGCCCCCGAGCGCCTACCCCTCGACGCCACCAATCTGCTCATTGCCGGAGCGCTCCACTTCGTGGTCCACCTCGACTCCGAAATGCACGATGACCTCGGCGACGGAGAAGCTGCCGATGCTGCCGAGTGGCCGGACGGTCCGAGGATGTCGTTTCCGGCGCGGAGCAGGCGGGCCCGATTCATCACCTCGGTGCGGGAGATCGTCGATGCCGAGGGCGTGCAGGTGATCTCCAACGAGATCTACCGCCCTGGCCCGGACCGTCGGGCGGTGCCATCAGCGCCGCTCCGTCCCGAGACGGTGGCGGAATTGCAACGCTTCGGCTACGAGCCGGCCCGACCGGGATACCCCGGAGAGCACCGACGATGATCCCACTTCTCGGAAGTTGGACCGTGGCCGTGGTCGGCGTGGCGTTGGGTCTGGGCGCGACCGGGCTGATGGTGGCCGTCGTGCCTGGCGCTGACGTGGCACTGATCCGGGGCACGCGGCCGGCTTCCGGCACGCGGCCGACGGTGCACCGGTCCACTGTCGACATCGCCGCCTTGGCACTGGCCGCAGTGGTCGGGGTGACGTGTGCTCTCGCCACCGGATGGCCGGTGGCCGGACCCATCGGGGCGCTAGCGGCCTATGGGTTGCCCAGACTGCTCCGCCAGACGTCCGGAGCCGTCTCCATCGCCAAGATCGAAGCCGTTGCCACCTGGACTGAAATGCTGCGAGGCACGCTGGCGGCATCGGCCGGGCTGAGCCAGGCCATCATCGCCACCGCTTCCCTGAGTCCCGATCCCATCCGGCGGGCTACGGAGCAGTTGGCGGCTCAGATCCGGGCCGGCGTTCACCCCCGCGAGGCTCTGCTCCAATTCGCCGACGACGTGGCCGACCCTTGTGCCGACCGGGTGGTGTGCTCCCTCCTCCTGGCATTCTCTTCTCGAGCCCAGCGACTCGGCGATCTGTTGCACGCTCTGGCGGATTCCACCCGTGAGGAGGTCGGCCTCCGGCTGCGCATCGAGACCAGCCGGGCGTCGGTCCGCAGCGGCGTCCGCACGGTAGTGGTCTTCTCGGTGGTGTTTGCGGCCGGGCTCAGCCTGCTTGCCCGGTCGTATCTGGCGCCGTTCGGCTCGGCCACCGGCCAACTCGTGCTCCTGCTGGTGGGTGGTTTGTACGCCGGTGGCCTCACGTTGATGGTGGCGCTGGCCCGACCGCCGGTAGCGGTCCGCCTGCTCGGCACCGAGGTGGTCGTCCGATGACCGTCGTCGTGTTGCTGGCACTGTTCACCGCTGCGGCCGTCATCGGTGTCGCCTACGGACTCAGCCGCCGGCGGATGTCCCTCGACGAGGTCCTCGACTCCTGGGACCGCACTGTTCCGGTCGAGCGGTCCGGTGCGGGGTCGGGACGTCGGGACCCGTCAGTCAGCGAGCGGTTGGGAGGACCGATCGTCGCCCAGTTGCTGGCGAGCGGTTGGGCCGGCCACCGGTGGGTGCTGCGTGCCCGGTCTGACCTCGAGATCACCGGGACGAAGCCCGAAGTGTTCACTTCGCGGATCGTGGTCCTGGTCGGGTGTTGCGCCATGGTCCCACTCGTACTGTGGCTGCTGGCCACACTGGCCGGATTGGGTCTTCCGACGGCGGCTGCTGCCCTCTGCGTCGTCGTCGGGGTCCCGACCGCCGCCGCTCTACCTGTGGCCGGACTGATCCGGCGGGCGGCCGACCGGCGCCGCCACTTCCGCATCGTGATCGGATCGTTCGTCGACCTGGTGGTGCTGAGCCTGGCTGGGGGAGTGGGCATCGACGGGGCACTGCACGCCGCATCCCAAGTCAGCTCCGACTGGGCCGCCCAACGTATGGGCCGGACGCTGCTTACCGCCCGTGACAGCGGTGCTGCACCATGGGAGGCCCTCGAGGCCCTGGGGAGGGAGCTCCTTGTCCCCGAACTCGTCGAGCTGGCGACCACGGTCCAACTTGCCGGCACCGAGGGAGCGAGGATCCGGGACTCGCTGACGGCTCGGGCTGCATCGTTGCGACGACATGAGCAGGCCGACGCCGAGTCGGCGGCCAACGCCATGACCGAGCGCCTGTTCCTTCCTGGAGCTCTGCTCCTCCTGGGGTTCCTCGTCTTCATCGGTTACCCCGCCTTTCAGCGCATTCTCGGTGGCTTCTGATGTCACCGACCCAGTCATCGCAACTGTCACGTCCCAACATTCCCAACCAGAACAGGAGCACCAGCCATGCCGAATCAATTCACCGCCATCTGGACGTATGTCCGGATCCGTTGCGGAGTAGCTGGGGGGTGGAACGAAGCCGGGACGGTGGTCGAGAAGGTCATCCTCACGGCGATCTTTGCGGCCCTCGCTCTCGCCGTCGGCGCCATCATCGTGGCCAAGGTGACGGCCAAGGCCAACTCCATCAATCTGAATTGAGGGATCTGCTGGACTCGGGTGGACGCCGGGCAAACGGATGGCGCGGTCGCCCGGGCCGACCCGTGCGGTCGGACGAAGGTTCGTCAGTGGTCGAGGCGGTCATCGTGATGCCCGTGCTCATGCTCGTCCTGCTGGTGATCGTGCAGTTCTGCCTGTGGATGCATGCCACCCAGGTAGTTCAGTTGGCTGCGTCCGAGGGCGACCGGGTGGCCCGGTCGTACGGCGGCGGCCCGGCGGCCGGCACCGCATCCGCCCTGACCGTCATCCACGGACCGGGATCAGACGTGACCGGCTCCTCGGTGACGGTGGCGGTGCTGGCCGGTGACTCGGAGGTCTTGCGGGTCACCGGCCAGGCCACGTCCATCGTTCCCGGGCTGTCGTTCAGCGTCTCGGCCAGCGCCAACGGTCCCATCCAGCAGTTCCGGGGCTCGGAGTGAGCGGCGTCCGTCGTCGGGGCGACCGGGGCAGCATGACCGTCGAGCTCGTCGTGCTGACCCCGGTCCTGGTGGTGGTCGCCTTGGCCACCCTGGTGTTCGGGCGGATGTCTGAGGCCCGTCAGCAGGTGGTCGAAGCGTCGCGTGCCGGTGCCGAGGCGGCGGCCGTCCTCCCCTCGGTCGGTAGCGCGCAGTGGGTGGGGGCCATCAACGCCGTCATCAATCTGATCGGACGGACCCACACGTGTGCTCATGTCACGATCACCACCGACACGAGCCACTTCGTGGCCGGAGGCACGGTGACGGTCCACGTGGCCTGCCAGGTACTCCTCTCCGATATTGGCTTCCCCGGTATACCGGGGTCCACCGTCGTCCGGGCGTCGGCCACCGCGCCGCTCGACCCCTACCGGTCGGTCGGGTGACGAGGTGAACGATCACTTCTGCGCTCAGATGGGCCGATCGGGGGAGCGGGACGACCATGGCGCCATCGCAGCATTCGTCGTGCTCCTCATGGTCGGGCTCCTGGCACTGCTCGGACTTGTCGTCGACGGGGGCACGGCACTCACCTCGCGTCAGGAAGCCCAGGTCGAGGCCGAACAGGCGGCCCGAGCCGGCGCCGGAGCCCTGTCGGTCGATGCCCTCCGTGCCGGCACGATTCAGATCGACGCACCGGCAGCTGTAGCGGCAGCCGTCGGGTTCATGGCCGCTGCCGGCCACCCGGGTTCGGCGGTCGTGGCCAACGGGGTCGTAACGGTGCGGATCCGCTATCAGGTCCCGACGGTCATCCTCGGGCTCATCGGAGTCACTCGGCTCGACGTGTCGGTTGCAGCTGCAGCAGTCAACGTCGGTGGTGTGACCAGGGGGACATCGTGAGCCGCTCCATCGTGCCCGACCGCCCGGGCCGGCGCTTCGCCCCGGGGCTGCTGGCCAGACTCGTTCTTGTCATGCTCGTCGCCGGTGTTCCGGTGGTGCTGTCCGCGGTTGCCGGCGGACCTTCGTTCCACCTCGATCCCGGGGCCCTCTGGCGGGCCACCGTGCTCCACCGGCCGGGCGATGCGCATGTCGTCACCGGTTGGCTTTGGCGGGTTGCGGTGCTGATGGCCTGGATCGGCTGGGCATGGCTGACCATCTGCGTGGCCCTCGAGACCCGGGCGTGGCTGACCGGGAGGTCGACCGTGCGACTGCCGGCCAGCCGTTCGTTGCAGTGGGTGGCGGCCGTGCTGGTGGGGACGGCATTTGCCGTGGGGACTGCCGGCCGCACCCCGGCCCACCAGATCACGTTGAGTGGAATCCACGCCAGCCCGGCCCAGGATGCCCGGTTGACAACCTCCGGATCCGGTGGCGGTATCGGGATCCGCCTGGGCGATCTGCCGGTGCAGACCGGGCCTGAGTCGCGGGGTGACCCGGCGCCGCAGTCGCTCCCGGATGGTCCTCCCGTACGCCTCCCGGGGGAACCGCAGGCGGTAGCCAACGATACGTTCGCCGACACTCTGGTTCCACCGGTGGCGGGCGCCGCCCCGACTGTCCGGCACCGGGTCTCGCCTCGCGAGACGTTGTGGTCCGTGGCTGAGTCCCGACTCGGTGACGCCAGGCGGTGGCGGGAGATCGCCGATCTCAACTACGACGTCGTCCAAGCGGACGGCTGGTATCTGGCGGCAGATCATTGGATCCAACCCGGTTGGGAACTCACGCTGCCGTCAGTAGTTGGGGCGGCCCTGCCCGCATGGCCACCGACGTCGATGGAGGCGCTCCCCGTAACGGAGGGGCCGACCGTCCACGTTGCTGTGGTCGCGCCGCCCGCGCCAGCGGAGCTCAGACCGTCCGGCGGGCTTCCGGCACCGAGCACCCCGGTCGTCCCGAGCACCCCGGTCGTCCCCATCGGTGCCGGGATCGTCGGCGTCGGCGTTGCCGATCTCGTTGACCGGCTCCGCCGAGTCCAGCAGCGCCATCGCAACCTCGGGGCCCGGATCCGGCTTCCCGAGCCGGCGTTTCGGGCCGTGGAGCAGCGCCTTCGGGTTGGCGACGGTCGCTCCGAACTCGATGCCGTCGAGGTCGCCATCGAAACCTTCGGCACCCCGGTCGACAATGAAGGAGCAACCAGCCGACTGCAGTCGGTGGTCGTGACCGGCACGCATGTCCGACTCAACTTCGATGCACCGCTAGGCCGAAAGACACCGGCCCCGTTCACTCTGTGGGACGCCCCGGCGACCGTGGAAGTCGAACGGGCGGCACTCGAGGTTCCGGCAATTCGACGGCGGAA
>JAYVYR010000094.1:0-7044 GCA_043784065.1 Acidimicrobiaceae bacterium
GCCGGTGCATCGGCCGCCCTGGCCCTGGCCCGGGCCGGTCGCTCGGTCGTGTTGGTGGAACGGGGGCCATTCCCAGGGTCCAAGAACGTCTACGGTGGCGTCGTATACGGGCGGGTGCTCGACGGGATCATTCCGAACTGGTGGGAGGAGGCACCCGTCGAACGTTGGGTGGTGCGCCGCTCGACAATGGTGATGACCGGGACCCAGTCGCTGTCGGTCGACTACCGAACTACTGCCTGGGGTGCCGCCCCGTACAACGGGATGACCACCCTGCGGTGCCATTTCGATGCCTGGTTGGCCGGCAAAGCCACCGACGCCGGCGCGCTACTTGTGACGTCAACGGTGGCCAACGGCCTGGTCCGCGACGGATCCGGCCGAGTGGTCGGGGTGCGCACCGACCGTGACGGGGCCGAGCTGCACGCCCCGGTGGTCATCGCCTGCGACGGGGTGAACTCGTTCCTGGCCAAAGAGGCCGGCCTGCTGCCCCGCGCCGAGGCCACCCACCACACGCTCGGCGTCAAAGAGGTGCTCGCCCTCCCACCCGGCGCTATCAACGAACGCTTCGCCGTGCAGGATCATGAGGGCGTTGATATCGAGATTCTGGGCTGCACCCGCGGCATTCCGGGCGGCGGCTTCCTCTATACCAACGCCACCTCGGTCAGCATCGGTGTCGTGCTGTCCTTGCCCGAGTTGGCCGCCAGCGGAGTCCGACCCGAAGAACTGATCGCCGATCTGAAAGCCCATCCGTCTGTTGCCCCGCTGCTGAGGGGATCGACCTTGGACGAGTACGCCGCCCATCTCATTCCCGAGGGCGGGTACGACACCATGCCGGCGTTGGCCGCCGACGGCCTGCTCATCGCCGGCGATGCCGGGGCTATGACACTGGCTGCAGGCATCTGGCTGGAGGGCGTCAACTTCGCCATCGGGTCGGGCTACGCGGCTGGCCAGGCCGTCGACCGGGCGTTGGCTGCCGGCGACTGCTCGGCCAAGGGCCTCGCCTCCTACCGGGCCGACCTCGAGGGCCAGTTCGTACTGGCCGACCACAAGCGGCTTCGCAAGGCACCGGCGCTGGTGCTGTCCGACCGGGTGCAGCAGCGCTACCCGGGACTTATCTGCGACCTAGTCGAAGGGATGTTCACCGTGACGAACCCGACTCCAAAGGCTGGAGGCCTCAAGGTCACCCGCCGAGCCGCCGCCCGCCACGGCGTCAGCCTCCGTCAGTTGGCTACCGATACGTTGCGTGGACTGAGGATCTTCGGATGAGCGCCGTGCCGGCGGGCCGCGGGCCCTGGGACGGTATCTCCTTCGCCGAACGGATGGCCACGGTCGACTTCCGGGTCGGCGCCCGGGCCCACATCGAGGTGGACACCGACGTGTGCCGGTCGTGCACCACCAAGGCATGTGTGAGTGCGTGCCCGGCCAACCTCTTCGCCCCGACGTCGGACGGCGGCATCCTGTTCAACTACGAGGAGTGTTTCGAGTGCGGCACCTGCTACATGGTCTGCAACTCGGAAGGGGCCCTCACCTGGACCTATCCTGACGGTGGCCACGGCGTCGTCTTTCACCACGGATGATCCCGCACCGCGTGATCCCTGACTCGCCTGCACCCGCCACCTCTTCCGACGAACGCACGCCGCGCGGCGCCGCCGCGCCGCTGATCGTGGCTTGCCTGCGCATCAACGATCTTCGCCCGACCGTCGACCCGCTAGATGGTTCGGTCACCCGGGACCCGTTGGGCGTCGGCCTCTCCCCCGCCGATGCGGCCGCTCTCGAGCATGCTCTGCGGCTGGCCGAAGCCTGGGCAGGCGGCGTCGTGGCCGTCTCGGTCGGCCCGAGTTCCATCGAGCCGGTGCTCCGCGACGTTGCCGCCCTCGGAGTGGATGTGGTGCGGGTCCCGGCCGACCACGAAAGTGACGGCCACCGGTACGTCACCGAGTTGGCTGAGGACGAGCATGCACTGGCCCGGACCATTGCCGCCGCGATCCGGCCCTTCGGGGCCCCCGAACTGGTGATGTGTGGCGACCGGTCGGTCGATCGCGGCACCGGTGCCCTGCCCGCCTTTCTGGCCCACGAACTCGGCTGTTGCCAGGCCCTTGGACTGGTCGCTCTGGCAGCCGATGGACCGGGCACCTTGATCGTCGAACGCCGACTCGACGGGGGCTGGCGCGAACGTCTGCGAGTGCGATTGCCTGCCGTCTGCTCAGTAGAGGGTGCAGGCGTACGTCTCCGCCGTGCGTCACTGGCCGGCGCCCTAGGGGTCGGTACCGTACCGACATCGATCGACCGGTCGCTCGATGTGGCCGAGGCCACGGGGCACACCGGCTCCTCCGGGCCGATCCACATTGGAGCCACCCGGCCCTTCACACCGCGCACCCGGGTGCTACCTCCACCCGAGAGCGACGACCCCCGCCTGCGACTGCTAGCTCTGACCGGGGCCCTGGTAGCCCACGAACCACCGGTGGTGGTCCATCCGGCCGATGCCGCCGAAGCGGCCGACGTGCTGCTGGATTTCTTGGTCCGGCACAACTACGTCGACCCGGAAGTGCGTGGTGCCGCTGCTGCTGTCGCAGCCGGGGGCGGCGACGGAAGCGAGGGCGTGACGACATGACCCGCCTCGTCGACGCCACCTGGCCCGAACTCGATTGCCTGGCGGCAGCGGGCGCCGTCCTCGTGGTACCCATCGGGGCCACCGAGCAGCACGGTCCCCATCTGCCCGTCACCACCGATGCCGACATAGCCGTGGCCGTTGTCGAGGCGGCAGCGGCCAACGACCCCCTCCTGGTGGTCGCCCCCGTCGTGGCCTACGGCTCGAGCGGTGAGCACGACGGCTTCACCGGAACCCTCTCCATCGGGCGGGCCGCCACCGAAGAGCTGCTGGTCGAGCTCGGCCGGTCGGCATCACGCGACTTCGCCCACGTGGTTCTGGCCTGCGCCCACGGGGGCAATGCCGCACCGCTGGCCGGAGCCCTCGACCGATTGGCCGCCGAGGGGCACCCTGTCACGGGATGGTGGCCCCGCTGGTCGGGCGATCTCCACGCCGGACGGACCGAGACATCCCTGATGTTGGCCATCGCCCCGCACAAGGTGCGGCTCGAACTGGCCACGGCCGGCGACCTGCGACCTGCGACCGAACTCCTCCCCCTGCTCGAGGTCGGGGGCGTCCGGTCGGTCAGTCCTACCGGCGTCCTGGGCGACCCCGGCGGCGCCGGGGCCGACGAGGGGGAGCGTCTCCTCCGGGCTGCGGCCGACGACCTGGCTGCCGTAGTCACCGCCCTCCACCGACATCAGGCTCGAATCGAGGTCAACCCATGAGCCGGGAGATGGGTGCCGAATCGAGCAACGGCTCGAGCGAACAGATCGGAAACCGGGTGGCCGTCGTCACCGGCGCAGCCCGGGGGATCGGGGCGGCCACCGTGTGCGCCCTTGCCCGTGCCGGATGGTCGGTGGTGGCTGTCGACCGGTGTGCTGACGACCCCCGCATCCCCTATCCGCTCGGGACCCGGGTAGAACTCGATGGGGTGGTGGCCCGGGCCATGGCCCAGCGCGACCCGTCGGTGCCCGGTGGAGTTGTCGCCCACGTGGCCGACACCACCGACGAGGTGGCGCTGCGGGTGGCCGTGGCCGAAGCCGAAGACCGGTTCGGCGGACTGGACGCCATGGTGGCCGTGGCCGGTGTGATCGCCGGTGGCGTCCCACTGTGGGAACTGCCCGCCGGCCAGCTGGCAGCTCTCCTGGAGATCGACCTCGGTGGACCCATTGCCGCTGCCCGGGTGGGGGTGCCAGCCCTGCTGAGGCGCCCGGCCCCCCGTCAGGGGCGCTACCTGGCTGTTGCCTCTGCCGCTGCCACCAAGGGCCTACCCCTGCTGTCCGCCTACGGCGCGGCCAAAGCCGGAGTGGCCGGACTCGTCCGGGGGTTGGCCGCCGAGCTGGCCGGGACAGGCGTGACGGCCAACGCCGTGTGTCCGGGCTCGACCGACACGGCCATGCTGTCCGAGAGCGCCCGGCTCTACGCCCTCCAAGGAACCGCCCCGTTCGCCGACCAGCAACTCATCGGGAGGCTGCTGGCCCCCGACGAGGTTGCCGACGCGTTGTTGTGGTTGGCCGACGGGGCACGAGGTGCGGTGACCGGTGTCGTCCTGCCCGTGGACGGCGGACTGTCCTTGTGATTCCGGTCGGAAGTGTCGAACCGTGCGGATCGGTCCGGACGGGTATCGACTGATGGGTGCGCTGCCGGAAGGGTTCAGACTCGTACTCGACTCCTCGCTCCGGCGCTTCCGCCATGGCACCGTGCTGGCCGGCGGCCGACCCGGCCGGGTCCTCACCCTCACCCCGGCCGGCGCACGTTCACTCGATGCACTGGTGGCGGGCGGGCTTGGCGACCCAGCCACCATCACCTTGGCCGGACGTCTCGTGGCGTGCGGCATGGCCCACCCTCGGCGGCCGGAAGGCGTCGAGACCAACTCCGGCTCCAACGACGTGACCGTGGTGGTCCCGGTCTACGACCGAACCGAGGCGCTCGATCGGTGTCTGACCTCGTTGGGCCGAGATGTCCCGGTCGTCGTGGTGGACGATGCCTCAGTCGACTCGGCCGCCGTCTCAACCGTGTGCGCCCGCCACGGCGCCCGATTGCTGCGGCGCGCCAGCAACGGTGGGCCTGGCGCAGCGCGCGAGTCGGCCGACGAGATAGTGACGACCGACCTGGTGGCATTCGTCGACAGCGATTGCACTGTCCCCGACGGATGGCTCGACAAGTTGGTCTGGCAGTTCGCCGACCCCGAGGTGGCCGCTGTGGCGCCACGGATCCGGCCGGCAGCCACAGCTCCCGACCGGGAGCGACGGGCTGTACATCGCTTCGGCCTGAGCCACTCCCCTCTCGACCTCGGGCTCGAAGGGGGGGAGGTCGGACCCGACCGGTCCGTCCGCTACGTGCCGACCGCAGCACTGATAGTCCGGCGGTCCGCCCTCCACGCAGTAGGCGGGTTCGACCCGGCCCTGCGGGTAGGTGAAGACGTGGACCTGGTGTGGCGCCTGGTCGACGCCGGTTGGAGGATCCGCTACGACCCGTCCGTCGAGGTGTCACACATCGAACCTGACCGGTGGCGAGCCCTGCTCAGTCGTCGACTCCGCTACGGCACGTCGGCCGCCCCACTGGCCGTCCGCCACCGGGATCGGATGGCCCCGGTCGAACTCCGGCCGAGAGCCACAGTCGCCGCCCTGGCTCTGCTGGCCGGCCAGCCGGTAGTTGCCGCGGTGGCCGTGGCGTCGGCCGCACTGCCGTTGGCCCGGAAGGTCAGACCACTCGGGATCCCGGCGGCCCAGGCATGGTCGTGGTGCATCGGCGGTGCCGGCTGGACGGTGATGGGCCTCGGGCGGGCGGTCACCATGCTGGCCGCCCCCGGGTTGGTCGGCCTGGCCGCCACCGGTCGGCGGGGCCGGCGGGCAGCCCTCCTCCTCCTCGTGGTACCTCCGGTCGTCGACTGGGTCCGCAAACACCCCGATCTCGATCTCCCCCGGTGGGTGGTCGCTTCGGTGGCCGACGACGTGGCCTACGGGGCCGGCGTGTGGATCGGGTGCCTCCGAGCCCGGACGGCCGCCCCCTTGGTGCCCACGGTGGTCAGATTCGCCGACCAATCCTGACGTCGATCCATCGTCAAAACGGATCACGTCTAATTGCGCCGATAATCACCCTCTGACCTCCATGTATCGGTTCATCTGATGACTACTATCGCCCTCTTTCGGTACCCGAATTGGTACGTCAGTCAATCTGTGGATAACAGATGATCAACTGTGGGTATTTCCACATGGAGAAACGTGGCCAAATTGTGGAAAAACGCGACCTTGAAAGTGCCAGTGTTTGCTACAGCTGCTACTCCGGAAATCTAGAGCCACCACTGGCACAATCCCTGTTCAGGACCTCTATTTCTCTAACGTGACCATTGAAGCAGCCAACACCGCTATAATCTCTCAAACGCACTTCTGCCGACGCCATGGGAGCAGCTGACCACCGGGTGCCCGGGGGACCATCCACGGGTCTTCCACCGGCCCTGGGGGTAGCATCGACACAGTAGTCGATCCCTTTTCGTCACACTGGTGAGGCAGACTGGCGGGCAACGTCAATCGATCTGGCGATCCTTCGAGAAAAGAGTGATGTCTCCACGACGCAATCCCGGGCATAACAACACCGGCCGCACACCCTGAGGCACAACGCCAGGACGAACGGAGCCTGCCCGCTCGTCGTCCGGGGACAGCATGCGATGGCCGTTGCCCGCCAACACCAATCAGAGGAAGGCGCTTCGTGCGCCCTACGAAGGGAGGTGCCATGCGGACCCGCATTGCACTCGTGGCGATCATCCCGATCGCCCTCATCACCGTCACACTCCTCAGTCTGGCCGCCTCCGCGCTGCCGGCTCGGGCTTCCATCCAGACACCCCGGGTGGTGTCGACCCACCAATCGGACCAGCTGACCGCGTTCGTCAGCAAGGATCCGACCACCACAACCGCAACCGTGGCCACTGGCAAGGCAGCTGTGGCCACCATCACAACTGTGGCCTCCGCCACAAGCACGTCCACCAGCACCTTGCCGGACCTGCACTTGGCCATTGCGCGATTGACCAGCCACATTGCCGAAGCGAACCCGGTGGTCCCCGTCATCCCGTCGCCACCTCCGGCGCCGATTGCCGTCGACACCGTCACCCCCGCCCAGCGCGCTGCCTGGGATCGGGTCGCCATGTGCGAAGAGGGCGGCAACTGGCATGCCGACGGATCCCGCTTCAGTGGCGGCCTCGGAATCAGCCGGTCAAATTGGTCGATCTACGGGGGTCTCCAGTACGCCCCCTCAGGTGCCCAGGCCACACCGGATCAACAGATCATGGTCGCCCAGCGGATTCAGTATTCGCCGCCCGACCAGTATGGCTGCGCCAGCTGGTAGGAACCCCGGTGACGCTGCCTCTCACGGCATTCCGGCACCCGTGGCACCCGGTACCCGGTCGACCTCGTTCGACCGGGTACCGGCACGTCAACGGGTCAGTTCACACCCGGCTCGCG
>JAYVYR010000095.1:0-9882 GCA_043784065.1 Acidimicrobiaceae bacterium
TGGAGGCGCTGGAACTGCGCCTCGACTGCGATCTGGCCCTGGGCCGTCATGCCCGGGCCGTCACGGAGCTGGAGAGCCTGGTGGCCACCTATCCGCTGCGCGAGCGGTTCTGGGCCCAGCTGATGGTGGCCCTCTACCGCTGCGGCCGCCAGTCCGATGCCCTCGCCACCTTTGGCCGGGTCCGGCACATCCTGGTCGAGGAATTGGGTCTCGAACCTGGTGACGAGTTGCAGCTGATCGAGCGCCAGGTGCTGGAACAGTCGGCCGAGCTCGCCCTGCCCGGGCTGCCGCCGGGAGCTGGGCGGCAAGCAACAACAGCGGACCCCGTGGCCCGGGCGACGACCCGCCGGGTCCCCCTTCCGGACCGCCTCGGTATCCGACCCGATGTTGGCGTGATCGGGCGAGCTGAGCAGACTCGGCTCATGGCTGAGGCGAGGCAGCGGGCCACAGCCGGGGACGGCCGTGCGGTTGTGATCGTCTCGGGCGAGGCCGGCCAGGGCAAGAGCACGGTGGTAGCCGATGCGGCGCGGGACGCCTTTGCCGCAGGGGCCTGTGTGCTATTCGGACACTGTGAGGAAGACGTCACCAGCCCCTACCAGCTGTTCGTCGAGACGCTCGGGCACTACGTCCTCCACGCGCCCGAGGACGAGCTCGCCTCGCAGGTCGACGAGCACGGCGGCGAGCTGATCGCCCTCGTGCCGGCGCTGGCCCGTCGGGTGCCCGGATCCGTACCTGTGCGGGCCGAAGATCCGGACGCTGAGCGGTACCGCTTGTTCGCCGCTGTGGTCGACATGGTGGCCCGGATGTCGGCCGACCGGACGGTGGTGCTGGTGCTCGATGACCTCCAGTGGGCCGACCAGGGCAGCCTGCAACTGTTGCGCCATCTCGTGACGTCCGACCGCCCGATGCGCCTGGTCGTGCTGGCCACCTTCCGAGACAGCGAGTTGGCCGGATCCGACCATCTGGTGGAGACGCTGGCCGCACTGCGCCGGTCGGACGGAGTGGAGCGCATCGAGCTTCCGGGTTTTGATCCGGCCGGTGTGGTCTCGTTCGTGGAGGCGGTGGCCGGCCAGGCCATGGATCATAGGGGCTTGGCTCTGGCCCACGCCATCCACACCGAGACGGACGGCAACCCGTTCTTCGTCGGCGAGGTCCTGCGGCACCTCTTCGACGTCGGCGCCGTCTATCGCGGTACCGACGGGAGGTGGGTGGCCCAAGAGGATATCGGCGTCACCGGCCTGCCAACCGGCGTGCGTGAGGTCATCGACGCCCGCGTGGTGCGCCTCGGTCGGGCTTCGGCTGCCAACTTGTCCTTGGCCGCGGTGATCGGGCGGGACTTCGATCTCGACCTGCTGCTGGCCGCCGCCGAAATCACCCCCGACGAACTGCTGGACATCTTGGAGACTGCGGCCACAGTGTCACTCGTCCGGGAGCCGGCCGATATGCCGGGCTGGTACAGCTTCACCCACGCCCTCATTCAGCGGACCCTCTACGAGAGCATCGGTTCCGCACGTCGGGCCCTCCTGCACCGCAAGGTCTTCGACGTCCTGCGCCAGTGGAGCAAGGAGAGCACCGGTACCCGTTCGTCCTCGGTGGCCGCCAGCGTGGTGGCCCGACACTTCGTAGCCTGCGCCCGGCCGGACGAGTCGAGCGATGTCGTCCACTACGCGCGCCTGGCCGCAGAGGAGGCGCTGAGCGCGCTCAACCCCGACGAGGCCGTCCGTTGGTACTCGACGGCACTCGATGCCCTGGACGGCGAGGAGCCGGACGCCACCCGGGCCCAGGTGCTGAGCCGCCTGGGTGATGCCCAACGTCAGGCCGCCGACCTCTCCTACCGGACCACCCTGCTCGAGGCGGCACGACTGGCCCTCGAGTTCGGGGACGACGAGACACTGATGTACGCAGCCCTGGCCAACTCGCGGCAGATTCAGAGCACCACCGGGACGATCGACGAGGAGCGGGTCGAGGTGCTCGAGGCGGCCATCGCACGGGTGGGCACGGAGGACACGGCCGAGCGGGCCATGCTGCTGGCCCATCTGGCCGTCGACCGCTCCTACGACGGCGAGCCGGAGCGGCGGCGCCCACTGGTCGACGAGGCCCTGGCCATCGCCCGGCGGTTGGGCGACCCGGCGACGCTGTTCGACGTGCTGGTGCGCAGGGTCGGGATCTGGATGCCGGAAGATGTCAGCGAGCGCCTGACCGAGTCGGCCGAGGCCCTGGGCATCGCCGAGTCACTCGATGACCCGGTGGCCCGCTTCTGGGCGCTCTTCTACCGGTCGATCGTGGCCGCCGAAGCTGGCGACCGGGCCTTGCTCGATGCGTGTCGGGCCCGGTTCCCCGAGGAAGCCCGGGCTACCGGTCAGCCCATGCTCGCATGGGTGACGACCTATGCACAGGGCTGGCAGCTGATCCTCGAAGGAGACCTGGAAGGGGCCGAACTCAACGCCTACAAGGCCCTCGAACTGGGCGGTGCTACGGGCCAACCCGACGCCATGGCCATCTTCGGCGGCCAGTTGGTGGACCTCCGGTGGCACCAGGGGCGTGATGCCGAGCTGGTCGAACTCATCGAGCAGATGGTGGAGTCCACGCCCGACATCGACAGCTTCCGCTCCGCACTTGCCCGGATCTACGCCGACGTCGGGCGGACCGAGGAGGCCCGGGCGTTGCTGACGGCCGAAGCCGCAGTGGACTTTGCCCACCCGTTCGATCCGCTGGCCGCCACCACCATCGTGATGTGGGCCGAGGTGGCCATTCAGACAAGGGACACCGGAACGGCGGAAATTCTGCTGAGCCGATTGGCGTCCTTCGCCGACCAGGTGGTGTGCAACGGGGTGGATATCTTCGGTTCACTTGATCATTACCGGGGGGCGCTGTGGGCCGTGCTCGGTCGATTCGACGAGGCTGAGCGGCTGCTGATCCAGGGGAGCGAGGTGCATCAGGGCCTGGGCGCACCGTTCTTCGAGGCCCGCTCGCACCTCGAGCTGGCCCGGATGCTCCAGGCCCGAGGCGCCCCCGGCGACGACGAGGAAGCGCATCGCCGGGTCGGACTGGCCAGCGACATCGCCCGCAGGCACGGCTTCACCACCGTTGAACGCCGGGCCATCGAGGTCGCATAGGCCTGACGGGACGTCGAGGCCGCTCAATCGGCAGAGAGAGTGAAGTCACCGGTCACCTCGGTGCCGATCGCCACCTCCTGAGACCCAAGTCCGAGCCACCGCTCGAGTGGATGGCTGGCCAGGGGATGGACGACGACGTCGAAGCCATGGCCCACTAGCCGGGTCGTCAACGAGTGGAACGTGGTGGTGATGTCGACGAGTTCGGGCGACGTCCCGCCGGCACCGTCGCCGGCCGAGGTCCGGAACTGGCGGACAGCCACCTGGTGGAGGGTGTGCTGGGCCAGCGTTGCAAGCGCCTCGGTCAGGAGCGACCCGTCGGGCACGTCGACCTGGCCGTGGAGGAGGCTCCGCAAGCCGTCGCCCACGACCTTCTCGACCTCATCGACCACCTCTCGCACCGCTTCAGCGGGGTGCCGACCGTCTCGGGGGGAGACGTCGAGGAGCCGGTGCACACCGGAAATTTCATCGGGCCCGAAGTCGCCGCCGAAGACGTCGAGTGAGCAGCGAGCTCCGTCATTGGACATGGTCGGTATGCCCCACTGTTTGGCGATGCCGTAGATGTCGCGTCCACCGAGGATCGAGACCGGGTTGTCGACCCACATCACCGGAATGAACATGGCGAACCGGTCGATCAGCTCGGTGCATCCGGCGCGGTGGCCGGCCACTGTCGGCACCCACAGGGCCACATGGCGCTCGACCGACGCGCCCATGTGGGCGTAGGCGGTGTCGAAGAATTCGGAGCGGTCCGGACTGAGGGAGCGGACAGCCATGGAACCGAAGGAGAGGAGGACGAACTCGCCCACCGGCCGGTACGAAGTGGCACCGGTGGGGTCGGCCAGCACGGTCGCGCACAGGGCGGCCAACTTGGCCGGATCGGCCGCCAGGGGGATGAGCACGATGGAGGCGTCGCTGCAGTGGAACGGCCCAGGAACCGAGGTCAGTCCCCCGTACTCGAGGAAGGGTCGGGCCGCCGACCCTTCCGGCGCGGTCACGGTTCGACCCGCAACAACCAATGGACGTCGTCACCCGAAATTTCGGTGGGTGTGCCACACAGCGCCCGGGCCGCCTGCATGCCGGACATGGTGGCCGCTTCGACGCAGCCGCCGTTGATGCCGTTTTTCGTCCAGTCGCCGGCCAGCACCAGGTTGGGGCAGTGGTCGGGGCCCGCCGGGTCGGCCTTGAGTAGGGCGTCGGCACCCAGCCGGTGCACTGTCGAGCCCGCCGGGGTGAGGACGTAGCGCTCGGTGGGGACGACGTTGGCCCGCAGGTACTGGGCGGCCAGCCGCTCCGCTGGGGCGTCCCCCTGGACGGGCGCGTACAGGTGGGACCAGTCGAACGCCCCGTTGGCGTCCTTGGCCTCGGGCCAGAGCACGGTCGCGTAGTCATGCAGCAGGGCTTCGATCGAGGCGGCAACCGTCTGGTCGGCTGTGGCCTGGTCGGGCTGGTCGGCCATGACGCCACAGAAGTAGGCGACCCCGAGCGGCGGGTCCTCACCCCACTCTTCGCGGTCGAGCAGGTGGGACATGTCGCAGTAGGTGTCCACCGGCTCGACGAAACTGGTGGCGATGGCCGGGCCTCCGAACGGCGAGCCCATGTCATCGAGCGACGATTTCGTCCAGACCTGCCCGACCTGGGTCATCACGCTGGCCGAGTGGGCAGCCATGTCGGCGTAGGCCGGGCTGCGGTCCCGCAATGGCCGACAGAGCGTCTCCTGGGCCGCGGGTGGGATGGCGAGCACGACGCAGTCGAAGTCCAGGCCGCGCGTCAGCACGAATTCGGAGGCGCCGGGTGCGGATTGGCGGTATTCGAACTCCACCCTGTCAGCGCGCAGTGCGTCGCCGTCGACGAGTTGGCCCCACAGGGGCTGGTTCGGCCAGCACGGCAGCCCGCCGACGTCGACCAGAGGCTCATACGGCACACCGCCCAAGATGTCGGCCTGACGGGCCATCCGGACGGCGGTGACGGCCCCGTCGCCGATCCCGTCGTCGTCGAGCACGAGTTCGGTCGCCTCGTGGAAGAACTCGAAGCGGACGCCCCGGGCGGCCAGCACCTCATAGAACGGGCCGAAGATGGTGTCGCCCATACCGGCCTGCATCTTGTAGGCGACATAGCCCTTGTAGGTGCCGATGAGACGGAGGATCCCGTGGATTCCGGTGCCGGCGGCCAGATCTGCCTTGCGGGTGTCGCCCGTGCAGTCGTAGGCGAACGCGGCGTCGTACCAGCCCCGCAAGAACGGGGAGTGGTCGAGTTCGAGGGTGAACGGGTGGGCGCCGTGTTTCTCCAGAAAGGCGGACAGTTCCTGGTCGTCGATCGACAGGAATCCCTTGCCCAGGACGTCCTCCTCGAGGACACCGGCCATGGTGCTGACGAAGGCGTCGAAGGTGGTGAAGAAGACCCGCACCCGCGGGTCGTCGCGGCGCAAGTCCACCACGTGCTCCCACAACTCCTGTTTGAAGGCGACCAACGGTGCGATCACCAGTTCCTTGAGGAAGTGGGTGGCGGCGTGGGCTTCCGGGTTGTGCAAGGTGAACGTGCCGATATCACCCGCCACCTTTTGGATCCAGCCGCTGATGTGCGCTTTCACCCCGACGTCGAATTCGTCGAGGTCCACCTCGACATGGTCCGTCAGATGGAGGAACCAGTGGACCGGCTCGTGGGGTAACCGGTGGCCGTCAAGGCCGAGGTCGTCGCAGATGGCGTCCCATGTGTCGATGGCCCACTCGATGCCGTTGGACACCAGGTGCCAGATGGAAGGGAGCGGCCCTGCCATGCCCAGTTCGGGATGGAGGACCGAGGGCTTCTCGGGGGTGGCGAAGGTGTGGGGCAGCCACTTGCCGCCGTAGAGCTCGTAGAGGCCGATGACTGGACTTGGGGCGAAGGCGTCGTCGAAGGTCCGGATGGGGCAGTCCACAGGCCGGGGCGCGACCTGGTCGAGTTCCTCGTAGCACTGCCGCATGGTGAGGAATGCGTTGTCGTAGAAGCCGAACCAGATGTGGAGCCCGTGCTCTTCGATGCGACCGCCCTGGTCGAGGTTGCGGCCGCTCGCCCCCTTGCCGCCCAGACGCCAGCCCATCTGATGGACGGTCACCTCGAACTGGTCACGGAGTGCAGGGGTGCTGGTCAGCCAGTAGGCGGCCACCATGCCCCCCACTCCGCCGCCGAGGACGGCAATCTTGGTCCGCGCTGGCTCCGTCGCCATGTTTCCCTCCCTGTTGACGGTGGGCCGCACCGCTAGACCAAGGGCCCGCCATCCACTCCGGCATTGCAACCGTCAGGCGCGCCTGCGGGCGGGCCGAGTATCCCATCGTCGGCAGCCCTCAGCAACGGGCGCTGCCGCAACAGGTGGTGCGGCAGGGTCCCCTATGCGTCAGTGCGGCGAGGTGCGGCGTGGCATGAACAGACGGGCCGTTCAACGTGGCAGTCACACGTCACGGTTCACTCGAGAATCTGACGCTGATGACGACCGTCTCAGACCTTGAGAACCTCAAGCATCGGATGGGCCGGAGCGATCCGGTCGAAGTCGTCGTCCTGCGTGACCACCGGCAAGCCAAGGTCAATGGCCGTGGCCGCGATGAATGCGTCAGTGAGCTTGACCGTCCGGGCAATGCCGGCGTCGCGACGGGCGACGACGAGGCGTGCCCATTCGCTCATGATCGACTCGGTCACGGGGACGAGATCGATCGTCCTGGCCAGGCTCAACGTGTCACCCCGGCGCGCTCGATCCGCACCGTCCTTCGCACTCAGGTCACCGAGTTCAAGCTCTCCGATCGTGATAATCGAGACGGTGACCTGTGGTGGGAGTTGCCCGAGTGTCCGCTCGACCTCCTGAGCGATGAAGACCGACGTGTCGAGCAATCCGGCTGGGTGAGAGTTCACAGTTCGTCCAGCGTCTGGCCGACCAGCTCATCCAGATCGTGGCGGAGCGTGGCATCGGCAGATCGGCGGGTGAGCGACTCACCTAGTTGGTTGCCGGGAACCCATCGGGACCGGAGTCTGTGGGGAACGATGTCCGCCACCGCTTCACCGTGGACGGTGAGCACGGCCCGCTCGCCGCCTCGTACCGCGTCGATCACCTGGCTTGTGCGATTTCTGAGATCCCGCACGCCGATCTCCATGTGCGACAGCGCAGCACAATCCATGCCGGTCCATTCCCGCCACTCCCAAGCGCGACACGACACCTCGATGATCCCGCGACCCTTGGCTATGTCGTCGAAGGTGCCAATCGACGACTCGCAGACGTCACGCCTCAGCCTGCCGCGCCTTGGACATCGAGGACGTCCATCGACTCCATCTGATCCGCCGGTGTTGCACCGATAAGTTGGAACTAGGGAGAGAAGGTGAGGGCTCACCTCCACGGTCGACTTGGTCCAGCAATCCGCAAGGCTGCAGCGGTCTCCGCCCAATCCAGGGCCACAGGTTCGCCGGTGGATGAGGTGGCCGAGCAGTTGGCGGCAGATGACCGCGGTCGGGAGGCACGGTTCGGGCGACGGAACCTGCTCAAGGGAATGACGTCGGTAGGCGCCGTTGCGGCCACTGTGCCACTGAGCTCCAACGTCAACGGGTTGAGCGGTGGCGGCAGCAAGACGGCACCCCGCATCCTGATCGTCGGCGGCGGGCTAGCGGGAATCCGGTGCGCTCACTACTTGTGGACGAGGAAGCAGGTGGCCAGCACTATCTACGAATGGGACGACCGCTTGGGCGGTCGCGTCGAGACCCTCCGGAACATCTTCGCCAATGGGGAGATCGTGGAGCGGTGCGGCGAGTTCATCTCCTCTGAGCGCCACTCCGTGCGTCAGCTGGCCAAACGGTACGGACTCACGCTCGGCAACACCGACGCCTCTCCCCGTGGCACGGTAGATGCGTTTTGGCTGAACGGGGGGCACTACACCGAAGCGATGCTCAACGCCGACTGGCACGAGTTCGGTTGGACCCTGTTCCACCGGACGGCGAGATCGGCTCCGTGGCCGACCAACTACAAGACGAGAACACCCTCATCGATGGCTCTGGACAATATGTCCGCCGCCGAATGGATCGACGGCAACGTGCCCGGGGGGCTGGCATCCGATTTCGGACGCCTCTGCTACCTGGATGTCGAGAGCGAGTAGGGGATTCCGCCCGAAGAACAGTCGGCATTGAACGTCATCTACCTTCTGGCCTATGACGACAGTGTCCCCGGCACCAACACCCAACCCAGATCGACACCGACGCTGGGGGGGTACTGATGAGAAGTGGCACGTGAAAGGCGGGAACGACCAGATCGTGTCGGGCATGCTGGCCGAACTGCCGGGTGGCGCCACGCGAACCAACCAGCAGCTGGTGGCCATCCGGGACAACGGCAACCGGACCTACACCTGCGTCTTCGAAGTGGATGGAGTGGCCACTGACGTCGTCGCTGACCACGTCGTGGTGACCATCCCCTTCAACAAACTGAAGGAGCTCGATCTCCGGCACGCCAACCTGTCGCCGTTGAACATGGTCGCCATCGACAACCTGAAACTGGGCAGTAGTGCCAAAATCGCACTGCAGGTCGCCGGCAACCCGTGGAACGCCGACGGCTACGACGGGAACATGTTCGCCCAAAATCTGACGGTGAGCGGATGGGACAACTCGGTGGACCAGCCAGCCCCGAATTCCATCTTCTTCGACTACCTGGGTGGGAAACCCGCGTCGGCGCTCGCCGGTCGGTACGGCCTGATCGGATCGGTCGGGACAGCTCCGGCAACACTGATTGCGGACTACCTCGGGGCCTTGGAGCAGGTGTTCCCCGGCTTCACCAAGGCCTGGAACTCGGGGCCCCGGCGGAGCCTGTACTCGACCCCGAATATCAACCCTCACCTCGGCGGTGCCTACTCGCAATACAGGGTGGGTCAGTACACCGCCTTCGGTGGAATCGAAGGGGCGCCGGAGGGAAACATCCACTTCGCCGGCGAGCACACCTCTCCGGACTTCCAAGGCTTCATGGAGGGCGGGGTCACTTCGGGAGCACGGGCAGCGCAGGAGATCCTCAGCACAATCTGAAGGTTGCGTTCGGCAGCTGGACTCAGTCGAGTGCCTTGGCCAACAGCTTGCGCAGCTCGACGCGCTCGGTGGCGGTGAGCGGCGCGAACACGTCGTCCTCGACGCTCTCGATCCCCTTCTCGGCGGCGTTCAAGGCCCGCTTGCCCTCATCGGTGATCTCGACCAGGTGCCGGCGGCGGTCGGAAGGATCTCGACGGCGCAGGGCGAACTCCCTCAACTCGAGATCGTTCAGCAGAAGTACCAGGTTGTTGGCATCGACACACAAGATCTCGCCGAGCTCCTGTTGGGGGACCGGACTGTGCTCGCGCAGGATGGCCAGCGATGCGAACTCCTTGACCCGCATGCCCAGCAATTCCTCGGACGTGCGCCGGTAGATGAACCTCGACAACTGGGTCACGAGGACCGTCACTCCGGGCGTATGGCTCGTCGACATCAGCCGCAGTCTATCCGGATCAATCCTGAACTGGCGACTACCACGCAGACTTGACACTCACTAACTTAGTGACTATCAATGTATAAGGTAGCTATACCACCCCAGAGATCGAGGAACTCCCGTATGCCGTCTCCCCTGAGCGGCCTCGCCCACGAGCGTCGCCGTTGGGTCGCCCTGATCGTCGTCTGCTTCGCCATGTTGATGAACACGCTCGATCAGACGATCGTGAACGTGGCCCTGCCCACCATCCAGCGCGATCTGCACTTCACCCAGTCCGCACTGGCCTGGGTGATCGACGCCTACCTGATCACCTTC
>JAYVYR010000096.1:0-35211 GCA_043784065.1 Acidimicrobiaceae bacterium
GTTGGTCGCCGTGGAGCGGCCCCGGACCTGCACGTAGCCCCCGGCATCGAGGTCGATGACGCCCTTGATCAGCTCGTTGCGCGGGTCGTGGCCGATGGCCACGAAGACACCGGTGACGGCCAGGAGCCGGGTCGCGCCGGTGAGCGTGTCGCGCAAGGTCACGGCGTCGACCTTGTCGCCGCCGTGGATCGCGTCCACGGCGCTGTTCCAGGCGAAGCCGATCTTGTCGTTGCTCATCGCCCGCTCGGCCATGATCTTGGAGGCGCGCAGCTCGTCGCGGCGGTGCACGATCGTGACCGAACGGGCGAACCTGGTCAAGAAGGTGGCCTCCTCGACGGCGGAGTCGCCGCCGCCGACGACCACGATGTCCTGGTCGCGGAAGAAGAACCCGTCACAGGTCGCACACCAGGACACGCCCCGGCCGGAGAGGCGCAACTCGTCGGGCAGGCCCATCTGCCGGTAGGCCGAGCCCATCGCCAGGATCACGGTGTGCGCCGACCAGGTGTGGCCCTGCCCGTCGGTGACCGTCTTGATGGGGCCCTTAAGGGACACCTCGGTGACGTCGTCGCGGATCAGCTCGGCGCCGAAGCGCTCGGCCTGGGCGCGCATGGCCTCCATCAGGTCCGGACCCATGATGGCATCGCGGAACCCGGGGAAGTTCTCGACCTCGGTGGTGAGCATCAGCTGACCGCCGGGCTGGTCGCTGGTGGATGAGGGCTCGCCTTCGATTACGAGCGGGGACAGCTGGCCTCGAGCCGCGTAGATGGCGGCCGTGAGGCCGGCTGGTCCGGACCCGATGATGACGACTTGGCGGGCTTCGGTCACGAAACGGGGGTGGCGGGAACGGCGGATGCGATGACGGCAGGTACGGACCCGGCGATCCGCCGCGTCCACGCCAACATTCCGGCGGTCACGAAGATGACGCCGACGATCAGGTCGGACACCCAGACCCGGTTGCCCGGAATGTAGACGGTCAACACCCGGATCAGGGTGATCGACAGCAGTGTCAGTGTGACCACGGCCCCGGTGAGGACGATGACGCCGAAGACGATGCCTCGGGCGGCCAGGGTGAGTGGCCGGACGGCCTTGACCCGGATGAAGTCGACGACGGCGTCGACGGCGTCCGCGCCTCGGGAAGGCAGGTCGTTGAGGGCGGATAATCCCGGTAGGGAGGACGCTCGTTGCTCGGGCTTCGGATCCATCTACTGAGGATAGCCCGCAGTGTCGCCGCCAGGGTCAGTCGATCGTCACCATGCAGATACCCATGGTGCCGGGACCGGTGTGGGTCCCGATCACCGGACCGAGCTGGCTGACGATGAGCGGATGCTCGCTCTTCACGTCTTTGATCAGGTCGAGAAAGGTGTCGAGGTCGGCGGCCGCGCCGTGTGCCACGGCGACCCGGCTGAGCGGGGCGGAGTTCAGGACTTTGTCGGCCAGGTACTGGAGTGAGCGTCCGCGTGTCCGCTGCTTCGATTCTTCGGCCACTTCGCCGTTGACGAGGGTCACTACCGGCTTGATCGACAGCAGGGAACCGAGCAGCGCCTTGGCACCGCCGATGCGGCCGCCCTTCTCCAGGTGCTCGAGATTCTCGACCGCTCCGTACACCGAGGTCCGGGGGATCAAGACAGTGGCCCGGGCCTCCAACATGTCGAGGTCGGCTCCTCCTTCGGCTAGCTCGGCGACGTCGAGAACCATCAGCCCGAGGCTCATGGTCATGCTCCGGCTGTCGACGGCACGGACCTCGATCCGATCAGCTACCGCCTTGGCTGCCGTCACGGCGGACTGGTAGGTGGCCGACACCCCACCCGATAGGTTGAGGCTCAGGACGCCGTCGTAGCCCTCGTCGGCCGCGGCCAGGAACGCCTCCTGAAAGGCGCCGGGCGACGGGGCGGCCGTCTCGGGCAGCACGGCGCTGGCCTTGCAGCGGGCCCAGAATTGCTCGGTGGTGAGGTCTCGTCCGTCGACGAACTCCTCGTCGCCGAAGCGGATCGACAGCGGGACGACGGTGATGCCGTGTTCGGCCGCCACATCGGCCGACAGGTCACAGGCGCTATCGGTTACCACCCTGATCCGGGCCATGGGGTTCCTCCTCGTCCTCGGGGGGCACGACACCCTCCGCTTCCTCCGCCGGCGCACCGCCTGCGGTCCGGCTGCCCCTCGGTTCGTTCCGTGGAACGACCCCCAGTCCTCCGGCCACGGGGCGCAGATGGCGCACCGAAGCTTCGTCGGAATCTTCCTTCATTCTTTCACGGAACTTGACGGCCAGCGCATCGTCCGAGGTGCCATCAGGCTCCGATGGTGATTGGCCGGTGGCCGTCACCGTCATCGGGGTGACCAGCCGAATAGAGGAGTGGGCGGCACGTTGACGGGGCCCGTCGGGACCGGATCCTCCCGGTGCCGGACCATCCGGAGGGAGGACCGGGGCCGGTCCGAGGGGCTCGGGTCGTTCGGCAGCCAGGGCTGACCGTGCGGCACCTGTGCGGCGCTCCTCGCTGGCTGCCAGGGCCACGGTGGTACCAACGAAGGCCAGGGCGCCCACCACCACCGCCAAGGCGACTCGGCCGAGCAGCGCAAATCCGGCGTCAGCTGCGGACACGTTGACGGCGAGCACTGTGGTCAGGGCCATTGCTCCGGTGGCGATGAGGACGCGGGTCACTGGTCTCGTCAATTCCTGGCCGCCGAGACCTTCGTCCTTGCCGGCCACTACCGACATGGCGATGATGGCGGCCACCGTGTAGGCGATCGAGACCGACAGGGCCAGGCCGCGCACGCCCAGCGGCCCGACCAGGGCGATGCCGAGCACGATGTTGATGGCGTTCTCGACCAGGTAGATGCGGAAGGCGGTGCGGGTGTCCTGCATGGCTTGGAGCACCCGCACCATGTAGAGGAACGTGCAGAAGCCGGGCAGCCCGAGCGCGAACATGGCCAGGGCGGCGGCAGTCGCCGAAGCCTGGGCCGGCGTCTCGTGGCCCCGGGCTAGGACCAGGTTGATCAGTGGGTGAGCCAGGATGATCATGCCTACGGCTGCGGGGATGATGATGACGAGAATGCTCCTGAGGCCGAACGTCATTCGTCGTCGGAAGGCGGCGATGTCACCTTCGGCCCAGCGCGCCGATAGCGACGGCGTGACCGCGCTCATGACCGAAACGGCGATGATGCCGTACGGCAACTGGAAGAACGTGTAGGCGTAGGTATAGGCGGACACCGCGCCGGGCACCTTGGCTCCATCGGCCAGAGCCAGAACCACGACCAGAGCTACCTGATTGGACAGGACGATTCCGAACGTCCAGCCAGCCAGCCGGGTGATCCGGCGCATGGCCTCGTGGCCTGGCTGCCAGCGGAACCGGAAGTGCAGGTCGGAGCGCATCAGCGATGGAACAAGGAGCGCGGCCTGGACCACCACCCCGAGCGTGGTGCCGATTCCCAGCAGGATCAGCGCGGAGTGGTGGTGCTGGATGGTGGCCAGGTCGGTGTTGGGGACAAGGGCGCGGAACCACACCAGCATGCCGATGACCACCAGGTTGTTGGCGATCGGCACGAACATGGGCGTGGCGAACTTGCCCTGGGTGTTGAGGAGGGCGGTGAACATGGCGATCAAGCCGTAGCAGGCGAGTTGGGGGACGAACCATCGCAGCAGGAACACCGCCACCTGCTGTTGCTGGTGAACGTCGGCGTGGTGGTTGGTAGCCGTGTAGAGGCCGACGATCGACGGGGTGAAGAGGAAGAACGCGATGGTGGCGAGGGCCAGGACGGCGATGGTGACGGTTACCACCGCCGAGATGGCCTCCCACGCCTCCTTGGCCGCCTTGGTGGTGAGTTCGGCCACGAACACCGGCACGAAGGTGGCAGCCAGCACTCCTCCGATGACGATGTCGGTGATGATGTTGGGAGTGGTGTTGGCCAGGTTGTAGGCATCGCCGAATCCGGCGCCGCCTAGGGCCGCAGCCATGGCGACCACGCGGATCAACCCGGTCAACCGAGACAGCGTGGTCCCGACGGCCATGCCGACAGTGGCCCCGGCCAGACGCTTGGTGGCGCCCCGGGGTGGCGTCGGGTCCCGGGGCGCGCCCACGGAGTCTGCGGCCCCATCCTCCATCGAGCCCACCTCGTCGGTCATGGCTCTTCCGGTGCACTGGCCGCTCGGACGGCCCCGACCGGATTGACCGCGGGGTCGTCCGAGGGCGCCGCATCCTCCGCTTCATCGACTTGCCGCTTGGTTCTGCGCCGCAGGGAGGTGCGGAACCACCACACAGCCAGCACGGCCACCGCCCCGACGGTCAGGGCTAGGCCGACCACCGACGACGAGGTGGATCGCACGATCAGTTCACCGGTAGCCAGGCGAACGGGGCCGCCCGGGACATGGAGGGTGACGTCGAGCCGGAATACCCCTGATGCCCGGGTCTGCACCTGCACGTTCACGACGTTCGCGATGCGCGGCCGGAGGACGATCAGCTGGGACCACTGGCCCTGCCCGTTGCGAAAGAGGAGTTTGTCGCTGTTCAGGGCAAGTGTGGCGATCACCGGATACGGGGCGGTCGAGCGGATGGTGATCGGCACCTGCCCGCTGTGGGAGGTAAGGGTGACCGGGGGGTCGCCCTCCACCGCAAGTTGGCCGAATTGGGCGTCGACGGCCCTACCGACGTTTGTGAGCACTCCCGCCTGCTGGGCGGGCCGCAGGGCCTCCGCCTCGCCCCCGAGCACGAGGTCGCTGAGTTCCAGGGTCAGGGCGTGCGCACCGACTGCAGAGATGGCAAAAGCGTTGACTCGAATGCGCTGGGCACTGATTGCCGCTACCGGCAGCCCGCTGCCCCCACCGGATGTGAGCCTGCATCCTGACCGGCACGTGGCCGGGTTCGGGAACAGTGCGAACAGCTCGGTGGTGGTCACCGGCTCGACCACCGGATTGCCGTCGAGGGAGCCGAGCAGAGCATTGACGAAGGCCGGGTCGTCGTTCCAACCTTGGGGGGCGACAGCCATGACCGCCCGGGCGGCGATGCCGTTCGGGGCTTCGTAGTAGAGCTGGGCGAGCTCTGCCACCAGCTGGTGGGCGGCCAGAACCGGATTGCCAGGGTGCGAGGAGAATCGGGCGGTCAAGGCGTCGTCGGATGCCATGGCCCGGAGTGTCGAACCCCGTGGGCCATTCACATTGAACGGAGCGGTCGTGGAGCCGTTGGTCGGGATGGCACTCAGCTGCGATACGGGCAGCACAACTTGCCGGAACCCGTCGCCGGCCAGTGTTCCCACCGTGGCTGGGTCGAGCCCTCCTCCGGTGATCCAGGCCCCCAGGTCGGGGGTGTGGCCTTCCGATGCCGAAGGAGCGGGGTGGCCGGTGGCCGTGCCGACAACCTGGATGCCCCGGGCCACCTGGAGAGCCAACTCGGTTCCCAGTCCGGAGCCGACGAGTGCCATGGCGTCGACCGGCGTGAAGGGGGCCGAGGTCAACTGATGCACCGTCGAGGTGCCGGCCAGTTGACCGAGTTGGGTGATCGTCTGCTGGTGGGCGGGTGTACTCAACAGGCCGACGGTCTGTCCGCTCACCTGCAGCGTCACCGGGACAGATGGATGATCGACGGCGATCCTGGCCACGGTGGCAGTAACCGCATTGACGGCTTGGTCGGTCGGGGTGGCCAACGCAGACGCTGGATCGGCCAGGAGCTGAGCAGGGGTGGGCGTGTGCGACGCAGGCTGGGTGATCTGGATAGGCAGTACGACCGCCACCCGCAGGCGCTGGGTGGTTGGGAGTGCCTGGCTGTAGATGAGGTGGGTGGTGAAGGAGCCGAGCACTGTGGGACCCGACATGTCGACCAATTGGATGCGGACCGGGAACACTCCTCCAGCAGGAAAGGACCCGCACTGGCCGACGACGGGCAGGAGATGGATGGTGAACGGAGCGGTCGCCCCGGCCCCGGATGCTGCGGCCGTGCCCTCGACCACCGGTAGGGCGAGTTGGACGCCTCCCCCCGGCAGAGCCGGCAGGGAGTTGACCGGGAGCGCCGAGGAAGTGGACGACACCGGAGTGCCAAGTGATGCCGAAGTCGTGGATTGGTCGAAACCGGAAATGCTCGACAGGCACGGGTAGACGGCCACCGTGATCCCGAGTCGGGCCACAGGCACGTTCTGGGGCGAGATGCGGACGTGGAGGTCGAAGGCCACCCCTGCGGTCACCCACGCCGTCTGCGACTCGAGCACCAACGATGGTGCGGGCGAGGAGCTCGTGACAGTTCGGGCATCGTGCGGCGGTGTGGTCGCCTCCGCCGACAGCGCGTGTGCCGGGGTGCCGGCTGCGAGCAGAAGCATGAGGACCGGGACCAGAGGGATCCATCGCCTCCGCACAGGCGGGCGAAGAGAACTGGTCCGGTGGGTCCGTTGGGCATGGCTGCCGGACACCCCGAGGCGGGGGGGAAACCCGCCCCTGTCCGGGCCGGTGCCGCGGGGTTCACCTCCTAGAGGGCAGGTTCTGGCTGGTTGCCGGTCCACGTCGAACCGCAGCCTATGTCAGTCGCACTACCCTCGGCTGCGTGTTCCCCGAGCGACTCCGGCCCCTGGTCGACGCCACTGCCGACCTGTCAGACCGCTTTCGGTCGGCCGGGCATACCCTCTATCTGGTAGGTGGATCGGTGCGAGACGCCATCGTGGCGGACGGTGAACCGCCTGCCGCCGACATCGCCCGCGACTTGGACTTCACCACCGACGCCCGGCCTGATGACATCGAGGCGGTCCTGCGTGGCTGGGCCGATGCCATCTGGACGCAAGGCAGGAGGTTCGGCACCATCGCCTGTCTACGAGGCGATCAAAAGTACGAGATCACCACCCATCGGGCCGAGGCCTACCACCCAGACTCGCGAAAGCCCGAGGTGGCCTTCGGGGACAGCATCGAGGACGACCTGGCCCGGCGGGACTTCACGGTCAACGCCATGGCTTTGCGTCTGCCCGAATTGGAGCTGTTCGATCCGTTCGGCGGGCTGGTCGATCTGGCTGAGCGACGCTTACGGACTCCGCTCGACCCAGCCATCTCGTTTGCCGACGACCCACTGCGCATGCTGCGGGCGGCCCGTTTCATCGCCAAACTCGATCTCGAGCCGACCGAGGAGCTGGTGGCTGCCGTGCGGGCTGACCATGGCCGCCTGTCGATCGTGTCGGCTGAACGCATTCGCGACGAGCTCGACAAGATCATGGTGGTCCCGGTTCCTTCGACCGCCCTGTGGTTCGTGGTCCGCACCGGCCTGGCTGATGAATTCCTGCCGGAGCTGCCCGGTCTCGCCCTCGAACAGGACCCGATCCACCGCCACAAAGACGTGCTCGGCCACACGCTCGCCGTGGTTGACAAAACGTCGCCAGACCGCCTGCTGCGCCTAGCGGCCCTGTTCCACGACGTAGGCAAGCCGCGCACCCGAGCGTTCGTCGACGGGGGCGTCACGTTCCACCATCACGAGGTGGTGGGAGCCCGGATGACCCGGAAACGGATGACGGCCCTGCGCTACCCCAACGACGAAATTGAGCTGGTGACTGAGCTGGTCAACCTTCACCTGCGCTTCCACACCTACCGCCTGGGCTGGACCGACCGGGCCGTCCGTCGCTACGTACGTGACGCCGGACCTCTGCTCGACCGGCTGAACGAACTGACCCGTTGCGACTGCACCACCCGCAACGCCGCCAAGGCCAAGGCTCTCGACCGCAGGATGGACGAGCTGGTGGCCCGTATCGCCACATTGCGCGAGCAGGAGGAGCTTGACGCAATGCGGCCCGATCTCGATGGGGCCGAGATCATGGTCCATCTGGGTATTCCCCCGGGCCGCGAGGTCGGGCAGGCGCTGGCCTTCCTGCTCGAACTACGGATGGACGAAGGCCCGCTCGGTCATGAGGAAGCCCTTCGCCGTCTGGACGGGTGGTGGTCCGAACGGATTCAGACGGCTTGACGGTGGGGCCGCGGCCAGCCGAACCTGAAGCTCAGGCCTAGTGGATCACGACGGGGGCCAGACGGGACCCGGGTCACCGGCGGCGAAGGCTTCGACCATCTCGTGGCACACGTCGTCGGTGTACTGCACCGGCGGCGACTTCATGAAGTAGGCCGACGGACCGAGCAGCGGGCCGCCGATGCCCCGGTCGAGAGCCAGCTTGGCGCACCGTACGGCGTCGATGATCACGCCACCGGAATTGGGGGAGTCCCACACTTCGAGTTTGAGCTCGAGGTTGAGCGGCACATCGCCGAAGTTGCGGCCTTCCATACGGATGTAGCACCACTTGCGGTCCTTCAACCACGGCACATGGTCTGACGGGCCGATATGGACGTCGTCGGGTCCCAGCGTCGAGTGCTGGATCTGACTGGTGACCGCCTGGGTCTTCGAGATCTTCTTTGATTCGAGACGTTCCCGGTCGAGCATGTTCTTGAAGTCCATGTTCCCGCCCACATTGAGTTGATACGTATGGTCGAGCGAGAGACCTCGGTCCTCGAAGAGGCGGGTCAGCACCCGGTGGACGATGGTGGCCCCGACTTGGGACTTGATGTCGTCACCCACGATGGGCACCCCGGCATCACGGAACTTGGCTGCCCATTCCGGGTCGGAAGCGATGAAGACCGGAATGGCGTTGACGAAGGCCACGCCTGCATCGATCGCGCACTGGGCATAGAAGCGCTGCGCATCTTCCGATCCGACCGGTAGGTAGGAGACAAACACATCGGCGCCTGTTTCGCGCAGGATCTGGACGACATCGACCGGTTCGGCCGGCGACTCCTCGATCATCTCCCGGTAGTACTTGTTCAGTCCGTCAAGGGTAGGACCGCGCTTCACTTCTATGCCGATGTCGGGCACATCGGCAAAGCGGATCGTGTTGTTCTGACTGGAGAAGATGGCCTTGGCCAGGTCTTGGCCCACCTTGGCCGCATCCACGTCGAAGGCGGCAACGAACTCGAGATCGTTGACGTGGTAGCCGCCGAGGTCTACATGCATCAGTCCAGGAACCACGTCGCCGGCTACCGCGTCCTGGTAGTACTCGACGCCCTGTATCAGCGAGCTGGCGCAGTTGCCTACGCCAGCGATCGCCACTCGGATCTTGCTCATGGTGTGATTCCCTTCATGTAGGTGGTCGCGCCCCAGGGGGTCGCATGTTCAGGAGCGCCCCGGAGGGTGCTGGTTCTCATGACGCCCCCGAAGGGGACGTCGAGGTCATGGCGTCCCCGGTATGGGGATCGCCAAGATCGGTGCCACGGGTCACGTCGGTACGGGCCGGCGCCTGCTTCTGACGTTCGGCCTCGATGAGGCGGTCGAGCCAGGCGATGTCGTGCTCGGTCGCTTCGGTGCCGTGCTCCACAAGTGAGCGGGTATAGACGTCGAGGCGCTCGCCCGAGGCGCGCACCAGGTCGGTGGCGAGGCGCCGGGTCAGTTGGAGGTGACGACGCTCGAGCAACGCCAGACGGGCCGAGGGGGCCAGATGTCGTGCGAAGGCCAGACGAAGACCGAAGCTTCGGGCGTCGTCGGCACCGGCTGGCTCCTCGCCCCCCAGCAGTTGTCCGAACAGGGCCCGGCCCTGGTCGGTGATCCGGTACACCTTGCGTGATCGCTTGCTTCCGAGCGTGGTACCTGACCGACGGACCCGTAGGCCGGCGCGCTCGCCGCTGAGCGATCCGGTGGCCGGGATCGACGTGGGCGCGGATCCGCCTGATTCGATGACCGTCACCGCTCCGGACCGCTCGAGACGGGAAAGGGCGGGATAGAGGGAGCCGAAGGAGATGTTGGCGAACAGGCCGAGCTCGTCGCGGAGTCGACGACGGATCTCATAGCCGTGCATCTCCTGTTCGAACAGCAGGCCCAGGATGGCCAATTCGAGCACTTCAGGCGCTCCGGTCATCGTGGACGAGGGCGTTTACCGACTGCATACCTTCAATGATACATCATTTCGATGTATCGGATTGATACATCGAAATTCTTGTTCCGGGGGAAGTGGATTGCCGAACGGCCACCGGATCGGAGGAAGGATGTCGGATGCCTCGCCGGGACGCAGGCGGTATCCTGGCCTTGTGAGCTTCCGACCCGGAGCGCTCGATGGCGTGCAGACCTCCCCTACGGGGGGACAGGTCGAGTACCTCCTTGCCCGGAACTCGGTCATCCGCGAGTTCCGCAAGGGCCGCCTCTCCCGCCTCGACGTGTGCGACGCCCATCCTGAGTTGCTCCGCGCCGCCACCAACCTCGGCCGACCGTTGGGCGAAGGGTGCCCCATCTGTGAGGCGGCCGATCTGGTCGAAGTGACGTTCGTATTCGGCGCGAAGCTGCCGGCCGGCGGCCGCTGCGTCGCTAGCCAGGCCGAGTTGACCCGCTTCTGGCGACGTAAGGAGCCAGTCGTCTGTTACGTGGTAGAAGTCTGTTGCGATTGCCGATGGAACCACCTCCAGCGCATGTATCCCGCCGGTGCCGGTGTTGAGGCCGTGGCCCGCAGGCCGCTGCGCAGCCGCTCCAAGCCCTGACGCTCTTGGCAGACACCGCCCCTGTCGGATCGGGGTGCGCAGGGCTACCATGGTGTTGCAGTTATTCGTACTCCGCGGGCGTGTCCCGCCGATGCTGCCGGCAGCCTCCGGGCGCTGGACGGTAGAAGAGGAGGAAGCACATGCCCGATTCACGGCCCGTGCCCGTGACCGTCCCGAAGGTCCGCGCCACCAAGGTCCGCGACGGACACCAGCCCCTGGTCATGGTGACCGCCTACGACGCTCCCGGCGCCCGAATCGTCGACGCGGCCGGGGTCGACCTGATCCTGGTGGGCGATTCGGTGGCCAATGTGATCCTCGGGTACGACGACACGCTCCAGGTGACCATCGAGGACATGGCCCACCATGTGGCCGCTGTGGCCCGGGCGAAGCCGGGAGCGCTGATCGTGGGGGACCTGCCCTGGATGAGCTACCACGTCGATGTGGCCGACACCGTCCGCAACGGAGCGATGCTGATCCGAGCAGGCGCCCAGTGCGTGAAGCTCGAGGGCGGTGCCGTGCGCGCCCCGATGGTCGAGGCACTCGTCAATGCGGAAATCCCGGTGATGGGACACATCGGGTTGACCCCACAGTCGTTGCTCGCCCTCGGGGGCTTCCGGGTCCAGGGTCGGGACGACGAGGCCGCTGCCGCCCTGATCATCGGAGCGCAGGCACTGATGGAGGCAGGGGTGTTCGCCGTGGTCGTCGAGGGCGTCCCCGAGAAGGTCGGGTATGCGCTGACCGACGCCATCGACGTGCCGACCATCGGAATCGGCGCCGGCGCAGGGTGTGACGGTCAGGTGCTCGTGCTCCATGACTTGCTGGGTATGACGGAGCGCACCGCCAAGTTCGTCCGGCGCTACGCGACCATCGCCGACGACGCCACGGCCGCTGTCGCCGCCTTCGCCGCCGACGTCCGGTCCGGGGCGTTCCCGGCCGAGGCGGAGGTGTACCACTGACCGTCGGCTAGAGTGCAGTGGCTGTTCCGGCCACCATGCGTCACGGACAGGTGGTTGTTGTCATAGTCCGACCTGCCCCACGCCGTGGGGCTCGGGTGCAGAGCGCCCGATCCAGAGGGAGGTGAGCCGTTCATGCGGCCCTACGAAACCATGGTCATTTTTGACACCGCGGCTGACGAAGCTGCGGTCAACGGGGTCCTCGACCGGGCCCTCACTGCGCTGAAGGCCAAAGGGGGAAACCCCGGTCGCGTCGAGCGCTGGGGTCGGCGGACCTTCGCCTACGAGCTGCAGCACAAGCGAGAGGGCTACTACGTCGTCATCGAGCTGAACTCCGAGCCGCCGGCAGTTGCCGATATGGAGCGGGTGTTCGTGTTGGCCGACGAGGTCCTGCGTCACAAGGTCATCCGACTGCCGGACAAGGTGGCCGGGCGCCGGGCTGCTGCCGTGGCCGCGGCCGCCAACGGGGAGGGTTGACCATGGCTGGCAATGCAGTCACCTTGGTGGGGAACATCACCCGGGACCCCGAACTCCGCTTCACCAATACCGGTCAGGCAACGGCCAGCTTCGGGCTGGCCGTCAATCGCCGGTGGCAGAACCGCCAGACCCAGGAGTGGGAGGAGGCCACGTCCTTCTTCGACGTGGTGTGCTGGAGGGAGATGGCCGAAAACGCCGCCGAGTCGCTGACGAGGGGATCGCGGGTCATCGTGACCGGTCGCCTCGAGCAACGCAGCTGGGAGACCGCGGATGGTGACAAGCGTTCGAAGGTGGAAGTCGTGGCTGACGAAGTCGGCCCGAGCATCCGCTGGGCAACCGCCCAGGTCACCAAGAACGAACGACGTAACCCCGGTGACGGCCCGACTTCGGGTGGCGGCGGCGGCGGAGGCGCACGCGGCGGACAGACGAGCGGCGGCGGACAGTCGAGTGGGAGCGGCGCACCTGCCGACTCCGGATACGGATACAGCGAGGAGCCTTTCTAGTCATGGCCAGGAACAACGATCGTGGAGGCAGCACCGCGCGCCGGGCGCCCAAGGACAATGGGCGTCGCGTCAAGAAGAAGCCTTGCGCACTGTGCAAGGACCGGGTGGAGTGGGTCGACTACAAGGACGTCGCCATGCTCCGCAAGTACATGAGCGACAGGGGCAAGATCCGGGCCCGTCGCGTGTCAGGAAACTGCACCCAGCATCAGCGCGACGTTGCCATCGCCATCAAGACGGCGCGTGAGCTCGTGCTTCTCCCGTACACCCAACGGACGACCACCGAACGCCCGGGTGGCCGCGGCGGTCGTGGCGGTCGCGACGGCGGCTTCGCCGGTGGCGGCGGCCGACGCGGACGTGACGAGGAGCGGACGCTGGGCGCAGATGGTGCTTCGGCCGCAATTCCCGACGGCACGCCGCCCCTGGTAGCCGAAACAGTCGCCGAGGCTCCTACTGAGACCGCTGTCGAGGCGACCGAGTCCGACGCGACCGAGCCTGAAGTAATCACCAGTGGCGGGGAGACCGTCGTCGGAGGAGCGGGTGAGGAGTCATGAAGGTCCTCCTTCGCACTGACGTCGACGGGGTCGGCAAGCGAGGCGACATCATCGATGTCGCCGGCGGCTTCGCGCGCAACCACCTCTTGCCGGCCGGTAAGGCCATCATCGCCTCGGACGGCGTCGAGGCTCAGGCCGCATCGATGCGCCGGTCACGTGATCTCAAGGACGCCAGGAACCGGGAAGGCTCGGAAACTGTGGCCAAGACACTGGTGGGTAATACCGTCACCATCACCGCCCGAGCGGCCAATGAGAAGCTGTTCGGCTCGGTAGGCGCCGCTGACATCGTGCGCCACGTCGAGGAGCAGACCGGAGCGGTCATCGACCGTCACGACCTGGTGCTCGAGGATCCGATCAAGACGGTCGGTGAGCACAACGTCCGCGTCGAGTTGATCGGTGGCGTGGTTTTCGAACTCACGGTCAACGTGGTCGCCGAAGACTGAACTCGTCCTCCGTACGGCTGGCTCCGGTCAGCACAGTCGATCAGATGAAGTGGACTCGCCTCGGCTCCGGCCGAGGCGAGTTCCATTCTGGGATGTCTGGCCGTCCCCGACCGTCCCCGACCGACCCCGACCGACCCCGACCGTGAGAGTCACACCCATCGGCGACGATAGCTGCATGGTGTGCTCCGTCCCCAGGCCGACCGCAGTTTTCCACGGTCCGTCCACAGTCACGACCACGAGTTTCCCCAGGAAGATGCCCTTACGATCCACAGGTTCGATAGGCGATGGTTGACGCACGATGGTTCAAGCCTTTGACGACAATCGCCCACGACGACTGCTGACCCCCCGTCCCGGAGGAGCCGGCACGGCCGGCCGCGTCCCGCCCCACAACCTCGAGGCGGAGGAGTCGGTGCTCGGCGCCATGCTCCTCTCCCGTGACGCCATCGCTTCGGCCATGGAGAACTGCAAGGCCGAGGACTTCTACAAGGCTTCCCACGGATACATCTTCGAAGCCATCACCTCCCTCTACGGCCGGGGCGAGCCTGCAGACTGGGTGACCGTCACCGAGGAGCTGCGCCGGCGCGAGCTATTGGAAGCCATCGGCGACACCTCGGTCTTCGTCTCACTCCAGGCCAACACACCGTCGGTGGGCAACGCCGAGTACTACGCCAAGATCGTCGAGGAGCTGGCTCTGCTCCGTCGACTGGTGGCGGTGGCTGGAGAGATCAGCGAGCTCGGCTACAGCGTGCCCGAGGACGTGAGCGAGGTGCTCGACCGGGCCGAAAGCCTGGTCTTCGATGTGGCCCAACGCCGGGTAGTCGACACCATGACCCCGCTTGAAGAACTGCTGGGGGCCACGCTCGATCACCTGGAACTCCTTTTCAGTCGCAGTGAGTCGGTTACCGGATTGGCCACCGGCTACACCGATCTGGACGAGCAGCTGGCCGGACTCCAGCCTTCGAATCTGATCGTGGTCGGCGCCCGCCCCGCCATGGGCAAGACCGCCTTCGCCCTCGGCATGGTGGCCAATGCCGGCGTCAAGCTCAAGAAGCCGGTTCTCCTGTTCTCGCTCGAGATGAGCCATATGGAGCTCACCCAGCGCCTCCTGTCGTCTGAGGCCCGGGTCGACGCCGGCCGAATGCGCACCGGCAAACTGCGCGAGGCCGACTGGCCGAAGATCGGCAACGCCATCAGCCGGATGAGCGAGGCCCCGATCTACATCGACGACAATCCCAACTTGACGGTTATGGATATCCGGGCCCGGGCCCGCCGGCTCAAGAGTCGCGAAGGCCTCAGCCTGGTGGTCATCGACTACCTCCAGCTGATGACCGGACGCCACGGCTCGGAAAACCGGCAGGTCGAGGTGTCCGAAATCAGCCGTGGCCTGAAGATCCTGGCCCGCGAGCTCGAGGTGCCGGTGGTGGCCCTGTCGCAGCTGTCCCGAGGGCTCGAGAGCCGCCCGGACAAGCGGCCGATGCTCGCCGACCTCCGGGAGTCGGGCTCGATCGAACAGGACGCCGACGTCGTTCTCTTCCTGTACCGCGACGAGGTCTACAACCCCGACGCCGCCGAAACGCAGGGCACGGCCGAGGTGATCGTGGCCAAGCATCGCAACGGCCCGACGGGCACGACCCGGCTGGCCTTCATCGGTCACCATGCCCGGTTCGACAACATGGCCCGGGTGTAGCCGGCTCCCGGCGACCCGGTCCCCTCAGTCGGGGACGCCCAGGTGCAGCAACCGATCCGAAGTTGTGAAGTCTTCGCGTTCGTGGAGGGGCCGTCCGTCCTCGGTGGCCCACAGCAGCAGCAGCCGAAAGCCCGATGCCGCAGGGGCGGAACGGCACTCGTCCAGGATTCGACGCCGAACCTCGGCCACGGCATCGGCCCTCCCCGGCCCTCCCCGGCCCTCTCCGGCCCAACCTAGACAATCGTGACGGGTCCACTCCCGGTGTGCCGCTCCATGTCGCCAGCTTGCCCGTTCGCCGCACCATCGATCGTGGTCCCGACGGGGTGGGTAGCGTGGCGGCGTGATAGTCGACACGTGGACGGCCCGTCGGGAGGTGGAGCGGTGAACATCCTGGCCATCGACCAGGGCACTTCGGCCACCAAGGCCCTGGTGGTGGGGGACGGCGGGGCGATCCTGAGCGTGGCCGAGTGCCCGGTGCACCCGAACGCCACCGGAGACGGTGCGGTCGAGCAGGACCCGGCCGAACTGCTGGCGTCGGTGATGGCGGCCGGCCGGGCGGCCGTCGCTCAGGCCGGTGTGGTGGTGCACGGCATCGGCCTCGCCAACCAGGGGGAGACGGTGCTGGCCTGGGACCGCCCCACTGGTCGCCCGTTGACGACCGCCCTGTCGTGGCAGGACCGGCGGGCCACCTCGGTCACCGACCATCTCGGACCGCAACGCGACCGGTTGTGCGACATCTCCGGGCTCCCGCTCGACCCGTACTTTTCGGCGCCGAAGCTGGCCTGGTTGCGTCGGAACCGGACCACCGAGGGCGTCGTGACCACGACCGACACCTGGCTGCTCCACGCCCTGACCGGCGAGTTCGTGACCGACGTCACCACTGCGTCGCGCTCGATGGTGCTCGACCTCGACAGCCGGGGCTGGTCGGAGGAGGCCGTGGCGATCTTCGGCCTGGATCAGGCCGACCTGCCCGAGGTGGTGGGGTGTGGCACGCCGATCGGGATGACCACCGCATTCGGGCCACCGCTCCCGGTGACCGGCCTGGCCGTGGACCAGCAGGCCGCACTGGTGGGCGAGGGCTGCCTGGCGGCCGGCCAGGCCAAGTGCACCTACGGCACCGGCGCCTTCCTACTGGTCACCACCGGCGCCGTGGCACGGCGGTCGACCCACGGCCTGTCCGCCTCGGTGGCCTGGGAGGTACCCGGCTCGGTGGCCTACTGCCTCGACGGCCAGAGCTACACGGCCGGGGCGGCGGTGACGTGGCTGGTCTCGATGGGCCTGCTGGACGGAGCCGAGGACCTCGACGCGGTGGCCACCGGAGTGCCCGACTCGGGAGGGGTGACCATGGTGCCCGCCCTGGCCGGCCTGGGTGCCCCCTACTGGCGTCCCTCGGCCACCGGCACCCTCGAAGGCCTCGACCTCCACTCGAGACCGGCCCATGTCGTCCGGGCCACACTCGAGGGCCTGGCTGCCCAGGTCGCGCTAGTGGCCGCCGCCGCGACCGACGACCTTGGCGGGCCGCTGGTCGAGTTGCGGGTCGACGGAGGCCTCACCCGCTCCAAGTTCCTGATGCAATACCAGGCCGACCTGCTCCAGGTCCCGGTCGAGGTGTTCGCCTCCCCCCACGCCACCGGCCTGGGCGTCGCCGCCCTGGCCCGCCTCGGTCTGGAGGGCACCGGGGCGGCCCCCGACGTGCCGAGTCCGGCGCCCTCCGCCCGCTACGAGCCACGGATGGGTCCCGACGAGGCGTCCGAGCGCCTGGCCCGGTTCACCGCAGCGGCCGAACGGGTCATCGCTACCTCGGACGGGGACTGAACCGCGTTGGCGTCGGGAGGCTCGGAAGTGGACGTCGCCGTCATCGGCGCCGGGGTGGTGGGCTGTGCCATCGCCCGCCACCTGGCCCTGGCCGGGGCCTCGGTGGTCCTGCTCGATCAGGCCAACGATGTCGGGGACGGGACGTCCAAAGCAAACACGGCCATCCTCCACACCGGGTTCGACACCGAGCCGGGCTCCCTCGAGTCGGCCCTGGTGGGTCGGGGCCGACGGCTCCTAGCCGCCTATGCCGCTGCTGCCGAGATCGCCGTCGAGCCCACCGGGGCGCTGTTGGTGGCGTGGGACGACGAGCAGGAGGCGGTTCTGCCCGCCCTGCTCGACAAGGCCAACGCCAATGGGTGCGACGACGCTTCGTTGGTGGGAGCGGACGAGGTGCGCTCCCGCGAGCGCCACCTCGGACCCGGCGCTCGGTCGGGGCTGGCCGTGCCCGGCGAGTGGGCCATCGACCCGTGGTCCGTCACACTGGCCTTCGCCACCGAGGCCGTCGGCGCCGGAGTACTCCTTCGACTGTGCACATTCGTGACCGGGATCGACGTGGGCACCGAGGGCCACGAGGTAAAGGGGCCCACGGGGTCCGTGCGGGCCCGTTGGCTCGTCAACGCCGCCGGCCTGGGCGCCGACCGTATCGACGGACTCCTCGGCCACCGTGACTTCGTCGTCACCCCCCGACGGGGGCAGCTCATCGTGTTCGACAAGCTGGCCCGCCGGCTCCTCACCGCCATCCTGCTGCCGGTGCCCACGGCACGCACCAAAGGGGTGTTGGTCTCTCCCACCACCTGGGGGAACGTGCTGCTCGGCCCGACGGCCGAGGACCTGGGGGACCGAACGGACACCGCTACCACGGCGGAGGGGATCGGTCGCCTGCTGGCCGACGGGCGACGCATCCTGCCGGACCTGGTGGACGAGGAGGTCACCGCCACCTATGCGGGTCTGCGGGCGGCCACCGAGCACCGCGACTACCAGATCAGGCTCCACGCCGACCAGCGGTACGTCTCCGTCGGGGGGATCCGCTCGACCGGCCTGACGTCATCGATGGCCGTGGCCGAGCATGTGGCCGAGCTGCTGGCCGGTGCCGGCGCCACCTGGTCCGGGCCGCCGGTGGAATCCGTGCCGCCGGTCATGCCGCCACTGGGCGAGTTGCAGGTGCGCCCACTGCGTGACCCCGCCCGGATCGCCGCCGACCCGGCCTACGGCACGGCCCTCTGCCACTGCGAGCAGGTCAGCCGGGGGGAGATCCGCGACGCCTGCCACGCCCCGGTGCCCGCCACCGACCTCGGGGGCATCCGCCGCCGCACGCGGGCCATGAACGGTCGCTGCCAGGGCTTCTACTGCGGGGCCGAGGTCGTGGCCCTGGCCGCCGCCGAGACGGGCCGCGACCCCGCAGTGCTCACCCAGATGCCCCGATGAGGGATCGACGGGTGACGTATGGGTGACCCGGCGGTGCTGGTAGTGGGGGCGGGTCCGGCCGGCCTCACCGCGGCCCACGAACTGGCGCACCGCGGGGTCGGCCCGGTGTGGGTGGTCGACCGCGAGGCGGTCTCCGGGGGCGTGCCCCGCCATTGTGACCACACCGGGTTCGGGCTTCAGGACCTGCACCGCACGATGCGCGGTCCGACCTACGCCCGGCACCTGACGGCCCGGGCCGTCGACGCCGGAGCAGTCCTGCGCCTGTTGACCACCGTCGCCGGGGTGGCGCCCGACGGGGCAGCCACCCTGGTCGGCCCGGGTGGCCTGGAAGTCGTGCACCCCGACGTGGTCCTGCTGGCCACCGGCGCCCGAGAGCGGCCGCGGGCCGCCCGTCTGGTGCCCGGTGACCGGCCCGCCGGGGTGTTTACCACCGGCCAACTTCAGCAGTGGGTGCTGCTGGCGGACCTACCGGTGGGCCGGCGTGCCGTGGTGGTGGGTGCGGAACATGTCGCCTACTCGGCCGTGCTCACCCTCCGTCATGCGGGGGTCACCACCGTCGCCATGGTCACGGACCTGCCCCGCCACCAGACGGTGGCGGCTTTCGCGTGGGTGACCAGGTTGGGACTGCGGGTGCCGCTCCGCACCTCGTCCCGGGTGGCGACCCTGCTCGGGCACGGGCGTCTGGAGGCGGTCGACATCGAGGACCTGGCTACGGGCCGGGTCGACCGGGTCGAGGCCGACACGATCGTCTTCACAGGGGACTGGGTGCCCGACCACGAACTGGCCCGACGGATGGGGGTCGCCACCGACCCCGCCACCGGTGGCCCCCGCACCGATGGGTGGGGCCGGACGTCGCGTGCCGGGGTGGTGGCCGCCGGCAACCTGGTCCATCCGGGGGAGACGGCCAGCATCGCCGCGCTCGGCGGACGCGCCGCCGGTCGTCGCCTGGCCCAGGACTTCGCACATGGCCGCACCCGTGACTTCGCACATGGGGCACGTCCGACGGCCGGCACCGTCACCGTCACCGTGGCGGTGGACCGACCGCTGACCTCGGTGGTGCCGGTCCTGGTCGACCCGGGTGACCTCCCCGGTCGGCTCCTGGTGCGCACCGCTACGTTCACCGGCCGCCGGCTGGTGGTGGCCCGACAGGGTGGACGTGAGATCGGTCGTGCACGCCTCCGCCACTCGGTGCCTCACCGGTCGCTCAGCGTGCCCGGGCGGGTGCTGGCCGAGATGACATCCGAGGGGGGTCAGGTCGAGCTCACGCTGCGGTAGGAGTGCGCGGAGTCGCTGAGGCCCCGGACGCACGGGGGTCGGCGCGGTACGCTGCATTGCACGTGAACCCGGGGGGGGAAATGGCCGGCCTCAACTTCGCAGACATCTTCGAGACGGTTGTCGACACGACGCCTGATGCACCGGCGTTGGTCGTCCGGTCGACGGCTGACGACGAGGTTCGGCTCACCTTCGCCGAACTCGACGCCCGAGCCAACCGACTGGCCCACGCACTGCTCGAGTATGGCATCGCGCCCGGCGACCACATCGGCTGCCACCTCTATGACGGCAACCAGTACATCGAGGTCACTCTGGCCGCTTTCAAGGTCCGGGCCGTACCGGTCAACGTCAACTTCCGGTACGTCGACGAGGAACTCGAATACCTGTTCGACAATGCTGATCTCCAGCTGCTGGTCACCGAGCCCGACCTTGAGGTCCGGGCCGAACGGGCGGCCAAGGGACTGACGTGGAACTGCCCGGTGATCGTGGCCGATGACCGGTACGAGGCGCAGTTAGCTGACCATCCGAGCACCCGGCCCGAGGTCGAGGGTCGTGGACCCGATGACCGCTACGGGTTGTGGACCGGGGGGACGACGGGCATGCCCAAGGGAGTGATGTGGCGCCATGAGGACATCTACCTCTCGGTGGTGGGCGGTGGTGGCAACCCGGCGCTCGGCATCGCTCCAGTGTCCGACCTTGCCGACGTGGCCGCTCGGGCGGCGGCCGACTATCCGATCCCAGGAGCGTTGACCCTCTGCCCACTGATGCACGGGGGTGGCTGGTGGATCGCTTTCAGCGCATTGTTGTCGGGCACGTACAACGTCCTCATCCGTGACCTCGGTTTCGACCCGGAGTTCGCGCTGCGGGTGATGGCCGAGGAGGAGGTGCGCGTGGTCATGACCATTGGCGACGCCTACGCCCGCCCGCTCATCGACCATCTTGAGGCCGAGAGCACCGGTACCCACGACTTGTCCAAGCTGCTGGTGTACGGCTCGGGAGGAGCCATCCTGTCGCCGTCGATGAAGTCGGCCCTCAACAGGCTCCTTCCGCACGTCATCGTGATGGACGGGTTCGGGGCGTCGGAGACGGGCGGACAGGGCAGCCTCGTCGGGCAGAACGAGGACGGCGCACCGGTATTTCAGATGGGACCGGGCAACGTGGTCATAGCGGAGGACGGAACGCTGTGCGCACCGGGCGACGGTCGCATGGGGATGCTGGCCACCAGCGGGCACATTCCGCTCGGCTATTACAAGGACGAGGCCAAGACGACGGCAACCTTCCCGATGGTTGACGGGGTGCGGTACGCGGTGCCCGGCGACTTGGCCAAACTGCTCGCCGATGGAACCATTGCCGTCTACGGGCGGGGTTCGGTGTCCATCAACTCCGGGGGCGAGAAGATCTTTCCCGAAGAGGTGGAGAAGACACTGAAGAGTCATCCGGCTGTGTTCGACGCCATCGTGGTCGGTACCCCGAGTGAGCGGTGGGGATCCCAGGTGACCGCCGTGATCCAGCTGCGTACCGGCCTCGATGTGACGCCGGACCTCGAGGACCTGCGGCAGCACTGCCGTGTCCATCTGGCTGGCTACAAACTGCCCCGCGACGCGGTGTTCGTCGATACCGTTCGGCGTTCACCGTCGGGAAAGCCCGACTACCGCTGGGCCAAGGATGTGGCCATCGCTGGGCTGGAGGGCTCCCTCACGACGGGGTAGGGGCGGCCGGGGGTCGTGCTACGGCAGGCGGGGCGGGGGCCGCACTGCTGTCGCCTGGTCCGCTGCCGGCGACCAGGGCGAGGATGCGCTGGATGGCCTCATCCTGGGCCTCCAGATGCTTCTGGATCTGAATGGCCTCGTGCAGCACGGCGTCGGCATCCTCATAGGTGGCTTCGGCCCGCTTGTCGGCTGCCTGGCTCTGGATGTTCTGGCCCACGATGATCACCGCCAGGAGGACCAGCTGGAGGAATTCGCTGGAAACCCACAGCACGATGGTCGAGAACCGCGCGGGTACGAACGTGAGCCCCAGCACCGCTGGCAGACCGATCAGGGCGATGCCGGCGAATACGTAGGCGCACCACATCGTCCCGACAAGTCCCGTGATGGTGACAGCCAGCTTCGAGTTGAACTCGGCCACCGGGCTGGAATCGGGCAACTGCTCGGCCACCCGGACAGCGGGTTCGGACTTGCGTTGCTCGATCCGTGGATGGGGGACGTGGTCGAAGAGTTTGGACATGGACCCAGGGTGGCACCGGTCGTCTCCCCTATCGGTGATGATGGGCTGGTGTCTGATTTCGTGCTGCCCCGGATCCCGGCATCTGCCGGCGCTCTCCTGCACGACGCCGGGGGCCGGATCCTGATACTGAAGCCCACCTATAAGTCCGGCTGGACGATCCCTGGCGGTCAGGTCGAGGAGGACGGCGAGTCGCCGTGGGAGGGATGCCGCCGCGAAGTTGCTGAAGAGACCGGGTTGGATGTCGTCACCGGTCGACTGGTGTGTGTCGACTTTCTCCATAGGCGACCGGGCCGCCCCGGGGGGGTCCGGTTCCTGTTCGACTGCGGAATGATCGAAGCCGTCCGGCGCGACGAGCTCGTCCTCCAGGCCGGCGAGATCGGAGATGCCCGCTGGGCGACCCCTGCCGAGGCGGACCGACTGTTGAGCGGACCCGTCGGCCGCCGAGTTGCCCGGGGCCTCGCTGCCATCGGCACCGTCTACCTGGAGGACGGTCGCCCGGTTCGGGGTCTGCCATCGTGACGTTGGGGATCAGCGCCGCGGGCCTGGCTGTGGCTCAGCTGCCCCGGGGTAGGCCGAGCCTCCGGACGAACGACGCCACCTGATGACGCACCAGGTCGGCCTCACGGGTGACGGCAAACCACGGCTGGGCAGGAACAACGTCCCCGACCGGGTACACCTCGACCAGGTCCCCCGCCTCCAGGCCGGCGGCACAGGCGTATTCCGGAAGCATGCTCACCCCGAGACCCTCGGCCACGGCCCGGGCCACGGCCCGTAGGTCAGGGGCCACCAGTCGCAGGGTGCCGGAAAAGGGTCGTCCCAGCGAGGATTGCCAGAACCGACGGGTGCGGGGCAACTCGGCGCTGTAGGCCACCCAGTCGGTGCCGACCAGGGCCTCCCCCAAGTCGTCGAGGTCTGCCGCCGGGGGGCCCGTGAGGTGTCCGGGTGCGGACACCAGGAGGAACCGTGTGGTCCCGAGGGGAATACTGGTCAGATCCCGGCGGGACGAGTCGGAGGTGGTGACGACCACGTCGAGTTCCGCATGACGCAACGAGGTCAGCAAATCCGCATCGGGGCCGAATCGAACGAGCAGTTGCGGGGCGTCCCCTCCCAGGTACGGAACGACGCCGTAGGTGAAGAACTCGGGCGAGGAGCCGAAGCGGAGAGCCGGAGTTCCCTGACGCTCGGCGCCGCCGTCGAGCCCGTCGAGCACCGGTTCGAGCCGGTCGAGGGCATCGGCAACGGCTGTGTAGAGCTCACGGCCCGACCGGGTGGGGTCTACTCCGTTGGGTACTCGGACGAACAATGGAGTGCCGACCGAGCGCTCGAGAGACTTGAGTTGCTGGCTCGCCGCCGGCTGGGACAATCTCCGCAGTGCCGCTCCTTCTGTCACTGACCCGGTGCGGTAGATGGCCACGAAGGTCCGAAGCCACTCGGCTGTTGCCATAGGCATAGCTTATGCACGACCTTCAGAAGCATGTATTGCCAATGGACCACACCGGTTACATGCTGGGAAGATGCCTGACACCACCTACACCCACGGTCACGACGACGGCGTACTCCGCTCCCACCGTTGGCGGACCGCCGCCAATTCGGCCGCCTACCTGTTGCCCCGGCTCCGCCCCGGCCTCGACCTCCTTGATGTGGGATGTGGTCCGGGCACCATCACCTGCGATCTGGCCCGGATGGTTGCTCCTGGACGGGTGGTCGGCATCGACGCTTCGTCCGATGTGCTCGATGAAGCCCGTGCATCGGCCACCCAGGCCAACCTGCCGGTCATGTTCGAGGTGGCCGACCTCTTTTCCCTACCGTGTGCCGACAACTCATTCGATGTGATCCATGCCCACCAGGTTCTTCAGCACGTGGCCGACCCGGTTGCCGCCCTGATGGAGATGCGGCGGGTGTGCCGGCCAGGCGGGGTGGTGGCCGCTCGCGACGGCGACTATCCGTCGTTCTCATTCGCTCCTGCGATTGCCGACCTCGCCCGCGCCATCGCCGCCTACGGTGAACTTACCCGGGTCAACCGGGCGAACTGGGATGCGGCACGCCATCTGCTCGGCTGGGCCCATGCGGCCGGCTTTGGCGACGTGACGGCCTCGGCCTCGGTGTGGTGTTTCGCCACAGATGAGGACCGGACGTGGTGGAGTGGGTTGTGGGCTGACCGGTTCGCCGGCCCCGACTCGTTCTTGGGGACCCAGCTGGAATTCCACGGGATCGCCGACCGGGACGACCTGGAAGCATTCGGTGCAGCGTGGCGGCAGTGGGGGGACTCACCCGATGGCTGGTTCGCCGTGTTGCACGGCGAAATCCTCGCCACCGCCTGAGCGGCCCCGGACGTCATTGCCTTCCGAGAATTGCGGCGACGAACCGGGCGGGTGTCTCGACCATCGGGTAGTGGCCCACTCCGTCGAGTCGTACCACCCTGGCATCGGGCCTGGCGCCGGCCAGCCGGCCGGCCATCGCCACCACGGCGATCGGATCATCCGAGCCCCACACGACAGTCAGTGGCGACGGGTGGTCGACTACGGGTGGCGTGAACCTCATCTCGTTCCGGCGGCGCTCATCGATGTACCGGACGTGGCGGGCGAGGAGCTGCTCGCCGTCATCGGCCGAGATCAGCTCCCAGGCGGCAGCCAGCTCGGAGTCGCCCACCCGGTGGTCCGGGCTGAACGTGGCGACCAGCCCGGCTAGCACGCTTTCCCGAGTGAGGATCCCGGCATCGAGGCGTGCGTCGGGGAGCGCCTCGAGCAGTCGCTGTCCATCGCTGAGCTGCACCAGGTCCATGTAGAGGGTGCCGTTGGTCACCATCCGGTCGGTCACCTCGACCGGCCAGGAGCCCTCGATCTGGCGGGCGAGAAGTTCACCTCCCACAGAATTGCCGATGTCGTGGGTGAGGAGTCCGAGCCGGTCGATGCCGAGCTCGGTCACCAACGCCTGGGTCAGATCGGCCTGGTCGACCAGCCGATAGGGGCGGTCGGGCTTGGCCGACAGGCCATAGCCGAGCATGTCGAAGAGCACGACCCTGCGGTCAGTGGCCAGGGCGTCGACCACTCGATGGAAGTCGAATGAAGAGGTCGGGAAACCGTGGAGGACCAGGAGCGGAGGGGCGGCCACCGGACCGGTGGCCGGCACCTCTACGACGAATACGGTCTGGCCGAGCAGTTCGTGGTGGCGACCGCGGGACCGCCACGCATCGACCAGCGCGCTCATGAGAGCAGTCGGGTGCGGAACAGATCGAGAACCTGGTCGAGCGCCTCCCGGGTCGGGGTTCCTGGCCGGTCGTCGAGGTCCTCGGTCAGGACGGAGTGGGCACCCTTGCGGTGTCCATGAGGGTTGCCCGCCGACGAGTCCAGTTCGATGCCGACGAATCCGTCGCCAAGCAGCTCGCGCAAGGCAGCAAACCGCTCCGGCGGGGCGGCCTTGTCGCCGGTGAAGCGCACGCCGAGCACGCACACTCCAGCCGCCACACGTTCCTTGACCCGATCGAGGTCCGCATCGCTGATGCCCAGAGCAGCACGGTGCCTCTTCGACACGGGGAAGGGCAGGGACGGCTGGCTCAACACAGGGGCCTTGATGACATCGTCGACCAGCATGGCCAGGGCGAACCCACCGGTCAGGCACATCCCCACCGCACCGACGCCTGGTCCGCCGCACCGCTCGTGCTCCGCCCGGGCCAGTGCCCGGAGCCACACGGTGATCGGGCTGGTCTTGTCGAGAGCGAGGATGGCGAATTCGTTCGACACACATGCCTTGGCCACCTCTTTGACAGCCAGCGCCATGGTCGGGTCCCGGCCATCGTCGCCGAAGAGGTGGGGCATCACGGCGGTGCACCCGATGCCGGCGACCATTCGAGCGAACCGAGCCACATTCGGCGTGATGCCAGGTATCTCGCTCATCACGATGACTGCTGGGCCCTCACCAGTGCGGTGGACGGCACGGGTGGCGCCCTCGAAGGTAAACGTCGAGTGTTCGAAGTCGTCGAGGGAGTCGGTCATGGCCAGACGCTACCGCCGGGCCTGCCTTTCCGCCCGGGGTGCCTGAAGGCCCGAACCATCAACCGTCAGGCAAGTGCCAGGGTGACCACTACCGGCCGGTGGTCCGAGCCTGAAGCGGCGGCCACCCGGGCATCGACAACCCGCAGCGCTGGGGTGATCAGGACGTGATCGAGCTGACTGTGCGGCCGGTGCGATGGCCATGTCCGTCCGACCACGGCCCGCCGCCAGCCCAGGAAGAACGAGGATGCGGGCGGCCCCCACATGTTCATGTCTCCCGCCACCAGAGCCGCCTGTTCGATCGGGGGCAGCAGGCGGGCCAGTTTGCGGTATTGGGCGGGCGAGAGATGGGTGATGTGGGACATGTGCGTGCCGTGGATCGTCAACTCACCACCACCGAGGTCGGTCCTGCACCGCACCACGGCCCGACTGGCCGGGTCTCGACGGAGCTTGCCCAACGACAGGACCTCCACGTCGCGGCACGCCACCCGGGCCAGCACCGCCACCCCCCAGCGTCCACGCCCGGCGGCCCTATCGTGGGAGCCGGCTGGCACGGTGAAACGCTCGTGGTCGAGCCGCAAGGTCTTGCGCACCTGGCCGAGCACCGGAGCCCATCGACGGGTGTCGGTGGGCACCGGGTCGTACAGCCTGGCGTGGGCCAGATGGGCTTCGCCGATGATCTTGTAGCCGAGGTGGTCGGCCAGCTGCGCGGCTGTTCCTGTAGTTCCGTCGTCGGGGACCCAGGCCTCCTGAAGGATCAGCACGTCGGCGTCGAGGGCGGCGCATTCGCCCAGCAGGTCATAGGGACGTCCCCATCCGTCCACCCCCATGTGGACGTTGAAGCTGGCGATTCGAAGCGAGGCGGGCGCGTCGGTGCCCGGGACCGGTCTGTCCATATGGTCAGTGGCGCCCGAGCGTGGCGGCAACAGAACGCAGGCCATCGCGGAAGTCAGGGTGGGCGATGTCGGACAGTGCGGCGGCCCGTTCGCGCACCGTCCGCCCCGAAAGATCGGCAGACCCCCACTCGGTGATGACCACGCCGGTGTGGTGCCGCGGGGTCGAGACCACGGAACCTTCGGGCAGTGTCGGCACGATCCGGGACCGGGTGACTCCGTTGGACACCGCCGTCGAGCGCAGGCAGATCAGCGAATGGTCGTCGAGACGCATCTCCGCCCCGGCCACGAAGTCTTCATGCCCGCCCACCCCGGAAATCTGGCGCCCGTCGATATTGTCGGCGACCACCTGCCCGTACAGGTCGACACTGAGCGCTCCATTGATGGAGACAAATGCGTAGTTCTGGGCGATGACCGTCGGGTCGTTGACCACTTGGACGGGCACGAAGGCCACCTCGTGGTTGTCGTCGAGCCAGGCGTACAACTCGGCCGACCCGAGTGCGAAGGTGGTGATAGAGACCCCATTGAACAAGCGCTTGGCGTCGTTGGTGACTTTGCCGGCCTGGTGCAGACGCATGAGCCCGTCGGTAAACATTTCGGAGTGGACTCCGTAGCCTCCACCTGGGCCTTCGGCCAACTTGATGGCCACCATGTTGGGTACTGCTCCGATCCCGATCTGCAGGGTGGCCCCGTCGGTGACGAAGGAGCGGGCTTGTTCGGCGATGGCCTCATCGATGCCGTCAGGCTCGGGTTGGGGAAGGGTGAACGGGGCGCCGTCCGCCTCGATGATGACATCGACGATGTCCAGGGGGATCGTGTTGGTGTAGTCAGGCCCCAGTGATTTCGTGCGAGGCAGATGGGGGTTGACCTCCACCACCAGGAGCCGGTCGGGGTCCCGCCCGGCCAACAGCAGTTCGTCGTAGGTGGCACCGATATGGAGTGAGAGGTTGACGGTGCCGTCGCGGGGAGGGGCGGCCAGCACCGTCATGACGCGTGGGTCATAGCGACGAAGAATGGGAGCGAACTGACGGAAGCCGCCCGGTACCAGCTCGATATTGGCCCCGCCGGCCAACAGCATTCGCTCGGCCGGCCCGAAGAAGCCACACCGGTAGGAGACGTTGGGGTGGGCGAGCACCGTGTAGTAGCCGAGCAGCAGGGCCCCGCCCACGGTGAGATCGATCCAGTCGTCACGGTTGCCGAGGGCGGTGAGAAAGGCGTCGGGATTGGCCGGACCGAGGCCGAATCCTATGGTGTCCGTCGTCTGGATCAGGGCCGCCGCCTCGTCCGGGGTACAGAGTCGTGGTGCCATGGCCCCAGTGTGTCACCGGGAATGCCATCCGGTCAGGGCACATGGTCCTGACGGCTGGGCCAGAACCCCGGCAGGAGGCGACGACGACGGCGGCCTTCCGGGGATGCCAGCATGGGTCGATGCGATTCGACACTCAGCTGGCCGGGCTCGAAGACGCGGCTGCTCACGCCCGCCTCCTCGAGAACATCGGTGTGGACGGGGCCTTCACCTTCGAAGGTCCCCACGACGTCTTCACCCCGTTGATCCTGGCCGCCGGCGCCTCCACCACGTTGGAGTTGGCCACCAATGTGGCTATTGCCTTTCCGCGTAACCCGGTCCAGCTGGCCCACCAGGCGTGGGACCTCCAACTCCTGTCCAAAGGCCGCTTCACACTGGGGCTGGGCAGCCAGATCCGGACCCAGGTGGAGAAGCGGTATGGGGCCCAGTTCGACCGACCGATCGCCAGGATGCGCGAGCTTGTCGGTGCGCTGCGGGCCATCTTCGCCACATGGGAGACGGGCGAGCGACTGGACTTTCGGGGCGAGTTCAGCTCCCACACTTTGATGCCGCCGATGTTCAACCCTGGTCCGCACCCCTTCGGCCTGCCCCCCATCGCCCTCGGTGGCCTCGGGCCCCAGATGGTGTCGCTGGCCGCCGAAGTTGCTGACGGCCTCCTGGTCATGCCGTTCAACACCAGTACCCACCTCCGGACCCGGACCCTGCCGGCCGTGGCCGAGGGATTGGCCAAGGGCGGGCGGTCGAGGTCGGACCTGACCGTGACCGGCGAGGTCATCGTCTGTTGCGGGAGGGACGAGGCCGAGTTGGAGACGGCCCGGCTGGCTGGTCGCTGGCTGCTGTCGTTCTATGCGTCGACCCCCGCCTACCGTCCTGTGCTCGAGGCCGAAGGCTGGGAGGACCTCCAACCCGAGCTGCACGCTCTGAGCAAGGCGGGTCGGTGGGACGAGATGCCCGAGCGCATTGACGACACCGTGCTCGCCACCCTGGCCGCAGTCGGTTCGCCAGCAGAGGTGGCTGGCGAGATCGTGGACCGATTCGGCGGACTCGTCGACCGGGTGGGCTTCTATACCCCGTACCTGGTGGCCGACGAAACTCTCGCCGAACTGGTCGGCGAACTGTCCCGTGCCGGTACGACGTCCGCCCCCGTGACTACATCCGGACAGGAGCTGCTGTGACCGATCCCTTGCCGACCTATGACGAGTTCTCGCTCTTCCACGAGAACGCCGCAGAGGTCGGCCTCCCGTTCGTCGCTCCGCCGGTGGTGTGCCGCGAATTTCTGGAGGTGGCCCCCGGACGCCGGATCAGCTTCCTGAGGTGGGGCGACAGCCCGCCGGAGCTGGTGCTCATCCACGGCGGAGGCCAGAATGCCCACACGTGGGACACGGTCGCCCTTGCCCTCGACCGGCCGCTGGTGGCGATCGACCTGCCCGGCCACGGCCATTCGGACTGGCCCCAGGAGTCAACCTGGCTCGACGCGTCAGCCATGGCCGACGACATCGCCCTGGTGGTCGCACACGTTGCTCCCGAGGCCCGGGCGGTCATCGGCATGTCGCTGGGCGGTGCCACGGCAATCGCCCTGGCCGTCCGTCATCCGCACCTCGTCCGTCGGCTTCTCTTGGTCGACATCACTCCCGGGGTGAACGGCGACAAGGCCTCCGATATCACGGCCTTCCTTGCGGGGCCCGAGACGTTCGCCACCTTCGACGAGCTACTTGAGCGGACCATCCTGTTCAATCCGACCAGGTCCGTGACGTCGCTGCGACGGGGGGTGCTGCACAATTCGATCCAGGTAACCGATGGCAGTTGGGCCTGGCGCCACCAGGTGGGGCGCCCGGCGGTGGACATCGGGCTCCATGTGGAGCGGGCCGATTTCCATGCCCTTTGGGACGCCCTCCAGTCCGTTGCGGTCCCCGTGCTCCTCGTTCGGGGAAGTCTGTCACCCGTGGTGGACGACGATGACGTCGCTGAATTTCATCGCCGCCGTCCCGACGACGGGGTGATGGTCGTCGAGGGGGCAGGTCACAGTATCCAGGGCGATAGACCGCTGGAACTGGCGGAGATCATCGAGCAATTCGTCGGCCTCGGAGGCGTCCATGACTGATCTCCCGGAAATTCGTTTGCCGTTCAGGTGAAATTCACATTGCGTTCAGGTGCGATGGGTACGGTCAGGAAGTAAGCAGGATCCGCATGAATGGTGTGCGGATCGACGGACTGCACTTCACCGACCTGGAGGTCAAACGACTGATGCGTATCCGGAACGCCCACCCTTCGAAGTCCGGTCGTCGTGTGGTGCCGCTCGTCGCCTTCGGTCTGGCCGGCGCGGCCCTGTTGAGCGCTTGTGGCTCGTCCTCCACTACCCCGACGACGACGACCGTCCCTCCGGGGGGCAAGCTCAGTGCCGGCAACGCCGCGTTCCTTGCCACTGACCTCAAAGCACCTGCCGGCACGTTCAATGCGTCCGGTTCGACCTTCGTCCAGCCGTTTTTCAACTCGGCGTTCTTCAAGTACACCAGCCTGAACCAGGGTCTGCAGGTCAACTACCAGGGCGTCGGCAGTGGCGCCGGTATCACCGCATTTGAAGGCGGTTCCGTGGCCTTCGCCGCATCGGACGTGCCCATGGGCGCCTCCGACCTGGCCAAGGTTCCCGCTTCCTCCGGACCAGTGGTCCAGGTCCCCGACATCCTGGGTGGCGTCGCCGTCGCCTACAACCTGCCCGGCGTCACCGGCCGGGTGAAACTGGACGCCGCCGCGCTGGCTGGCATCTTCGACGGTGCTATCACGATGTGGAACGCATCGCAGATCACCGCCCTCAACCCTGGTGTCTCCCTCCCTTCCCATGTCATCACTCCCGAGGTGCGGGCCGACAGCTCCGGCACCACCTATATCTTCACCGACTACCTGAAGTCGGCGAATCCGACTGCATGGACCTTGGGCACCTCCAAGACCATCGGCTGGCCGGCTGGATTCGCCCAGACTCCGAAGAACTCGGGCGTTGCCGCATCGATCCTGTCCAGCCCCTATTCCATCGGCTACGTCGAACTGTCGTACGCCATCAAGAACAACATGAGCTACGCCGCGGTCAAGAACTCCGCCGGCACCTACGTCGTCCCCAGCCTGAACACGGTGGCCGCCGACGCCAACCAGAAGACGAACGTTTCGGCGAGCGACTTCTCCATCGTCAACCAGTCCGGTGCTACGAGCTACCCGATCTCGGGCTACAGCTGGGCCATCCTCCTGCAGAAGCAGACCAGCGCCACCACGGGTGCCCAGGTGGTCAAAGTCCTCGACTGGACCACCCACACGGGTGGAGGCCAGGATCTGGCTGCGACCCTGGACTACGTGATGCTCCCGCCCGCAGTCCAGAATCAGAACCGGACCCAGCTGCTCACGGTGACCGGCCCCAGCGGCCAGACACTGCTGACGAAGTGACCCGGCCGGCCCGGGGCCGCGGGCACCCTTCAGTGTGAAGCTGCCTCGATGACGACGGTGGAGGCTGTGGTGCCCCGGCAGACCCGGAAACGGGGCCGGTTCTCGCTCCCCGACAACGGCTACCGCGGCATGCTTGCGGTCACAGCCATCCTGTTCGGTGCCCTGGCCGTGTGGTTCCTGGTGGCCGTCATTCTGCAGGCCGTGCCGGCGTTCTCCACCCTCGGCTTCGGTTGGATCTTCGGAGGGGTCTGGAACCCGTCCCACGGTAGGTACGGGCTACTGCCCTTCATCGTCGGGACACTGGAGTCGACAGCCATCGCTATCGTGCTGGCCTTCCCCATCGGCCTGGGGACGGCGATCACCCTGGCCTTCCTGGTGCCTGCCCGGATACGCCCGTACCTTTCCACTGCGGTGGAGTTGCTGGCGGCGGTGCCGAGTGTGGTCTACGGACTGTGGGGACTGATCGTGCTGGCTCCCATCTTCCGCGACACCGTCGAACCCTTCCTGACGTCGCTGCTCGGCTGGACCGGGCTGTTCAACGGACCCAACAACGGACCCAGCCTGCTGCTGGCCGGCGTGATCCTCTTCATCATGATCCTCCCCACCATGGTGGCCATCTCCCGCGACGTCCTGATCGTGGTGCCTCTCGAGCAGGTGGAGGGGGCAATGGCCCTCGGCGCCACCCGCTGGCAGGTCCTCCGAAAGGTGGTTCTTCCCGGGGCCCGAACCGGCATCCTGGGCGCATTCACCCTGGCCACAGGCCGGGCCTTGGGGGAGACGGTGGCGGTCGCCATGGTCATCGGGAACTCGCCGTACATCGCCCATTCACTCAAGTCGTCGGCCGCCACCATCCCGTCGCTGATCGTGAATAATTTCGGCGAGTCGACCGGAACCGAACTGAGCGCACTCTTCGGTGCCGGATTGGTGCTGCTGGTCATAGGAATCCTGGTCAACTCGACAGCACGCTGGCTGGTCTGGTCGACCGGGCACGAGGGCGCCGTGGCCGGCGTGGGTCGATGACCGTCATCCTTGACTCCACAATTGATCGGAGCGTCGAGCGTCGACGGGCCGTCCAGGCCGCCGCCGCCTCCACTCTCCGCCGCCGAAAGCTGGGTTCCGCAGTTTCCCTCGGCATCTGTTGGTTGTTCCTGGCCATCGCCATCGTCCCCCTGGTCGCCGTCGTCGCCTATGCGATGGCCAAGGGGCTGGGGGCCTGGAACACAGACTTCTTCGCCAAGGCGACGACGCCGGAAGGCATCCCAGGCGGAGGTGTCTGGAACGCCATCGTAGGTACCGTTGTCATCACCACGGTGGCCACTGCAGTGGCTGTCCCGCTCGGACTCTTTTGCGGCCTGTTCCTGGCCGAGTCGGACGGTCGGGCCGCCCAAACGCTGCGGTTCACCGCCGACGTGATGACCGGTATCCCCTCGATCACCGTTGGCATCTTCGGCTACATCGCCATTGTTCGGAACTTCGGCTACAGCGGCCTCGCCGGGTCGTTCGCCGTCGGCTTCATCATGTTGCCGGTCATCATCCGGGCCGGCGAGACGGCCTTCCGGGGTGTGCCCCGTTCACTCAACGAGGCCGCGATGGCCCTGGGCGCCCGCCGGGCGACGATCGCCCGCAAGGTGGTGGTTCCGACGGCACTTCCCGGTGTCATCACCGGCGTGCTGCTGGCCATCGCACGCGGACTCGGCGAGACGGCCCCGCTCTTGTTGACCATCTTCGGCAACCAGTATCTCCAGTGGAATCCGACCAAGCCGATGTCTGCTCTCCCGACCTTGATCTACAGCTATAGCGGCCAGCCCTACGCTGACCTGGTCCAGGTCGCATGGGGCGCCGCCCTGCTGCTCATGACGGTGGTATTGGTGCTCAGCATCGGCAGCCGACTGCTGGCCGCCTATTTGCAGAAGGAGCGCCGATGACTGACGCCAGTTCCCCATCCGATGGGAGTTCCGTACCCCGGTTTGACGGTTCTCTGACCGTGCAGGCCGAGCGGGCGATGACCGATGCCCCGGCAGGCGACGTTGTCATGACATTGCGCGACGTGGCCGTCGCGTTCGGTGGCCGCACCGCTGTGCGCGATGTCAGCTTCGACGTCTGCGCAGGCGAAGCGACGGCGCTGATCGGCCCGTCGGGATCCGGTAAGACGACGTTGCTCCGTGCGCTCAACCGGATGCACGATGCCGAGCGCTCGGCGACAGTGACCGGCTCCATCAGACTGGGCGATCTCGACGTCTACGGCTCGGATACCGACCCCACCCTGCTGCGCAGCCGTGTAGGCATGGTGTTCCAACGTCCCAACCCCTTTCCCACCATGAGCATCTACGACAACGCGGTGGCGGGCCTCCGATTCAACGGTGTGCGGAAAAAGGCGTTGCTCGACGAAGCCGCCGAGTCTGCCCTGGCTGCCGCTGCCCTGTGGGACAGCGTGAAGGACCGCCTCAAGGCTCACGGCAGTACCCTCTCGGGCGGCGAGCAGCAGCGCCTGTGTATCGCCCGGGCGCTGGCCGTCGAGCCCGAGGTGTTGTTGATGGACGAGCCGACCTCGGCGCTGGACCCGATCGCCACCAAGCGCATCGAGGAACTGGTGGGCGAATTGAAGCACCGGGTCACCATCGTCATCGTCACGCACAACATGCAGCAGGCGATGCGGGTGTCTGACCGTTGTGCCTTTTTGCTGATGGGCGAAGACAAGGCCGGCGAGTTGATCGAGTTCGGGCCGACAGCCCAGTTGTTCAGCGAACCGTCAGACCCCCGGACCTTGGACTACGTGAACGGCCGATTCGGCTGAACCACTCAGGTTGCGTGAGACGGGCGCGCTTCGATCAAGCGCTGACCGGTTCGTCGGCTGCATGAGAGCTGGAATCTGGCGGGTCGCCGAACGTGCCTTCGGGGTCGATGCGGAATCCCACTCCACGAACGGTGACGATGAAGCGGGGCTCGGCAGGGTCGGGCTCGAGTTTGGACCGGAGCCGATGGATGTGGGTGTCGAGGGTCCGGGTATCCGTCAGGTAGGTATCTGGCCACAACAGGTCGATGAGTTCGTCGCGCGATCGGACACGTCGAGCTGGGGTCAGGAGAGCGACGAGCAGATCGAACTCCCTGCGAGACAGATGCACCGGTGTGGCGTCAACGGACACCTCGCGGCGGACATAGTTGATCGACACGTTCCCGAACGACTCCTGGGAATCGCCCCTGGCTCCGTCGGGCCTCCGACGGAGCGGCGTTGGCATTCCAGGGGCCGAAACGGCGCCTGCGCTGGCCGTACCTCGATTGGGCCTGCGGCGGAGAATGGCGTTCATCCGGGCGACCAGCTCGCGCAGGCGGAACGGCTTGATGACGTATCCCGAGGCGCCGAGCTCGAGTCCGAGGACCACGTCGAGTTCGGTGTCGACTGCGCTCACCATCAGGATGGGGACGTCCGAAACGGCCCGAAGTCTTCGGCATACGTCGATCCCGTGCATCCCGGGCAGCAACATGTCGAGCAGCACGATATCGGGGCGGTGCTCGGCGAACAGGTGGATGCCCTCCGGGCCGTCGGAGGCCAAGACCACGTCAAAGCCTTCGTGGCGGAGGCCCGAGGCCAGGGCCTGGCGATAGGACTCCTCGTCTTCAACGACCAGGACCTTGATGCTGTCGCGCTCCACGAACACCTCCTGCAGCTTCCGAAGCCACGGTAGGGAGGCGAGGTGAACGCCGGACGATCCCCGAGGAATCGCCCGGTGATCATTCTGTGAACGTCGTGTGGCGTTCTGACACAGCCACTCACCAGGATGCTGT
>JAYVYR010000097.1:0-5998 GCA_043784065.1 Acidimicrobiaceae bacterium
GTCACCGAAATGGGCATGTAGCCCATCTCGCGCAGGCGCCGGACGACGAGGGCCATGCTGTCACCCTCGAGTTGGCCCTCGACGAGGGCGCCGCCCTTGTCCCGGACCTTGTAGTCGAATGTCAGTGCCACGGTTCCCCGCTTCGTCGATTGGTGCAGTAGCTGGTGGACATCACACGTTGAGGTGGTTCCGGAGGTCTTCCTCATTGGAAGATCGGTCGTAGGCGCTCGACTCGGAGATGATCCCCTGCTTGACCATGTTGGCCAGGCCCTGATCCATGGTCTGCATGCCGAACGAAGCGCCCACCTGCATCAAGGAGTAGATCTGGTGGGTCTTCGCCATCCGGATCAAGTTCCGAATGGCCGACGTGCAGACCAGCACCTCGGCACACGGAGCCCGCCCGTCACCATCAGCCGTGGGAACAAGTTGCTGGGTCACGACGCCTTCCAGGGTGGAGGCCAGCATCACCCGGATCTGCTCCTGCTGTTGAGTGGGGAACACATCGATAATGCGGTCGATGGTCTGGGGCGCGTCTTGGGTGTGCAGGGTGCCGAAGACGAGGTGCCCGGTTTCGGCCGCGGTCAGAGCCATCGAAATCGTCTCGAGGTCGCGGAGCTCACCGACGAGAATGACATCCGGATCCTGGCGGAGTACCCGTCGGAGCGCCTCGGAGAAGGAATTGGTGTCCTCGCCGATCTCGCGCTGGGTGATGATCGACCGTTTGTGGTCGTGCAGGAACTCGATCGGGTCCTCGACAGTGACGATGTGCATCGGCTTGGTCCGGTTGATGATGTCGATCAACGAGGCAAGCGTCGTCGACTTGCCAGAGCCCGTCGGACCCGTCACCAGGACGAGACCGCGACGAAGATCCGTGAATGACCTGATCGTGTCGGGTAGTCCAAGGCTCGAGAACACCGGCATCTCGTGCGGGATCGGACGCAGGGCCGCCGTCACCGTCCCCCGCTGCAGGGCGACGTTCACCCGGAAGCGACCGACACCCGGAATGGTGTGGGACGTATCGAGCTCGTGTTCGGCCTCGAACCGCTCCCGTTGCGACGCCGGCAGGATCCCGAAGATCATGTCGCGGATGGTGTCGTTCGACAGTGGCGGGCATCCTTCGATCGGGCGCATGGCCCCGTGGAGTCGGATGGTCCCTGGCATGGCCACCGTCAGATGGAGGTCCGATGCTCCGACCGACACGGCATAGCGGAGCATGTCGTCGATATGGAGTGGGACCGTGTCGTCCTGCCCCCCGGCCGCCAGGCCGTTGGTCAAGAGCTCATCTACGGTCGCCTTCGTCCCCTTCTGCATCTGGACCGAGGCTCCCTCCGCTAGATCGGCGGGAGCCGTTGCATCCGAGGCGTTCATCGACCCGAGGTGCTGAGCGATCAGCACCGGGTCGGCAAGTACGGCGTGGACTCGATGACCCACTCGCCCGGCCAGTTCCTCCACTTCTTCGGGCGTGGGTGGTTCTCCGAACGCCACCACGAGGACATTGCCGTCGAACTGCAGACCCATGGCCAAGAACTCTCGAGCCAGGGCCCCCGGCAGGGCTGCCGTGGCCTCAGGCTGAGGAGTGAACGCGGCCAGGTCGACAGCTGGGACCTCGGACAGTTGGGACAGAGTGCCCACCACGACGCTCGGGAGGGCAAGGTTGCGGCTGATGAGCAGGAAGGCCAGTGTCTGGTTGGTGGCGAGGGCCTCGTTGAGCAGCGGCTTGATCTGGGCGTCGGTCTCGTAGCCCGATTCGACGAGCGCCTTGGCCAGGCGGGTGGTCCACTCGCTACGGGTGTCGTGGGCGACGGTGGTCATGCCACCACCCGCAGTACTTCCTCGAGCGTGGTCTCGCCGGCGATGGCTTTGCGAAGCCCGGCCTGGCGGAGCGCCACCATTCCTTGACTGACGGCCAGTCGATGGATCTCCTCGACGGAGCTTCCTTCGATGATCATTCGTTCGACCTCCTCGGTCATGGGCATGAGTTCGGCAAGCGCGATACGTCCCCGGTAGCCGGTCTGGGAGCAGGCCGAGCAGCCGATCGATCGGAAGACTTCGGTCAGCACTCCGGCTTTGGCCACCTCGTCCATCGTCCAACCGGCGGCCGTGATGTCGGCATCGGTCGGCACATAGGGCTGCTTGCAGTGCATGCACAACTTTCGGGCCAGCCGTTGGGCCACAACGCCCGACAGGGCGGACGTCACCAGGAAGGGTTCGATCCCCATCTCGATCAAGCGCATCGGTGTGGCCGCCGCACTGTTCGTGTGCAGGGTGGACAACACCATGTGACCGGTCAGTGCTGCCTCGATGGCGATCGACGCAGTCTCCTTGTCGCGGATCTCGCCGATCAACACGATGTCAGGGTCGGACCGTAGGATCGCCCGCAGAGCGGATGCGAAGTTGAGTCCGGCCTTGACGTTGAGTTGGACCTGGTTGACGCCCTTCAGGGGCAGCTCGACCGGATCCTCTACGGTAATGATGTTCTTTTCCGGCGAGTTCAGGGCGGTAAGGGTCGTGTAGAGCGTGGTGGACTTGCCCGATCCGGTCGGGCCGCTGACGAGGATCGTGCCATAGGGCTTCGTGTAGAGCTGTTCGTACTTCTCGAGCAAGTCGGCGTCGAACCCGAGGTCGGTGAAGCCGAGGACGACGCTCGACTTGTCGAGCACCCGCATCACGATCTTCTCGCCGTAGATGGTGGGCAAAGTGGCCATCCGGAGGTCGATCCCCTTCGCTCCCACGTTGAGGGAGATGCGACCGTCCTGGGGGATGCGGTGCTCAGCGATGTTCATGTCGGCCATGACCTTGAGCCGGGTGGTCACCGCTGCGGCGATGGACTTGGGGCCGGTGGAGACATCGTGGAGCACGCCGTCGATCCGGTAACGGATGCGCAGGTCGGTCTCGGTGGGCTCGATGTGGACGTCCGAGGCCCGCTCGTTCAACGCCTGGAGGATGAGCAGGTTGACGTACCGGACGATCGGGGCGGCCTCAGTGATCGTCTGGATGTCATCGACGCCGCTGTCGTGATGGACGGAATCGATGCCGAGCGACGCCTCCATCGCCATGTCGTTGGCGTCACCGCTGTTGAACGCCCGGCTGATGTAGGCGCTGATCTGGGTTCGGGTAGCTACGACGATGACGAAGTTGGTGCCGATAATCGTCCGCAGGTCGTCCATGGCGAACACATCGGTGGGGTTGGAGGTCGCCACGACGGGTACCCCATTGTCGTTGGCGATGACCATGACATTGTGGTGACGGGCGGTGGATTCGGGTAGCGCCCCGGCCACAGTCATGTCCACGCCCGCCGTGTCGAGGTCGACGAACTGCAAGCCCATCTCCTCGGCCATTCCCCACATGAGATCGGCCTCGGTGACCAGTTTTCGGATCGTCAGGATCCGGGCGACGCTCTGTCCGGTCAGATTGTGTTCCTCGAGCGCCGAACTCATCGCCTCGAGCGTGACCCGGCCATCGTCTACCAGGGCTTTGGCCAAAGGTGGGAACGATTCGGTGGCCTCGTCCGAGGGCCCGCCGACGGCCTCAGGATGCAGGTCGTGAAACGTGGCTACGGCCTCGGCCACCAGGTCGGCGGCATCAACCGACGAATCGTCGGTCGAACTCGGCACATCTCCATCAATCGAATGAACCCCCTCGAGCGCGGCGGCCAACGCGCTGAGCTCGGCGTCTTCTCCGAGTTCGGGTATCTCACCGGCAGCCGGCGCGGCGCCTGAGTCGCCGATCACGCCGGGGACAGACATCGGAGTCGGGATCTCGAGGGTGGGCAGCGAGGGCAGCGGAGGACCGACCGCGTCTTGGGTCGCCTCGGCCAGCGCCTGGTCGAGCGCGGCCACCGTCGGGTCGGGATCCGCCGTACCCCCTGGAGCGCCGGTGACGGCCGGCCAACCCGTTCCATCGCCGAACATGAGCCCGATATACCTGTCGATCTGGTCGGCCGACGCAACCACCGAGATGAAGTCCCGTCCCAAGATGGCCCGGATCGAATCCTGAGCGAAGAGGTCGTCCGGGTCGGCCGTGGCGATGACCGGCGTTCCGAACCGGCGTTTGACGGCAACGACGCGGTGATGGCGCGACAGGTCAGCAGGCAGGATGGCACCTGCTGCCGGATCGACCCCGTAGCTGTCCAGATCGACGAACTCGAGGTCGCGCTCATTGGCCATGTACCGGATGGCCTCGACATCGCTCATGGCTGGGTCATCGGCAGACTGGCATCCGACATTGAACAGGAATCGTCAAGAGGCTCCTGGATGTCCACTGGGACCGGAAGCCTCCGCGAACTCCCCCTTCCCGGCTACTACTGTGACCTGGTCCGGACGACTGACCACGAGGCGCCATGATGCAGGTCCCCGCCAGCCACAGCAACATGATCGTGCAGGTCAGCAAGCCGGGATCCGCATTCCGATTCGATGGCCGCCTCCTACATGCATCCTCGGTGTGATGACCTCGGCAGTTTCGCTTGCCTCAGTCGTCATCCCGTTGGCCACCGTGGTCGGTCTGTTCGTGGGCTCATTCCTCAACGTGGTCGTCTACCGTGCGCCTCTCGGGCTGTCCGTCTCGACCCCCCGCTCCTTCTGCCCCACCTGCGACCGGCAGCTGGCCTGGTGGGAAAACGTGCCACTGCTCTCCTGGCTGTTTCTGCGGGGCCGCTGCCAAACATGCCACCAACCGATCTCCGTCCGTTACCCACTCGTCGAGGCCTCTACTGCGGCACTGTTCGGACTCGTCGCCTGGAAGTGGATGGGCACGCTCCCCACCGCCGGCTACTGCGCCCTAAGTGCAACCGCGCTCAGCGTCGCCCTCATCGAGTTCGGCGGCCAGCGGTCGCCTCTGGCGGTGGGAGCCATCGGCACAGCCATCGGCGCACTCCTACTGGTGCCCGGGTTCCTGATCACTCACGACGGAATCTCGCTCCTGTGGGCTCTGGTAGGGCTCACTGTCGGCATGGCCGCATTCGGTGTCCTTCGGGCGAGCGACCCCGACTGTCTGGACCCCCGCACCTACGGCCGGACGTTGCTCCCCCTGGCCGGACTGTGGCTCGGCGGGCTCGGCGGCCGACCCACAGTTGCCGGTTTGGCCACTTGGGTCGTCATTTCGTTCATCTGTGTGGCCGTGCTGTGGATGAAGCGACGCGGATCGTCGGGCCAACAGGCACCCCAATTTGCCTTAGTGCCCCTGGTCAGCGGGATCGTCGTCGCCTTGGCGGTGTCCCTGTGGGTCGCGTGGTGACCGACCTACGATGGACGCATGGGACTCGTGGCACCGGTTGTACTAACCGCAACGAAGCTCTCCTGGATGGTTGACTTTGCCAGACGGTGACCTGAACGTCCGGACCGTGGTGGTGGACGACCACGAACTGCTGCGGGCCGGGACCCGACAGATCCTGGAGGATGCCACCGGGTTCGTCGTGGTGGGCGAGGCGGCCGATGCCGAAGCAGCCCGCGCGATAGTGGCCGCTACCGCCCCCGACCTGGTCATCGCCGACATCCGACTCCCCGGTGCTAACGGGATCGACTTGGCCCGCCAGCTCGTCCACGACCACCCAGGGTTGGTGATCGTCATACTCAGCGCCTACGACGACCCCGACTACGTGCGGGCGGCCATGGCGGCAGGCGTGTCCGGCTACCTGCTCAAGACCCTGCCCAGCCACGAATTGGTCGACGCGCTGCGTGAAGCGTGCACCGGCACCATTCACCTCGGCGGATCGCTACGAGGCAGGGGCGAGCGGGATGCCGTCGGACCGGCGTCGGGGCCGGACGAGGAACTCACGGCCCGAGAAATTCAGGTGGTCCGGCTGGTAGCCCGAGGTATGTCCAACAAATCCATCGCCAGCGAACTCGAGATCAGTCCGCGGACAGTGGAAGGCCATCTCAACCATGTGTTCGACAAATTGAGCATCGAGTCGCGCACGGAGCTTGTGCACTACGCCTTGGCCAACAGCCTGTTCGGCCGAGAGCAGCCCACCGACGCAGTCGAACCGAGCCATCCCCCGGGC
>JAYVYR010000098.1:0-7745 GCA_043784065.1 Acidimicrobiaceae bacterium
GGGGGAAACTGTCACCACTCTCGATGGCGTCGAACGCTCGCTCGGCCGTCCGGGCCCGGGCCTGGGCGATACCGGGCAAGACTGCCTGATCTGCGACGCCACAGGTTCGCCAGTGGGCATCGGCGGGATCATGGGTGGCGAATCGTCCGAAATAGGCCCGACCACCACCCGCGTATTGCTCGAGGCTGCGTATTTCCTGCCGATGGCGATCGCCCGCACATCCAAGCGCCTCAACTTGCGCACCGAAGCCAGCGCCCGGTTCGAACGAGGCTGTGATCCCGCTGGCATCGACCGTGCCGCCGAGCGGTTCTGCGAGTTACTGGCCCTGACCGGTGGGCCTGACCTGACCCTGGCCGAAGGCGTCCTCGATGTGGTGGGTGCAGTTCCCGAGCCCCTCAAGATCGCGTTGCGGCCGTTGCGGGTAAACGGATTACTCGGTACCGAGCTCACGGCGCCGGCCATCGCCGCCCTGCTTGCGCCGCTGGGCATGGGGGCTACTCCGATCGGAGGCGATTACGACCCGCTCGAGGTGGTGGTGCCGACGTTCCGCCCCGACATCCGGCCCGCTCCGACCGGCGAGGCCGACTTGGCCGAAGAAGTGGCCCGCACGTTCGGCTACTCACGACTGCCCCGTCGGCACCCGGCCTGGCCACAGCCTGGCCGACTCACGGAATACCAGCGCGAACGACGCCGAATCAAGGACGTGCTGTGCGGCCTCGGAGCATCCGAGGCGTGGACAACGGCTTTCGTGACCGAGCACGACCAGGTGGCTGCCGGCTTCGCCCCGCCCTATGTCGAGGTGACTAATCCCCTGGCCGAGGCCGAGCGATTCTTGCGCTCGTCAATGGCTCCCGGACTGGTCCGGGCCATCCTCTACAACGCCGAGCGGCGCCAGGGCGAGGTACGCCTGTTCGAAGTCGGCTCGGTGTTCCGTGTGGCGGCAATCCCTTCGGGGGGCGGACCGCCGGCCGACGTCGATGAGCGGCTGTGCGCCGTGTTCGCCTCCGACGGCGATGATGCCTGGTCGGCTGTGACCGCATGGCGGACGATCGCCGACGCTGTGGGCCTGGTCGGGTGGGAGATGGACCAGGGGCCACGTTCGTCCCACGGCGCTCGGGTCACCCATGGCTATCGGGCAGCGGCCCTGGCCTGCATGTCGGCCGACGGCAGCGGACGGCGGGTCGCACTCGGCGAGGTGGGGGAGCTCGATCCGACCTTTGTCGAGACGTTCGGTCTGGTCGGGCCCGACGGCCGACCCCGCCGGGTGGGATGGCTCGATCTCGACCTCGCTGCGTTGCTCAATCCCCGGGTGGCGACCCGTAAGCCGCTCGAGTCGAAGCCGGTCAGCCGTTTTCCGTCGTCAGACATCGATCTGGCCTTCGTGGTACCCGAGGAGGTCCGGGCCGGCGCAGTTGAGGCAACCCTTGCATCAACCGGTGGTGGACTCCTCGAATCGGTTCTGCTGTTCGACGTCTACCGGGGCGAGACGCTGGGAGCTGGTACCCGCAGCCTGGCTTATCGGCTCCGGTTCTGCGCCCTCGACCGGACCCTTACCGACGAGGAGATCGGCGCCCTGCGCGCAACATGCATCGCCGCTGTCGAAGGCGCACACCGGGCCACCCTGCGCTGAGGGAGGCTGACCGGTCCGTCGGGCTCTGAGCGTCACCGCGTCACTGTGTCAGGAGTCGAAGCCGAGGCCGACGGAATCGAGGGCCCGCAGCCACAGGTTGCGCTTCCCCTCGTGGGCATCGGCCCGGGCCAGCGACCACCTGGTCAGGTTGATCCCGATGGACCGCACCGGCTCGGGTGGGAACGGGATCGGCTTCTTCTGCACGAAGCGCAGCCGGGTGAGCTCCGTCTCGGCGCCGGACACGAGGTCGAGGGCGACGCGCGCGCCGAACCGGGATGCCCCCACGCCGAGGCCGGTGTAGCCGGCCACCGATGCCACGCGGCTGTCGAACGTGCGGTCGAAGAAGGCGCAGAACCGGGAGCAGGTATCGATGGCGCCCGACCACGAATGGGTGAAGCGCATGTCCTCGAGGGCCGGGAAGGTCTGGGCAAAGAGTGTCGAAAGCCGTGTGAACGACGCCGGCCGCTGCTCGAGCGAGGGGCTCATGGTGTTGCCGTAGTGGTAGATGGCGTCGTAACCCCCGAACAGGATGCGGTCGTCAGCCGTGCGTCGGTAGTAGAGGAACTGATTGCCCATAGAGCCGATGCCTTGACGGCGTTCCCATCCGATGGCCTTGGTCTGGGCCGGGGTCAGGGGCTCGGTCATGAGCACATAGTCGTAGACCGGCACGACGTACTTGCGCAGCCGCTTGACCGGCGACGGTGACGCGTTGGTGGCGAGGACCACTCGGGGCGCGGTGACCCGGCCGTGCGCGGTGTGGACGGCCATCGGCGCGGTGGATCCGGGACCGCTCGGCGCGAGGCCGTCGACCGACGAGTGCTCGTAGATCCGCACACCGGCCCGCTCGCAGGCGGCGCGCAGGCCCCAAGCCAGCCGGGCCGGGTTGACGAGAGCGCACGAATCGGGGTCCCACAGGCCGGCCAAGAACGTGGGGGAGTGGATGTCGCCCTGGAGTTCATCACGGTCCATGAACACCGGCCGGCCCCCGTGCTGGTTGGCCTGTGCCTGGGCTTCACGGAGCCAGGCCACCTGGTGCGGCTCGGTGGCCACGTCGAGTTCGCCCGTACGTTCGAAATCACACTCGATACCTCCGTCAACCACGGCGGATTCGATGGCGTCGAGGTTCTCCCGGCCGAGACGCTCCAAGATGTGGACCTCGTGGGGGAAGCGCTCGATGCCGTTGCTCAGGCCATGGGTGACGCTGGCTGCGCAGAATCCACCGTTGCGGCCCGATGCCGCCCATCCGCAGCGGTCGCCCTCGAGCAACACCACGTCGTCCGACGGATTGTCGGACTTGGCCATGAGTGCAGCCCACAGCCCGGTGTAGCCGCCGCCCACCACCACCAGATCGGCGGTCGTCGGACCGATCAGGGGAAGTGCCGGCTCGGGGGCGGTCTTGTCGTCCAGCCAGAAGGAGAGCGGAGTGGCGTCGGCGAACGCCAGGTCGCGGTTCATGGCGGTGAGGCTACCGGGCAAGAGGATTCGGGTGGGCGCCTGATCGACGGATTGATGTGGGGGTTCCGGGAGTAGGCCCGATGGGGCGAATTTTCGACATGGGTCCTAGTGGTAGCAAATCTGATACCACCTGGAATAGATCGGTATCAGATCTGATACCAGCGACCGTCTCTTTCGGGTGCGGCACCGGAAGAGGTCCGGCCCGCTGCCGGCCCACGAGGAAAATACTTGCATAAACATGCGAAGATGTGCATAGACTTGCAAGATGTCGGGTACTCAGATACACGTCGGGATCGTCGGCGCTTCCGGATACGGCGGCGCGGAGCTGCTGCGGCTGTGTGCCGGGCACCCCAACCTCGACGTGGCCGTGGCGACCGCCGGATCGAACGCCGGTCAATCGGTGGCTGCTCATACGCCCTCGCTGGCCGCCGCCTACCCCGACATGGTCTACGGAACAACAGATGCCAGCGCCCTCGACGGGCTGGACGTCGTCTTTCTGGCCCTACCCCACGGGCAGTCCCAGCACCTGGTGCCCGACCTGGTCGACCGGGTCGGTGTCATCGTCGACCTGGCTGCCGATTTCCGACTCCATGACCCGGGGCTGTATCCCACCTGGTACGGCGAGGCCCACCTGGCCCCTGACCTGCTCGACAGCTTCGTGTACGGCCTTCCCGAGCTGCATCGCCACGAGATGGTCGGTGCCACCCGCATCGCCGCACCGGGCTGCTATCCCACGGCGGCCCTGCTGGCGCTCGCTCCGCTGGTCGAGGCCGGAGCGCTCGCCCTTCCGGCCGACGGCGTCCCGGCCCTGATCGTGGATGCGGTCAGTGGCACCTCGGGCGCGGGCCGGGCGCCCAAGGAGAATCTCCACTTTGCCGCCGTCGACGAGGATTTCGTGGCATACGGGCTGCTCGATCACCGCCACACGTCGGAGATGGAGCAGGGTCTGGGGACCACGGTCCTGTTCACCCCTCATCTCGCCCCGATGGTCCGGGGCATCCTGGCCACCTGTTACGCCCGACCTGCCGATTCCGGCACGCTGACTACGGAGGACGCCATGCAGCTCCTGCACGCCAAGTACGACCACGAGCGTTTCGTCGTGGTGGCCGACACCCCTCCTTCGACCAAAGCATCCAGCGGTTCGAACACCGCCCATCTGACCGTGCGGGTCGACCCCCGCACCGGATGGGTGGTGGTGCTGTCTGCCATCGACAATCTGATCAAAGGGGCGGCCGGGCAGGCCGTCCAATGCGCCAATCTGGCCCTATCCCTACCTGAGGGATCCGGGCTGCCGGTGGCAGGGGTGTACCCGTGAGCATCACTACCCCAGGCGGGTTCGTGGCCTCCGGTTTGGCCGCCGGCATCAAGGCCTCGGGCTCCCTCGATCTGGCGTTGCTGGCCACCGAGGACGGCCGCCCAGTGCCGACTGCCGCCACCTTCACCCAGAATCTGGCCTGCGCGGCGCCTGTCCAGGTCAGCCGGGCCCACATGGCCGCCAACTGTGGCCGCGCCGCCGCCGTCCTGATCTCGAGTGGGAATGCCAACGCCGCTACCGGCGACCAGGGGCGGGAGGACGCTGTCGCAATGTGCCGCCAGACGGCCGAAGCGTTGGGCGTCGTCGCCGAAGAGGTGCTGGTGTGCTCGACCGGGCTGATCGGAATTCCGCTACCGATGGGGCCGATCAACGCCGGTATCCCGCAACTGGTTGCCGCCCGGGCCGGTGGGCCCGACGCCGGGGCCGACGCCGCCCAGGGTATCTTGACGACAGATTCGGGCCGCAAGGAGGTACTCGTCCCTCACTCTGGCTTCACGGTGGCCGGCATGGCCAAAGGAGCGGGCATGCTCGCCCCCACGATGGCCACCATGTTGGCCTTCTTGACCACTGATGCCGCCGTCGAACCTGGCCCGCTGGCCGACCTGTTGCGGTCGGCCGTGGCCGACTCGTTCAACTCGATGTCCGTCGATGGCTGTACCTCGACGAACGACACCGTCATTCTGATGGCGTCGGGCAAGGCGGGCCCACGCGACCCCGATGTGGTGGCCGCCGCCGTGGCCGAAGCGTGCTCGGATCTGGCTCGCCAGATGGCAGCGGACGCCGAGGGATCGTCCCGCATCTTCCAGGTACAGGTCACGGGGGCCCACTCCAACGGGGAGGCCCACTCTGCTGCCCGCAAGGTGGCCGAATCGCTGCTGGTGAAGTGCTCCATCAACGGAGCCGACCCCTACTGGGGCCGGGTGGCCAGCGAACTGGGTTCGGCCGGGGTGGACTTCGACATGGACCTCCTTACGATCGCCTACGGCGGCACCACGGTCTGTCGGGGCGGAATCGAGGTCCCCTACGATGGCGCTGCAGTGGCCGACCACATGGCCGGGTCCCTCATCTCGATCGAGTGCGATCTCGGCCTGGCTGATGGGCGTGGTGTGGTCATGGGCGTGGAGCTCGGTTACGGCTACATCGACGAGAACCGGACCACCTCGTGAGTTCGGCCCAGCCGGTCGATCCGCGACCAGACGTTCCGGACCGTGACGACGTAACCCGGGGTGACGCCGCCGCCAAGGCGGCCGTGCTGGTCGAGTCGCTGCCGTACATTCGCCGATTCCTCGACAAGGTGGTGGTGGTCAAGTACGGCGGCAACGTACTGGCCGCCAAGCCTGGCCACGACGCCGTCGACCAGGACGAGGCGTTGGCGTCGTTCGCCGAAGACATCGTGTTGATGCGCTCGGTCGGGATGCTGCCCGTGGTGGTCCACGGTGGCGGTCCCCAGATCGGCGCACTGATGCAGCGGGTCGGCAAGGAGGTCGAGTTCCTGGACGGGTTCCGGGTGACCGACGCCGACACCATCGACCTGGTGCGGATGGTGCTGGTCGGCAAGGTCAACCGCGACATCGTGTCCACCATCAATGTGCACGGGGCCTTGGCCGTCGGCCTGTCCGGAGAGGACGCCAACCTGATCAGCGCCTCTGCGCGGTCCGAGGCCCTTGGCTTCGTGGGCGATGTGACCGGAGTCGACCCGACGATCGTGCTCCAGCTGTTGGCCCAGGGCCTGATTCCGGTGGTGGCCACCATCGGGACCGACGACTCGGGTCAGGCGTTCAACATCAACGCCGACTCAGCTGCCGGGGCCCTGGCCGCCGCCCTGAAATCCGAGAAGCTGATCTTCCTGACCGATGTGGCCGGGCTGCGGGCTGACCCGGACGACCCCGAATCATTGCTGCATCGGGTCAGCGCCGAGCAGCTCGATGCCATGGTGGCGGCAGGCACGGCCAAGGGAGGGATGATCCCGAAAGTGGAGGCGTGCGCCAAAGCTGTGCGCCACGGGGTGAAGCGCGCCCACATCCTGGACGGTCGGACGCCACATGCTCTGCTGCTGGAGCTGTTCACCGATGAAGGGGTGGGGACCATGGTCGGGGTGGACCTGTGACGGGCAGCCCGCAGGCGTCCGGGGCCATCGACCGCTCGGCCCTCATGCACAACTATGCCGAACCGTCGGTGACGTTCGTGCGAGGCGAGGGCAGCATGCTGTTCGATTCCAACGGCCGCCCCTACCTCGACTTCCTGTCTGGTCTGGCCGTGACCTCGCTCGGCCATGCCCATCCGGTGGTGGCCGAAGCGGTGGCCGCACAAGCCCGCACCCTGAGCCATGTCTCCAACGTGTTCGGCAACGCGGTCGGCCCCGAGGTGGCCGTCACCATCGACCGTCTCATCGGCGGGGGTACCGAGCGGGCCGGAGGTCAGGTCTTCTTCGCCAATTCTGGTGCCGAAGCCAACGAGTGTGCCCTGAAGCTGGCCCGCCGCTGGGCCGGGCCAGGACGATTCCGAGTAGTGACCACGAACGACGCCTTTCATGGTCGGACCTTGGCCACCCTGGCCGCCACTGGCCAGTTCGAGAAACAGGCCGCCTTCGCTCCGATGCCCGACGGCTTCGACCATGTTCCCTATGGCGATATCGCGGCCATGGCCGGCGCAGTCGATCCCGACACGGTGGCGGCCGTGCTGGTCGAGCCCATCCAGGGTGAGGCCGGAGTGGTGGTGCCGTCATCGGACTACCTGGGGGCGCTGCGCCAGCTGTGCACCGAGCGGAACGTGCTGCTCATGGTCGACGAGATCCAGACCGGTCTCGGACGCACCGGCCGCTGGTTCGCCTTCCAGCAGCTCGGCATCGAGCCCGACGTAGTGACCATAGCCAAGGCACTAGGCAATGGAATGCCGGTCGGGGCGTGCTGGGCCCGGGCAGAAGTGGCAGCTGCGTTCGTGCCCGGCGACCACGGGAGCACGTTCGGAGGCCAACCGCTGGCCATGTCGGCAGCCCGGGCCACCCTGTCGGTCATGGAGGCTGAACGGGTTCCCGAGCGGGCTCAGCGATCCGGGGCCCGGTTGCGGGCCGGTTTGGAGCGGCTCAGCGGGGTCGAGCACATCCGAGGCGAAGGGCTGCTGTTGGCCGCCGTGCTGGAGAACGACGTTGCTGCTGCGGTCTGCGCCAAGGCACTCCAAGGGGGCCTGGTGATCAACGCTCCCCGTGCGGACGTGCTTCGTTTCGCCCCGTCGCTGCTGGTCTCCGACAGTGACATCGACCGGGCCGTGTCCATCCTGGCGCCGATTCTGGGCCGGCTACTCAAGACGTCAAGTCCTCGCCATGCGTTCGACGACGACACAGGAGAC
>JAYVYR010000099.1:0-10391 GCA_043784065.1 Acidimicrobiaceae bacterium
TCCCCGACCCGGCCGACGGCGGGCGTCCGCCGTTCGACATCTGGCGGGCTGCCCTCGACTCAGGGGAGTTCACCGAGGATGAGGCGTGTGGGTCGTTGCAGATCCTGCGCCGGGTCTGACCTACTCCCGCCACCCGGCGAGAACCGGACCGTTCAGGCCGAACCAGGAGTACCAGGCGACCGAAGCGCAGGTTCGACCTGTGCCCTGGGGGCGGGTTCAGTCAAGTCGAGGTGGCTGGGCAGCCCCTCGCCGCGGAACAGGCCGGAAGCCGGCGTGCAGTGCCCCAGAGCATCGGCGGCCAACACCATGGCGCCCGCCGTGTAGGTCGACCGCTCGAGCGGCGGGTAGGTGGCTTCCTCGGGGTAGACCATGCCGGTCCAGTAGGAGCCGTCATCGTTGCGCAGTGCCTGCACCCAGGTAAACAGCGCCAGGGCCTCGTCGTCACGGCCTAGGGCATCGAGGGCCAGCACGCACTCAGCTGTCTCGGCGGCCGTCACCCACTCACCCGTGGACACACAGCGCACGCCGCAACCGTCCATGACGAAGGTGGACCACGAAGCGTCGATGCGGGCGTGGGCCGCGTGACCGGTCAGCGCCCCGGACAGGATCGGGTAGTACCAGTCCATGGCGAACTCGACCTTCGGGGCGAATGCGGCCGGATCGTAGGCTACGGCGTGAGCCAGTCGACCGGCGGCCAGCTCCCAATCGGGACGCTCGTGGTCAAGGCGTTCGGCGATGGCGATGGCACAGCGGAGGCTGTGGTAGATCGACGAGGACCCGGTGAGGAGCGCGTACTCCTCCAGGAAGCCGGACGCGTCGAGCGACCAGCGGATCGATCCGTCGATCCGCTGGTAGCGAAGCACGAAGTCGACCCCGGCGGCCACGGTCGGCCACAGGCGCTCAAGGCCGTCGAGGTCGCCGGTCGAGATGTAGCGGTGCCACGCACCGGTGGCCAGATAGGCGCAGACGTTGGTGTCGAGTCGAGCGTCCTTGACCCCGGAGTTCAGGTAGTAGTTGAACCAGGCGCCGTCCGGGAGCTGGGTATCGACCAGCCACTGGTAGGCGGCATCGGCCTCGTCGTCGAACCCGACGGCGGTAAGCGCCATGGCCGCCTCGACGTGGTTCCAGGGGTCGCAATGGCCACCCGGAAACCACGGGATCATCCCGTCGGGCTGTTGCAGGGTGACGATGGAGCGCGCCGTGTCCAGAACCTGGCCCGCAGACATGACTCCCGGTACCTCGGGGAGCACCCTCACGCGTTGGCCCCTACCCGTCCGTCAGATGCAGGCGCTGTGGCAACCGTCGGCTTCGCCAGGTAGACGACCAGGCTCTTGCCCACCAGGGGATTGAGCACCCGTTCGGCTCCACGGGTGAACCGGGGAGCCTTCTCGATGTCCCACACCAGGAGCCGGTGGTAGGCGGAGACGGCAGGATTCTTGTCGTTCTTCGTGCCGACCAGGCACTTCAGCCACCAGTACGGAGCGTGGAGACCGTGGGCGTGGTGATGGCCCGTCGCCCGCATGCCGGTGCCCTCCAGGCGTTCGACCAGCTGGCTCTGGCGATAGATCCGGACGTGGCCGCCGGGCACGTTGTGATACTCGTCGGACAGCGACCAATTGATGAACTCCGGCCCGGCCCGGGGCACGGTGATGGCCATGGTGCCGCCGGGACGGAGCACTCGTGCCAGCTCGGCCATCGCTTGCTCGTCATCGACGATGTGCTCGAGGATCTCCGAGGCGATCACCCGGTCGAACGCACCGTCGGGAAACGGTAGGGCCAGAGCGTCGCCCTGTACCGCGCCCACGCGTGAGCCGACGGGGTCGAGTTCGCCGGCCACCGCCATGGCCCCGAAGGTGTCCCGCACCTTGCGGACCTCGTCAGCGCCGAAGTCGAAGGCGACCACCTGGGCATCCAGCCGGGCGGCCTGATAGGCGTGTCGGCCGAAGCCGCAGCCGAGGTCGAGCACCTTGTCCCCCTGGTGCACACCAAGTCGTGCGTAGTCCACCGTCAGCATCGTTGCGCCTCCACATCGTCCATGAGCTCGCGGTACTGGTCAGCGGTGCCGGCGGCCGTCACCTGCCAGGTGAACCGGCCCAGCACACGGTCCCGGCCGGCGGCACCCAGGCGGGCCCGCAACTCGTCGTCGTCCAACAGTCGGGCGATGCCCTGGGCCAGTGCTCCGGGGTCGTCGGGCGGGACCAGCAGGCCGGTCTCGCCATCGGTGCCGACCACCTCGGGCAGGGCCCCGCCGGTGGTGGCCACCAGGGCCACGCCGCACGCCATGGCCTCGATGGCCGGAAGCGAGAACCCTTCGTACAGCGACGGGACCACCGCTACCTGGGCCTGGCCGTAGTTGCGGGCCAATTCGTCGTCGCTGATGCCGGTCACGCAGCGCACGATCGGGCCGAGGTCGAGTCGCTCGATCGCCTTGGCTACCCGACCGTCGGGCCTGGGGTTGCCGATGACCACCAGCTCGATGTCACGCTCGGTGCGTAGCTTGGCCACGGCCTCGAGCAGCGGGACCAGTCCCTTCATGGGGACGTCGGAGGAGGAAGTGACCATGATGCGGCCGGGCACGGGCTGGACGTCATCACGGGGCCGGAACACCGTGTGGTCGACACCCACGGGAACGATCGTCATCCGGTCGGATTCCACCCCCATCTGGGCGGTGATATCGGTCTTCGACGACTGCGACACGGTGATGAGCCGAGGCAGCGAGCGGGCCACCTTGACCTGCATCCGCAAGAATCCGAACCAGCGACGCTGACTGAACTGCTGCCACGGGTTGGTGGTGTGGCTGAGGGCCAGCTGACGGTCGACGGTGATGGGGTGGTGCAAGGTCTCCAGCACCGGCCAGCCGTCAGCCATCATCCCCTGGATGCCGTAGCCCAGGCACTGGTTGTCGTGGATCAGGTCGAACTCGGAGCGACGGGCAGCCAGCATCCGGCGGGCCCGGATGGAGAATGTCCAGGGCTCCGGAAAGCCGGCTGTGCACATGATGGCGAACTCGAGAGCGGCAACCGAGGTCGGGTAGGAGTTGAGGAACTCGGCTAGATGGGGCACCCGGAACGGGTCGGGGTCGCGGTAGAGGTCGAGGCTCGGAACCGGGGTGAAGCCGACTCCTTCGTCCACTTCGGGCCACGGTTGACCGGCAAACACTTCGACCGAATGGCCGAGGGCGACCAGCTCGCGGGTCAGATGACGGGTGTAGACACCCTGGCCACCACAGCGCGGATTGCCCCGGTAGACCAGAAAGGCGATCCGCAGGCCGCCGGGTGCCGGTGGGTGGGGCGGGATGCGCTCGGGGACGGGAGGGGGCTTCTTCGGACCCTTGACCTTGTTGCGACCGAACCAGAGACTAGGCATGGACGACCGGAGCAGAGGGACACATAGAAGTCAGATACTCTCGCGAGCAGGGCACATGCGCAAGCCCCCACCCTTTCTTGACGCCGATCCAAGCCGTCACCGTCAAGGGTGAAGGCCCAGCTCGATGGCCTTGACGAGCAGGAGCAGGACGGCGACAACCAGGTAGATCCGCAGGCCCCACATGCCTATCAGGCGGGTTCTCGACCAGACCGGGCGCTCCAGCAGGCTGAGTTGGGGCATCCGCCAAGTCGCCTTGCGCGCCATGGGGATGGCCGGCAGCGGCTCGCGCTGGGACCGGTTCTTGACCAGGAACACAGCCGCCACCAGGTACGACGCCGCCAGGATGCCACCCAGTATTTCGGCCAGGACAGTCACGTTCACCGTGGTGAACAGCGTGGTGATCATGAGCACCAACGACATGGCCAGCAGGATCGAGACGATGATGCTGGCGAGAATGTTGAGCCACAATCGGTTCACCCACGGGCCGAGCACCTGCTTGTCATTGCACAACAGGAGCAGGAACACGGTGGCGCTGGGCAGGAGCACACCGGCCAGAGCCTGGACGCCGGTGGTGATGAGCCCGAGGATGCCGGCTCCGGAGATGAGGACGAGGCCGGCGGCCAAGGCGACCATGGCGGAAAAGGCCCCATAGAAGAACTTGGCGTCCCGCCACCCCCGGTGGAGTGAGTGGTGGGCACCGAACACATCGCCGAAGGCGTAGCTGCTCGACAGCGTCACCGAGGCTGCCCCGATTATCGAGGCATTGAGCAGGACGATGGCGAAGATGGTCCCGGCAACCGGACCCACCACATGGTGGAGGCCTGTAGCCACGGTGCCGGCGTTGACGAAACTACCGAGGTAGTGGGTTCCGGCGAAGGCGCTGGCCACCACGGCCATCATGATGGCGGCAGCGACGACCGTGATGAGGGAGCCGATCACGGTGTCGGCCCGCTCGTAGTTGATCCATCGGGGGGTGATGCGCTTGTCCACGATGTTCGACTGCTGGAAGAACAGCTGCCACGGGGCGACTGTCGTACCCACGATGGCAATGATCAGCAGCACCGAGGTCGAGTTGAAACCGCCGTGTACGCCGGGAATGGTCAGGCCGCTGAGGAACGAACCGGCGGTCGGGTGGGAGGTGAAGGCCAGCGGTATCACCAGGAAGTTGACGGCGATGAAGACGAACATGAAGCGCTCCCAGCGGCGGAAGCTGCCCGAGGCCGTCATCACCACCAGGCCGATGGCGGCCAGAGGCACCGACCAGTATTTGGAGACACCGAAGTAGTTGAGCGCCAGGCTCACCCCGATGAACTCGGTGGCGATGGTCAGGAAGTTGAGGATGAACAGGTCCCCCACGCTGAACGCTCCCCAGAACTTACCGAACCGCTCATTGATCAGCCGAGCGTGGCCGACACCCGTCACCGCCCCGAGGCGTACCACCATCTCCTGGTTCACCACCAGCACTGGAATCAGAAGGGGCAGGACCCACAGCAGCGACAGGCCGTAGTTCTGCCCAGCCTGGCTGTAGGTGGCCACTCCACCGGCATCGTTGTCCCCCACCATGACGATCAGTCCGGGGCCCATGATGGCGAGCAGGGTCAGCAGACGGGCCGACCACGAACGACGGGAGTCGAGATCATGCTCGCGAACTGTCCCGAAGGCACCATGAATATCGCCCACGTGGGCGCTGTCGAGCACGGCCGAAGACTCGTGCACCGCCGGCACGTTCGCTTCCGGCTGATCCTGCTGTGGAGACGTTGAAGCCATGACATACCTCTGGGCGCTGCGGCGCCCTGGTGCTGGGGGTTCGGTGGTCGGCCGCGTTCGAGCCGCTCCGTCGTACGTGTGGATCCGGGCACCGGGCCCGGTCGTGGTACCGCAGGGCCGGCTTGGCGGCCCTGTCGGATGAGTGGATACCCCACAATGGGGCCGGGTCGGGGCGCGGTGGAACCGCGGCCTCGCCTACCGGACGGGACTAGGGGGGTACCCGACGACGATCGGGGGCCCGGGCTGCTTCAGGCGCCGCACCACGTCAGTCCTCCGCCGCCGTGCGCCCGAAGTCACGCCGGAACCCGGTGGGGAGCAGCAACTCGAGCACGTCGTCGACCGTCACCACGCCGAGGATGGTGTGGTGCTCAGGATCCAGCACGGGCGCCACAATGAGGTTGAAGTCGGACATCTTCCGCACGATCTCGCCGAGGTCCCAATCAGGGTGGACGTGGAGCGTGTCCTCTTCGCACACCGAGCCGAACGGCGCAGCCGGATCCGACTGGACCAGGCGGACCACGGAGGCCGAGCCGACCACTTGGCCGTCAATCCCGTCGGCGAACACGACGTTGAGCGCCTCAGGTGCGAAGGTGCTGGTGCGGACGGCATCGACGACCTCGGCCACCGTCTGACTGGCCGACAGACAGAGGAAGTCCGGACTCATCAGCCCGCCCGCCGTCTCGGGGTGGTAGCTGAGGAGGGAGCGGACCTTGCGCTGCTGGGGCTCGGGCATCAGGGTCAGGATCGGAAGGCGGCGTTCCTGGTCGATGTCGCCGATCAGGTCGGCGGCGTCGTCGGGTGCCATGGAACCCAGCAGCCGGGCAGCCTCGGCATCGGAGCGGCTCCGCACGAACTCGGCCTGGTGCTCAGAGTCGAGCTCCTCGAACACATCGGCCTCGAGCTCGAAATCCTCCCCCACCGCCTCGATGATCTCCTCGCCCTCCTCGTGGGAGGCCGCCTCCACTAGATCCGCTATCTGGGCCGGATGCAGTTTCTTGAGTTTCCGGTAGGGGATGCGGAGCTTGGAGGTGGGGACATGGGCCACGAAGGGCTCGATGCTGGCCCAGTCGACCATCGGACCCGGCTTGGTGCCCTTACCCAAGGGCCCGGGCAGCAGGCGGCGGAGCAGCGGGCGGCCGGACGGGTCGACGGCCACGACTTCCCAGGTATCGGCCACCTTGGCCAGTTCGATCTCGTTCGCCTTGATGATCCGACCGCCGACGAAGTTGATGGCGTGGCGGGCCAGCAGGTCCTGGGCCAGAAGCAGTTCGCCCTCCCGCCGCTCGAAGCGACGCAGGTCCACCCGCCGTCCGTCGAACAGGACCCGGCCCGTTTCGAAGGACGCCACCTTGCGGATGGGGACGAACAGATCGCGCTCCCCGATCGTCACCACCAGACCCACCACCGGCGGGTGGGGTGCATCGCCCAGACGAACTACCAGGTCCTTCACCCGTCCGATGCGGTCGCCGGACAGATCGACCAGCGGGCGCCGGACGATGTTGGAGAGATGCAGGATCTCCATGTCGGCGTGCGTCGCCACCTCGCTGGTGCTCATACGCCCCCAATCGTAGACGCACCATTCGTAGAGGCACCACGTCGACCCCAGGGAATTGGCGCAGCTCCGGCGCAGCACAAGCGCGCAACATAGATCGTTGCGCTATCATGGAGGGATGCCAATCTCCACTGCAGAAAAGGTGGCTTCGTTGGCCGACTACCTCGGGTCGCAACGACGTCTGGCCGCTGCCCTGGGCGTCGATCCGGCCCAGATCACCCGTTGGCACAAGGGCCAGCCGCCCGACCCTGGCAATGCCGCACGCGTCGATGTACTGGAGCTCGTCCTGTCCGGATTGTCGAGGCTCTACGAGCCGGAAGTGGCCCGTCGATGGCTGGAAGGGCTGAATCCGCACCTCGGTGATCGTCGGCCTATCGACGTTGTTCGGTCGGGACGGGCGGAGGACCTACTCCAGGCCCTGCGGGCCGAATTCGCCGGATCGCCTGCTTGAGGCTCTGGCGTGTCGGCCCGTTCACCGAGGTGAGCGGCACGGCCGAAGACGGTCCGCTGTGGTTTCCACGCCCCTATCAAGGGGACGGTCGACACGACAACCCCGAGCACTACGGCGTGCTCTACGCGGCGGCCGACCCGGTAGCTGCCATCGTCGAGGCCCTCGCTCCTTTCCGAGGGACCGGTCGGCTCACGTCCACCCTCCTGCGCCGCGCCGGCCGATCACTCGTCCTGGCCGAAATCGATCTGGACAATGCCAGTCTGGTCCTCGATCTCGACGATCCGGCCATACTCGTCGCTGAGCACCTCCGACCGTCGACGGTGGCTACTCGCCACAGGCGGATCACCCAGGACCAGGCAGGCTCGCTGTATCGATCGCATCCGGAGGCCGCGGCACTCAAGTGGTGGTCGACGTTCGAAGCATCGTGGGCGCAACTCACTGTGTTCGACCGGGCAGCCACGCAGCTCGATCTGGTCGCGGTCGGCGAGTTGACGGTCGGAGTTCCCGAGGTCATCGAGGCAGCGACCTTTCTCGGCCTGGTCGACTGACGCCGAGGTAACGAACCCTCCTTCTGCACGTGTGTCGGCCAAGCCATCGGTCGGGGGCACGCCCAATCGAAAATGGACGATGCTCCACGAGCGTGTCAACGATGACAGGCATAGTGAGCTGCAGCGCAATCCGACTACTCCGCAATGACCTCGGTGGCGCCTTCAACGAGGCGCAGCGCCCACCCAACGGCTCGTTTGGCGTCATTGCGTGTGACGCCCCCAGATTCGTACTGCGACTTCGCCTTGAGTCGCAGGAGCCTCCCGAGAACGACTGCCAGTCCTTTCGTTGTTGTCAACCCATCCTTTGACCCGGCCCCGGCTGCGTTCAGATCCTCGACGGCTTGCATGTGATGCTCGGTCTTTCCTGTTTTCCCGGTGAGCCTGAGGCAGATGGCGTCCTTTGCGTTGATGCCACAGGTGACGGCGTTCGATGTCGCGGCGTTGTACAGATCTAGATCGAGGGAGAACTCAGCGGCCGTCAGAAACTCTCTGGCCTTGCGCAGGTGCTCACGTGACTCGGATAGCGCGGTCACTGCGAGAGCGGCGCCAAGCGCGCCAGATGTCGGCCCGACAAGATGATCGCATCGGAGCGCAGATTCCTGGCTAGCCGGTCAGAAGATGCAAGGAGTTCGCCGACCTCCTTCTCCGAGGACTCGATGATTCGGCAATCGTTGCCCGTCCAAGCGGTAACGTCCGAAGCGAAATCGTGCAACTGGCCAAGCCAGGTCGGATCGTCCGGATCGCATCCGTCTGGTCGCACGACCAGGACATCAATGTCGCTCTCGACATTGCCTTCCCCGCGGGCCGTTGACCCGAACAGGTAGGCACCTCGAGACGGAGCCGTCCACGCAGCAATGTGCTCTCGCATGCTGTCGATGAGCCGGCCACGCAGGTTGGCCAGCGATTCGATGCCCTCTGCTGCCAGGTGGCGGCGGTTCAGCCGGTAGAGGATCACCGGAGGGTGTGGTTCGGCGGTCACCAATCCCGAAGCAACCAGCGAACGCAGCGCGGCCTTGACTCCTGACGGACTCGCCCTGCCGCTAACGAGTTCAGCTACACCTCGCCCCGACAGGGGCCGTCCGGAGCGTGCGAGGGCAACCAGCACATCCCCCTGCACGGAAGGGATTACTGAGTGGATCGGGTTGGAGAGATCCATCGGGCCTCCGCATGTCGTCGGACACTATTACGTCCAATAGGACATTATAGTGTCTATTGGACTAATGAGCAATGGGTCGGCCTGGCCCTCGCTCCCTTCCGAGGCACGGGTCAGCTCGCTTCCACCCTTTGGCGCCGACGCCCGGAAATCCGGCGTTCTTGACAACGTTCAAGTGACGCGGTTGTTCAAGCATTGTCGCTCCCCCCGAAATCACTCGAGAAAGCTGCAGCCGCGCCCACCTGAAACCCTGACCCTCACTGGGCACAGCCCGCCATCCACTTGTCGCAACGATTGGCGGCCAGGGTAATCTCGCCCCATGGACCTGAACTACCCCGCTGAAACGGAGCCATTCCGCGCCGAAATCCGTAATTGGCTGACCGACAATCTGCCCGCCGGTTGGGGCACGCCCGGCTTCTCGATCTCCAAGGACGCCCGCAAGGAATTCCTGGCCGAATGGACGGCCAAGCTCTTCGAGGGCGGCTGGATCTGCGCATCGTGGCCGAAGGAGTACGGCGGCAAGGGCCTGAGTCTGATGGAGTCCGTCGTCCTCAATGAGGAGTTCGCTCGGGCCGAGGCGCCGCTGCGCGCCGACTTCTTCGGCGACACCCTGGTGGGCCCCACCATCCTGCAGTGGGCCTCCGAGGAGCAGAAGCAGCAGTTCATCCCCGGCATCCTGAAGGGGACCATCGCCTGGTGCCAGGGCTTCAGTGAGCCCGACGCCGGCAGCGACCTGGCCGGCCTCACCACCCGGGCCGAGCTCGACGGCGACGAGTGGGTCATCAACGGTCAGAAGGTGTGGACCACCCAGGCCCAGTTCGCCGACTACATCTTCTTGCTGGCCCGGACCGACCCGGACGCGCCCAAGCACGCCGGCATCTCCTACATGCTGGTACCGATGGACCAGCCGGGCATCGAGGTGCGGTCGATCGCCCAGGTCGACGGTAGTGCCGACTTCAACGAGATCTTCATCACCAATGCCCGATGCCCCAAGGAGAACGTGGTGGGTGGTGTCAACAACGGCTGGAAGGTGGCCATGACCACACTCGGCTTCGAACGGGGCTCGTCGGCCACCACCGGGCACCGCCGGTTCCTACGGGAGCTCGACACCATCATCGCGACCGCCAAGAAGAACGGGAAGTCCAACGATCCGCTCATCCGGCAGCGTCTGGCGACGGCGTGGTCGAAGGTCAAGATCATGGAGATCAACGGCTACCGGTCGCTCACCGACTCCCTCAACGGCACCCACCACATGGCAGCCCTGGGTGCCGCCAACAAGATGAACTGGTCCGAGTACCACCAGGACACCATGGAGCTGGCCTTGGACATCCTGGGCATGGATGCCCAGATCCTGACCGGCGACCCCAGCGATGTGTCCGACGAGGGGCTGCGCAGGGGCCGGGACGACTACCCGGTCAGCGCGCTGCAGGCCTCGTTCTTCTTCTCCCGGTCCGAGACCATCTGGGGTGGCACCGCCGAGATCCAGCGGAACATCGTGGGCGAGCGGGTCCTCGGACTCCCGAAGGAGCCCAAGGCGGTCGCCGCCCGCTGAGG
>JAYVYR010000100.1:0-21815 GCA_043784065.1 Acidimicrobiaceae bacterium
GGGGGTCGCGCAGGCACCGATGGATCCTGGAGCGCGGTGGTGCTTGTGGTTGCCGTGAGCGGCGCCTTGGCCGGAAAAGTTGTGGCGCTTCATGGCGCCAGCGAAGCCCTTGCCCTTGGACACGGCCGTGGCGTCGATCATCTCGCCCTTCTCGAATGAGTCGGCCAGGATCTCCTGGCCCACCGTGTACCCCGAGACGTCGTCAATGCGCAGCTCGACGAGCTTCTTGCCCGGCGTCACGCCGGCCTTGTCGAAGTGGCCGAGCTCGGGCTTGGACAGAGTCGACGTGCGCCGGGTGCCCCACGTGACCTGGAGGGCCGAGTAGCCCTCCTTCTCGGGGGTCTTCACCTGGACGACGCGAGCTGGGCTGACCCGGACAACGGTCACCGGGATGGCCCGATTGTGGCTGTCCCAGACTTGGGTCATGCCCACCTTCTCGCCGACGATCGCTTTGGTCGCCACGTTTGCCTCTCCTCCACTGTTCTGCGAATCGGTTCATCCGACACACAGACGCTCCGCCGGGCCATAAACCCGAACGGAGCGCTCGACTTGTTCGGTTCAGCGTTCCCTTTCACAGGCGACTGAACACATCATTTGTTCCGCCCGCCTGCAAAGACGGGGCCATTAACGGTACACCATCGGGCCTCGCCAGCGCAAAGTGGCTGGCGGGTCCGGTGACTAGACCTGGCGGATCTTGATCTCGATGTCCACGCCGGCCGGCAAGTCGAGGCGCTGGAGCGAGTCGACCGTCTTGGCGGTGTGGTCCACGATGTCGAGGAGGCGCTTGTGGACGCGCATCTCGAAGTGTTCACGACTGTCCTTGTGCTTGTGCGGGCCGCGAACCACCGTGTAGCGGTGCTTCTCGGTCGGCAGCGGCACGGGGCCCTGAACCTTGGCGTTCGTGCGCTCCACCGTCTGGACGATCTTCGCGCAGGACTGGTCCAGGATGCCGTGGTCGAAGGCCTTCAGCCGGATTCGTATCATCTGTCGGTTGTCAGCCATGACTCCTACTTCAGAATCTTGACGACGCGACCCGAGCCCACGGTGCGGCCACCCTCGCGAATGGAGAAGGTCAAGCCCTCGTCCATGGCGATCGGCTTGCCCAGGGTCACGGTCATCTCGGTGTTGTCGCCGGGCATGACCATCTCGGTGCCGGTCGGCAACTCAATGGTGCCGGTGACGTCGGTCGTGCGGAAGTAGAACTGCGGACGGTAGTTCGCGAAGAACGGCTTGTGTCGGCCGCCCTCCTCCTTGGTGAGCACGTAGACCGAGGCCTCGAAGACGGTGTGCGGGGTGATCGAACCGGGCTTGCAGAGCACCTGGCCACGCTCGACGTCCTCCTTCTTCGTGCCACGCAGCAGTGCGCCGAGGTTGTCGCCGGCCTGGCCCTGGTCCAGGAGCTTGCGGAACATCTCGATGCCGGTGACGACGGTCTTGGTCGTCGGGCGCAGGCCCACGATCTCGACCTCGTCGCCGACCTTGACGACACCCTGCTCGACCTTGCCGGTCACGACGGTGCCACGACCGGTGATGGACATGACGTCCTCGATCGACATGAGGAAGGGCTTGTCGGTGGCGCGCTCCGGCTCGGGGATCCAGGTGTCGACGGCGTCCATGAGCACCATCACCTGGTCGCCGGCAGCCTCGTCGCCCTCGAGGGCCTTCAGCGCGGAGACCCGAATGATCGGGGTGTCGTCGCCGGGGAAGCCGTAGCTCGTGAGCAGCTCGCGCACTTCCATCTCGACGAGCTCCAGGAGCTCCTCGTCGTCAACCATGTCGGCCTTGTTGAGGGCCACGACGATGTAGGGCACCCCCACCTGGCGCGCGAGCAGCACGTGCTCGCGGGTCTGGGGCATGGGGCCGTCGGTCGCGGCGACCACGAGGATCGCGCCGTCGACCTGGGCGGCGCCAGTGATCATGTTCTTGATGTAGTCGGCGTGGCCGGGCATGTCGACGTGGGCGTAGTGGCGCTTGGACGTCTCGTACTCCACGTGAGCGATCGAGATGGTGATGCCGCGCTGGCGCTCTTCGGGGGCCTTGTCGATCTGATCGAAGGGCGTGAAGGCGGTGCCCGGGAGGCGGGTGGACAGCACCTTGGTGATCGCCGCGGTCAGGGTGGTCTTGCCGTGGTCGATGTGACCCATGGTTCCGATATTTACGTGCGGCTTGGTGCGCTCGAACTTCTGCTTTGCCATTGTCGGGGACTAACTTTCTCTCTAGAAACGGGACCTCCGCGGACCCGTCGTGTTTGCTTCGGCCCGCCCCGACTACGGTTTGGACCTTGTTTTCACTGGTTTCCCAGCTTCCTACGCGCCAGTGGCCTTGGCCACGATCTCCTTGGCGATCGAGTCCGGAACTTCCGCGTACGAATGGAACTGCATGGTGTACGTCGCGCGCCCTTGAGTACGAGAACGCAGGTCAGTAGCGTAGCCGAACATGTCAGCTAGGGGCACAAGTGCCCGAATTGCTTGGCTATTGCCGTTCTGGTCCATGCCCTCGATGCGGCCCCGGCGACTCGACAGGTCGCCGATGACGTCGCCCATGTAGTCCTCGGGCGTCACGACCTCGACGGCCATAATCGGCTCGAGCAGGACGGGGCTCGCGAGGCGGGCGGCTTTCTTCACCGCGATCGATCCGGCGATCTTGAAGGCCATCTCCGAGGAGTCGACGTCGTGGTAGCTGCCGTAGGTGAGGCGCACGCGCACGTCCACGACCGGGTAGCCCGCGAGGACCCCGGCGGTCAGGGCCTCGGTGATGCCCTGGTTCACCGGCTGGATGTACTCCTTGGGGATGACCCCGCCGGTGATCTCGTCGACGAACTCGTAGCCGCCGCCGGGGCCCGTGGGCTCGAGCGTGATGACGACGTGGCCGTACTGGCCCCGGCCGCCGGTCTGGCGAACGTACTTCTCCTCGACCTTGGTGACGGTCTTGCGCACGGTCTCGCGGTAGGCCACCTGCGGCTTGCCGACGTTGGCGTCCACCGCGAACTCGCGCAGCATGCGGTCCACCAGCACCTCGAGGTGCAGTTCGCCCATGCCCGAGATGACGGTCTGGCCGGTCTCCTCGTCGGTGCGCACGCGGAACGTCGGGTCCTCCTCGGAGAGCGAGTAGAGGGCCTTGCCCAACTTGTCCTGGTCGGCCTTGGTCTTGGGCTCGACGGCGACGTGGATGACGGGCTCGGGGAAGGTGAGCGTCTCGAGCTGGATCGGCTGATCGACCGAGCTGAGCGTGTCGCCGGTCGTGACCTGCTTCAGGCCGACGGCGGCGACGATGTCGCCGGTGCGGATCGTGTCGAGGTCCTCGCGGTTGTTCGCGTGCATCAGCAAGAGGCGCCCCAGGCGCTCCTTCTTCATGCCCCGGGTGGTGTTGACGACGGTGTCGCCCTTCTCGAGGGTGCCCGAGTAAACGCGCAGGTACGTCAGCTTGCCGACGTAGGGGTCGGTCTGGATCTTGAAGGCGAGCGCGCTGAAGGGCTCGTCGTCGGAGGGCTTGCGCTCGATCGCCTCGTCCTTGCCGGGCTTGGTCCCCTGAGTCGGGGGCAGGTCGATCGGCGAGGGCAGGAAGTCCACGACGGCGTCGAGCATGGGCTGGACGCCCTTGTTCTTGAACGCAGTTCCGCACAGGATCGGCACGGCGTGGTTGCCGAGGGTGACGGTGCGTAGGGCACGGGTCAGGTCTTCGGGAAGGATCTCCTCCTCGCCCAGGTACTTCTCCATGATGATGTCGTCGTGGTTCGACACGACATCGATGAGCTCGGCGTGGGCAACTTCGGCGGCAGCCACCAGATGCTCCGGGATGGCCTCCACGACCCAGTCCTCACCCATTCCGTCGTCCCACACCAGAGCCCGCATGTTGACCAGGTCGATCACGCCCCGGAAGTCGCCTTCGGCGCCAATGGGCAACTGCACTACGGCGGTCGTGCAGTCGAGGCGGTCCTTGATCATGTCGACGCACATCTCGAAATTGGCGCCGGTGCGGTCCATCTTGTTGACGAAGCAGATCCGCGGGACTTCATACTTGTTGGCTTGGCGCCACACCGTCTCGGTCTGGGGCTCGACGCCGGCCACCGCGTCGAACACGGCCACGGCGCCGTCCAGCACGCGCAACGAGCGCTCAACCTCGACGGTGAAGTCGACGTGGCCAGGTGTATCGATGATATTGATCAGTGTGTCGTGCCACATGCAGGTGGTAGCGGCCGACGTGATGGTGATGCCACGCTCCTGCTCCTGGACCATCCAGTCCATGGTGGCCGCGCCCTCATGGACCTCACCGATCTTGTAGTTCTTTCCGGTGTAGTACAAAATCCGCTCGGTCGTGGTCGTCTTGCCCGCGTCGATATGGGCCATGATCCCGATGTTGCGGGTCTTGGACAGCGGGTGGTTGCGGGTCGTGATGTCAGACATGCGTGGTCAACTCTCGGGTCGTGCTTGTGTCGTCGCCATGAGGCGAGGCGGGATCTGCTACCAGCGGTAGTGGGCGAATGCCTTGTTCGACTCGGCCATCTTGTGCAGGTCCTCACGACGCTTGGCGGCGGCGCCGATGCCGTTGGCAGCATCGCGGATCTCGTTGGACAGGCGTTCGGCCATGGTCTTCTCCCTACGCTGCTGCGAGTAGCCGACGAGCCAGCGGATCGACAGGGTGGTCGCCCGGCGGGGGCGCACCTCGACCGGGACCTGGTAGGTGGCTCCACCGACGCGGCGGCTACGCACCTCGAGCTCAGGTCGGGTGTTCTCGACCGCCTTCTTGAGGACGGCGACCGGGTCATTGCCGGACTTTTCGGCGACATCGGCCAATGCGGCGTAGACGATGCGCTCGGCGAGCGTGCGCTTGCCGCGGCTCAGGACCCGGTTGACCACCTGGGTGACGAGCACCGAGTGGTAGACCGGGTCGGGCATGAGCTCACGGCGGACTGCGGGACCTTTGCGGGGCACGTCAGGACTCCTTCTTGGCGCCGTAGCGACTACGGGCCTGGTTCCGCTCCCGGACGCCGGATGCGTCGAGGGTGCCGCGGATCACCTTGTAGCGAACCCCCGGCAGGTCCTTCACACGACCGCCACGAACCAGGACGATCGAGTGCTCCTGGAGGTTGTGGCCCTCACCGGGGATGTAGGCCGTCACCTCGAGGCCCGAGGTCAGGCGCACGCGTGCGACCTTCCGCAGGGCCGAGTTCGGCTTCTTCGGGGTGTGGGTATACACACGGGTGCATACGCCACGGCGCTGAGGTGCGCCGCGCAGCGCCGGTGTCTTCGACTTTGTCGGCTTGGTGGCTCGGCCTTTGCGGACGAGCTGGGAAATCGTGGGCACGCGTGACCTCTAGGTTGTGGACTGCAGGGATACTTCAGGACTGCTGCGTACTGCGCCAGCGCGATCGATCATGCGCCGTCCGGGTCTGCCGGTCCGACCACCTGCACGCAGGCTCACCGAACCGTGCGACACGCAGCCGCAAGACCTCCATGCTACGGCATGGCCGATGAGGGGGCAAGTGCACCCCCGGGCAGATCAGGGCGCCGGAACGACGCTCGGCCCGATGTCACACTCCAATCCATTCGAGCGAACTCGTGCCTATCAGGGAGCGGTTCGACCGTTGACCTAGAGGTGGCTCCGGGTGGGAGCGGACCCGAAGGCCCGCCGCCCACCCGGCACACTCAGGCTCCGGCTGCCGTGGGGCCATCCTCCACTACCGGCGCGCCGGCTCCACCGAGCACCGACGGTCCGCCAACGGCGTCGTCGGCCGACGGCACCGCACCGAGCCAGCTGGCGTCGATGTCCGAACTGAAGGCGCCCAATGACCCGTCGCCCCCGGTGTCCCGCAGCCAGGCGGCCAGGTCCTCAGTGTCCGTATCCATGCCGCCGAGAGCCCAGGCCGGCATGGCCTCAGCTCCCGGCATCTCCAGTTTGATGTCCCGATAACGCTCCATGCCGGAGCCGGCCGGGATCAGCTTGCCGATGATGATGTTCTCCTTGAGGCCGAAGAGCTGGTCCGACTTGCCCTCGATGGCGGCCTCGGTGAGGACACGCGTGGTCTCCTGGAACGATGCGGCCGACAACCATGACTCTGTGGCCAGCGACGCCTTGGTGATTCCCATGAGCTCGGGTCGACCCTCGGCGGGGCGCTTGCCGTCAGTGACGAGCGCCCGGTTGACTTCAGCGTAGATCCGGCTGTCGACACGCTCGCCGGGCAGGAACGAGGCCTCTCCGGGCTCGGCCACGAGGACTCGGCGCAGCATCTGGCGCACGATGAGCTCGATGTGCTTGTCGTGGATCGACACACCCTGGTCCCTGTAGACCTTCTGGACCTCTTCGACCAGGTACTGCTGGGTCTCGCGGATGCCCTTGACCTCGAGCAGTTCCTTGGGGTCCTTCGGACCTTCGACGAGGGCGTCGCCGGCGGCGACCTCCTGACCATCTGTCACTTCGAGGTGGGCGCGCTGGGCGACCAGCACGGTGTGCTCCTCGCCATCGTCGGCCACCACGGTGATGTGGCGACCGGACTCGTCCTCCTCGACACGGGCGAGGCCCGAGTGGCGGGCCAGTACAGCGGCGCCCTTCGGGGTGCGGGCCTCGAAGAGCTCAACCACGCGGGGCAGACCGTGGGTGATGTCTTCACCGACGATGCCACCGGTATGGAAGGTACGCATGGTCAGCTGGGTACCAGGCTCGCCGATGGACTGCGCAGCGATCACTCCGACCGCCTCGCCCAGCTCGATCATCTCACCGGTGGCGAGTGACAGGCCGTAACAGGCGGCGCAGATGCCCTGCTCTGCCTCGCACGTCAGCACCGAGCGGGTGCGGACACGGTCGACAGTGGCATCGTCGCGGAGCCGGGAGACCAGCTCGTCGGTCAGGATGGTGCCGGTATCGATCTTGAACTTGTCCGACAGGGTGACGGGTTCGGACAGAATGCGACCGGTGACCCGGGTCTCGAGGTATGACCTCGTTCCCGTTCCGTCCGGAACGATCCCTTCGATCCAGATCCCCCGCACCGAGCCGCAGTCGTCCTCACGGACGATGAGCTCTTGGGCCACGTCCACAAGGCGACGGGTCAGGTAGCCGGAGTCGGCGGTTCGGAGGGCGGTGTCGGCAAGGCCCTTGCGAGCACCGTGGGTGGAGATGAAGTACTCCAGGACCGACAGGCCTTCGCGGAACGAGGACTTGATCGGGCGAGGGATCATCTCACCACGGGGGTTGGACACCAGGCCCTTCATGCCAGCGATCTGACGGATCTGCTGGCTGTTCCCCCGGGCGCCGGAGTCGACCATCATGTCGATGGGATTGAACTTGATGGCGGACATGGTCTTCTCCATGGCCTTCCCGACCTCGGAGTTGGCCGAAGTCCAGATCTCGATCTCTTTCTGGCGTCGCTCGTCGTCGGTGATGATGCCCCGCTTGAACTGGGCCTCAGCCTTTTCCGCTTCCTTTTCGTAGCGGTCGAGGATGGCACCCTTCTCTTTCGGAGTCACGACGTCGGAAATGGCGATGGTCAGGCCGGACTGGGCGCCGTAGCGGAACCCGAGCGACTTGATCCGGTCGAGGCTGGCCGCCACCTCCCGCTTCGGAAAGCCGGACGCCACCTCCTCCACAATGGTGCCGATGGCCGTGTTTCGTTTGCCGACCACGTCGTTGATGTACCGGTAGGTGTCAGGCAGTGCCGTGTTGAAGAACAACCGACCGGCGGTCGTCTCGATCTCTACCCGCTCACCGTCGGCGATGCCCGTGAGGTTGCCCTCGGCGTCGAGCTCGGCCCCATTGGTGAGGGCGATCGAGTGGGCCATGGCCGAACCGGCCTCGGGCCGCAGGATGATCTTGGCGTGCAACTCGATGTCGCCCCGGTCGAACGCCGTCTCCACCTCGTAAGCGTGCCGGAAGATCCGGCCCTCGCCCTTCAGGCCGTCCTCGATCAACGTGATGTAGTAGATCCCGAAGACCATGTCCTGGGTGGGTACGGTGATCGGGCGGCCGGTGGCCGGGGACAGGATGTTGTTCGACGACAGCATCAGGACGCGCGCCTCGGCCTGGGCCTCGGCCGACAAGGGAAGGTGCACGGCCATCTGGTCGCCGTCGAAGTCGGCGTTGAAGGCGGTGCAGACCAGCGGGTGGACCTGGATGGCTTTGCCCTCGACCAACACCGGCTCGAAGGCCTGGATGCCCAACCGGTGCAGGGTCGGGGCCCGGTTCAACAGGACCGGATGCTCCTTGATGACGCCTTCCAGCACGTCCCACACCTGAGGCCGCCTGCGTTCAACCATGCGCTTGGCCGACTTGATGTTCTGGGCGTACTCGGCGTCGACCAGCCTCTTCATGACGAACGGCTTGAACAGCTCGAGCGCCATCAGCTTGGGCAGGCCGCACTGGTGGAGCAGGAGGTTCGGACCGATGACGATGACCGAACGACCGGAGTAGTCGACGCGCTTGCCCAACAGGTTCTGCCGGAACCGGCCCTGCTTGCCCTTCAACATGTCCGAGAGGCTCTTGAGCGGGCGGTTGCCCGGCCCGGTGACCGGGCGGCCGCGGCGTCCGTTGTCGAACAGTGCGTCGACGGCCTCCTGCAGCATCCGCTTTTCGTTGTTGATGATGATCTCGGGTGCACCCAGGTCGAGCAACCGCTTGAGCCGGTTGTTCCGGTTGATGACCCGACGGTAGAGGTCGTTGAGGTCGGACGTGGCGAAGCGGCCGCCGTCGAGCTGGACCATCGGGCGGAGGTCGGGCGGGATGACCGGCACCGAGTCGAGGATCATGGCCCGGGGATCGTTGATGCGGCGGCCGTGCTCGTCACGCCGGTTGAAGGCGGTGACGATCTTGAGGCGCTTGATGACCTTCTGGCGACGCTGGGCCGACAGTGGCTTGCGGCCGTCGGCGGCATCGATCATCTCGCGCAGCTTGATCTCCTCGGCATCGAGGTCGATCCGGTCGATGAGCCGCGTAATGGTCTCGGCACCCATGCCGCCCTCGAAGTAGTCCTCGTAGCGGATGCGCATCTCGCGCCACAGCATTTCGTCCTCGAGGATCTTGCGGCTGTGCAGGCTCTTGAACTCGTCGAACGACCGCTGGGCGAGAGAGATCTCGTCGTCGTAGCGCTCGCGCACGCCGGCAATCTCCTTGTCGGCGAGCCGCTGACGTGCCTTTGTCTCGGCGTCCTTGGCCCCAGCCTTCTCGAGATCGGAGAGCTCCTTCTCGAGATCCTTGTAGCGGCGGTCGATGTCGAGATCGCGCTTCTTCTCGATGTCGGTGATTTCGGCGCGCAGCTCCGCCTCGAGCTCGGGCAGGTCCTCGTGGCGCTTTGCCTCGTCGACCCACGTGACCAGGTTGGCGGCGAAGTAGATGACCTTCTCCAGCTGCTTGGCCTTCAGCTCTTCGCGGGCTTCGGTACCCATGAGCAGGTAGGCCAGCCAGCTGCGGGTACCCCGCAGATACCAGATATGGACGACGGGAGCGGCCAGTTCGATGTGACCCATTCGCTCGCGCCGGACCTTGGAGCGGGTGACCTCGACGCCGCAGCGCTCGCAGATGATGCCCCGGAAGCGGACGCGCTTGTATTTGCCGCAGTAGCACTCCCAGTCCTTGGTCGGCCCGAAGATCTTCTCGCAGAAGAGGCCGTCCTTCTCGGGACGCAGGGTCCGGTAGTTGATGGTCTCCGGCTTCTTGACTTCACCGTTTGACCATCCACGGATCGAGTCGGCGGTGGCCAGTCCGATCCTCAGCTGGTCGAACTCATTTACATCCAACATCAGAATCCCCTTTCAGCAGCGCGGCGGGCATCTTCCTCGTCCGACCCACGTTCAGGCCGGCTGATATCGATACCAAGTTCTTCGGCTGTACGGAACACGTCCTCGTCCAGCTCTCGCATCTCGATCTCCTCGCCGCCGGGTGCGAGGACTTCGACGTCCAGGCACAGCGACTGCATCTCCTTGATGAGCACCTTGAAGCTCTCGGGGATACCTGGCTCGGGGATGTTCTCGCCCTTGACGATGGCCTCGTAGACCTTCACCCGGCCGAGCACGTCGTCCGACTTGATGGTCAACAGCTCCTGCAGGGCATAGGCGGCACCGAACGCCTCGAGAGCCCATACCTCCATCTCACCGAAGCGCTGACCCCCGAACTGGGCCTTCCCACCGAGGGGCTGCTGGGTGATCATCGAGTAGGGACCGGTTGACCGGGCATGGATCTTGTCGTCCACCAGGTGGTGGAGCTTCAGGATGTACACGTAGCCGACCGAGATCGGGTTGTCGTACGCCTCGCCCGTGCGGCCGTTGTACAGCTGCGACTTGCCGGCGTCGTTGACCTGGATCGAGCCGTCTTCGCCGTCAGGATTCAGCTTGCGGAAGATCTGCTGGATGGTCGGGTGACGACCGGCCTGGTCCTCCTCGTCCCAGTGGGCACCGTCGAAGACCGGGGTGGAGACCCAAACGGCCGGATCGGTGCGAGGACGGGTCTTGGTTTCGGTACCACGGAGTGGCGTGGTAGCCACGTCGCCCGCACCTTCCCAACCCCAACGAGCAGCGTAGCCGAGGCTCGACTCGAGCACCTGGCCGACGTTCATCCGACTCGGCACGCCGAGCGGATTGAGCACGATGTCGACCGGGGTGCCGTCGGCCTGGAACGGCATGTCCTCGATCGGCAGGATCTTCGAGATGACGCCCTTGTTACCGTGGCGTCCGGCGAGCTTGTCACCCTCGGAGATCTTGCGCTTCTGGGCCACGTAGACACGGACCAACTGCTCGACGCCGGGCGGCAGCTCATGGGCGTCCTCGCGGGAGAACACACGGACGTCGATCACCGTGCCCTGCTCGCCATGGGGCACCTTCAGGCTGGTATCACGGACCTCGCGTGCCTTCTCACCGAAGATGGCGCGCAGCAGGCGCTCCTCGGGGGTCTGCTCGGTCTCGCCCTTGGGGGTGACCTTGCCGACCAGGACGTCTCCCGGGCCGACCTCGGCACCGATGCGGATGATGCCGCGCTCGTCAAGGTCGGCGAGGATCTCCTCGGAAAGATTCGGGATGTCCCGGGTGATCTCCTCGGCGCCGAGCTTGGTATCGCGGGCGTCCACTTCGTGCTCCTCGATGTGGATCGACGTAAGCACGTCGTCCTTCACCAGGCGCTCCGACAGGATGATGGCGTCCTCGTAGTTGTAGCCCTCCCACGGCATGAAGGCCACGAGCAGGTTCTTGCCCAAGGCCAGCTCACCGTTGTGGGTGGCCGGGCCGTCCGCCAACACGTCGCCGGCAGACACCTTCTGGCCCTCGTCGACGATGACTTTCTGGTTGATGGCGGTGTTCTGGTTCGAGCGGCGGAACTTGGCCAGACGGTAGACCTTCTTGCCCAGCACATGCCCGTTGACGTCCTTGGCGCCCGACTTGTAGTCGACGGTGATCTGGTCGCCGGAGAGGTCGATGACAGTGCCATCGCCCTCGGCCATGATCACGTCGCCGGCATCACGGGCGGCGCGAGCCTCGACACCGGTGCCGATGTAGGGGGCCTCCGGGACGACCAGGGGCACCGCCTGCTTCTGCATGTTGGCGCCCATCAGGGCCCGGTTGGCGTCATCGTGCTCGACGAAGGGGATCAGTGCGGTCGAGACCGACACGATCTGCTTCGGCGACACGTCCATGAGGTCGACTTCGGCCGGGGGCACGAAGTCAATTTCCGACGTTGTGCCGTAGGAAGTTGTGGCCAGGCCGACCCGGACGCCGGTGCCCTGCGGACCACGGCGGACGAGGACCTTCTCTTCGGTGAAGCGTCCCTTGGCGTCGAGGGCGGCCGACGCCTGGGCGATGACGTGCTCCTCCTCCTCGTCGGCGGCCAGGTACAGGATCTCGTCGGTGACCTGACCCTTGACGACCTTGCGGTAGGGGGTCTCGATGAAGCCGTACTCGTTGACGCGGGCATAGGTGGCCAGTGAGCCGATCAGGCCGATGTTCGGGCCCTCGGGAGTCTCGATGGGGCACATCCGGCCGTAGTGGGACGTGTGGACGTCACGAACCTCAAAGCCGGCACGCTCACGGGAAAGGCCGCCTGGCCCGAGGGCCGACAGGCGTCGCTTATGGGCCAGGCCCGACAACGGGTTGTTCTGGTCCATGAACTGCGACAGTTGGCTTGTCCCGAAGAACTCCTTGGTGGCGGCGACCACGGGGCGGATGTTGATAAGGGTCTGCGGCGTAATGGCTTCGACGTCTTGGGTGGTCATCCGCTCACGCACCACCCGCTCCATCCGCGACAGGCCGACACGGACCTGGTTCTGGATGAGTTCGCCCACCGAACGGATGCGACGGTTGGCGAAGTGGTCCTGGTCGTCGATCCGGTAGTTCGACTCACCGTCGGCCATGTGCTTGGCCAGGTGGAGCATGTAGGTCGAGGAGGCGAGGATTTCCGCTGGGCTGAGGACGCCCTGAGTGGGCGTGGGACGCTCGAGGTCGATCTTCAGGATGTCCGAGATGCGTTCGATCTCGGGGCCGAGCTTTCGGTTCAGCTTGTATCGGCCGACCCGGGTGAGGTCGTAGCGCTTGGGGTTGAAGAACGCGTTCTCGAAGTACTGGCGGGCCGCCTCGACCGACAAGGGCTCGCCGGGACGGGCGCGCTTGTAGATCTCGAGCAGAGCCTCTTCACGGGTCGGAGCAAGATTCTGCTCTTTTTCCCATTGGCCCTCGAGGAAGTCGAAGTGGCGGACGAAGCGCTCCAAAAAGGCCTGGTCCTCGTAGCCGAGAGCGCGCAGCAGCACGAAGAGGGACAGGCGGCGTTTGCGGGCCACACGGCATCCAGCGGTGACGTCCTTGCCTGGCTTGGCCTCAACGTCGAACTCGATCCACTCGCCCCGATAGGGGTGAATTGTGCCGGTGAAGACCGTCTTGACATCGCGGCCGGGCTGGAAGATGACGCCCGGCGAACGGACCAGCTGGCTGACGACCACACGCTCGGTGCCGTTGACGATGAAGGTGCCCTTGTCGGTCATGACGGGGAAGTCCCCCATGAAGACCGTCTGTTCCTTGATCTCGCCCGTGCCGGCGTTCATGAACCTGGCGCGCACGAAGACCGGCGCGGCATAGGTCATGTCCTTCTCCTTGCACTCCTCCACCGAGAATTTCGGCGGCGGGCGCAGGTCTGGGTCTGTCGGATCGAACTCGAGTTCGAGACTCAGCTGGCCCGTGAAATCCTCGATCGGGCTGATGTCGTTGAACGTCTCGGCCAGACCGCGATCGAGGAACCACTTGAAAGAGTCCCGCTGGATGGCGACGAGATCAGGCAGTGGCAGCGCCTCGTCGATGTTGGCAAACGAAAATCGTTCCGGGCTGTTGGACCGTGTAGGCAACGCCTACTCCTCCCAGTTGCAAGGCGAATGGGGCAAGGACGGGGTACTACGGTGCGTCACGTGCCAAACAGGCACGGTCAGGATATGGACGCCAGCCGCTGGAGCAGTCATCAGGGGCGTCAAGGCGCGCGTCACTCAGCGAAAACGGCTCAGGAAGGCGACAGGGTCAGGCACGGCAACCGGTAAGCATAACCGGAAGCCCACAAGATCACAACCCCCACAAGGAAACCCCGAAGCCAGACCCTCACAAGGTACGAGAACTTGGGGCCTCCGTCAAGGATTCCATCCGTGCGACGACGAATCCGGGCGGGCCCGGGTATGCCGTGTCGACAACCTGCAGCCGGGCCTGACTGTCGCTGGTGCGACAGCCAAGGCCCGGGAGGTGCTACTTGAGTTCGACGGTGGCGCCGGCGGCCTCAAGTTGAGCCTTGGCCTTCTCGGCGTCCTCCTTGTTGGCCTTCTCGAGCACGGCCTTGGGGGCGCCGTCGACGAGGTCCTTGGCCTCCTTGAGTCCCAGGCTGGTCAGTGCACGGACTTCCTTGATGACCTGGATCTTCTTGTCGCCGGCACCGGTGAGGATGACGTCGAATTCACTCTTCTCCTCCTCAGCGTCAGCCTCGCCACTGCCGGCCGCCGGAGCGGCTGCCGCTGCAGCTGCGGGGGCTGCTGCGGTAACGCCGAACTTCTCTTCGAACTCCTTCAGGAGCTCGCTGAGCTCGAGAACGGACAGCTCAGCGATGCCGTCCAGAATCTGGTCCTTGGTCAGGGTTCCTGCCATCGTCGTAACTCCTTGTTCCTATGTGTGTCGTTGCTTGAACGTGAATTGATGGTGCGGGTGCTCGGTACTGCGTGGGGCGACTACTCGGTCGCCGGTGCCTTGTCGGCCTCCGCCCCGTCCGCCGGTGCGGCCTCCGCCGTCCCGACATCGGTAGCCTCGTCATCGGCGGTTTCGGGGGCGGCCTCGGCCGGCCCCTCGGGTGCCGGTGCGGCCTCGTCGGCCGGAGGAGCAGTATCGGCTGATGCCGAGGCTGCGTCCCCCTGACGCTGCTCGAGTAGGGCCGAAATGCCGTAGGCCAGGTTTCGGGGAAGTGCCTGAACGAGTCCGGCGAACTGCTGGAGCGGAGCCGATAGGGCGCCGGCGAACTGAGCCAGCAGGGTCTCACGAGTCGGCAGCTCGGCCAGGATGTCGATGTCGGCAGCCGACATGATCGTGGAGCCGACGACACCACCCTTGACGATCAGGTTGGGGTTGGCCCGAGCGAAGTCCCGGAGGGCCTTGGCCACTGCGCTGACGTCGCCCTGCACGAAAGCGATGGCAGTGGGACCGGTGAGCAGGTCACTTACTCCTTCGCAGACGGTGTCAGCCACGGCCAGGCGGACCAGCGTATTCTTGTACACCTTGTAATCGCCGCCGGCGGCGGCCAGCTCGCGTCGGAGTTCGGCCAGCTTGGCGACGGTCAGACCGCGGTACTCGGTCAACAGGGCGCCGTCGGCCGCCTCCATGCGCTCGCGCACTTCGTCCACCACGGCGACTTTCTCGGGCTTCGGGTTATCCATCGTGCCTCCACCGAGCGATTCGCTCAGATTCGGGCCGCAGACACCATCGAGTGGCCAGCTGCGAGCACGGGATACTCGGAGCGGAACGCCTCATCAGGCGGACCCGACGGGTCCCTTCAGTACCGGGTGACCGGTACACCGGAGGTCTACGGCAGTTCTATAGATCGGAAAGTGAAATGCTAGCTCAACTGTGCCGGCCGAGGCCAGCGGGGCGGAATACGGGAGAGGATCAGGCAGTGCCTGCAGTCGCCAGATCTTCTTCAACCCGGCGAGCCAGCAACGGGTCGATGTGGACGCCAGGGCCCATGGTGGACGACAGAGTGACGGCCCGTACATACTTGCCCTTGGCACCGGCGGGCTTGGCCCTGTGGATCTCGTCCATCACAGCGTGGATGTTCTCGAGCAATTTGGACTTGTCGAACGAGGCCTTGCCCACCCGGATGTGGACGTTCCCGACCTTGTCGGTCCGATACTCCACCCGGCCACCCTTGAATTCGAGAACTGCACGCTCGACGTCATCAGTCACTGTGCCAGTCTTCGGGTTGGGCATGAGTCCGCGAGGACCGAGTACGCGGCCCAGGGTGCCGACCTGACCCATGAGGTCCGGAGTAGCGATGGCAATGTCGAAGTCGAGGAATCCCTCGCCTGCCACCCTGGCCACGAGGTCGTCGGCGCCGACTACGTCCGCACCGGCGGCACGGGCCTCAGCGGCTTTCTCGCCGGCGGCGAACACGGCGACACGGGCCGTCCGGCCGGTTCCGGCCGGAAGCGACAGGGTGCCTCGGACGATCTGGTCGGCCTTGCGAGGGTCGACTCCTAGGCGGATCGCCAATTCGACGGTCTCGTCGAAGCTGGCCTTGGCCGACGTCTTCACCAGGTCAACGGCCTCGGAGGCTGAGTAGAGGTGCTGACGGTCGATGCCGGCGATGCTGGCGGTGTACTTCTTTCCCCTGGACATGATGTCTCTTTCGTCTATTCGTTTCGGCGCGGTCGTCGGGTTCAGCCGGCGACGGCGATCCCCATCGACCGGGCGGTGCCGGCGACCTGCTTCTTGGCCGACTCGATGTCGGTGGTGTTGAGGTCGGGGAGCTTGACAGTGGCAATCTCGGTGACCTGGGCGTCAGTAACAGTTGCCACCATCTCGCGGCCGGCGGTCGATGCGCCCTTTTCGATTCCAGCTGCCTGACGCAGTAGAGCGGCGGCCGGTGGAGTCTTGAGCACGAACGAGAACGTCCGGTCCTCATAGATCGAGATCTCGACCGGAATGATCGAGCCGGCCTGCTTTTCGGTGGCGGCGTTGTACTGCTTCACAAAGTCCATTGTTTGGACACCATGCGGCCCGAGGGCTGTGCCGACGGGTGGTGCAGGCGTGGCACCGCCGGCGGGCAGCTGAATCTTGACGACCACGAGGATCTTCTTCTTGGGGGCCATGTGGGTGTGTCTCCTAGTACGTGGGTGCGAGTTGGGGAAGCCCTAGAGCTTCGCGACCTGGCTGAACTCAAGCTCGACCGGGGTCTCCCGGCCGAAGATGTTGACGAGGACCTTGAGCTTGAGCTGATCCTCATTGATCTCGGCGACCTGGCCCGAGAAGTCGGCGAATGGGCCTTCCTTGACCCGCACCGTCTCGCCGACCTCGTGCTCGAGGCGGGGACGACTGCGCTTGGCGGGGGCGTCGCCACCTTCCACCTTGACCTGCAGAATACCTTCGACCTCACGCCGAGAAAGAGGCGTTGGCTTGGTTCCGGGACCAACGAAGCCGGTGACTCCGGGGGTGTTGCGGATCACGGCCCAGCTGTCGTCGTCCAACTCGCAGCGGCAGAGGAGATAGCCCGGGAATACCTTCTTTTGGACGATGACCTTCTTGCCGTTCTTGAATTCGGCCACGTCCTCCATCGGGATGACGACCTCATAGATCCTGTCTTCCATGCTCATCGACACCGTGCGACTGTGCAGATTCGACTTCACCTTATTTTCGTACCCGGCGTAGGTGTGCACCACGAACCAACGCCCGGGCTGGTCGTAGGGACTGATGACGAAAGGCTCGTCCTCGTCGTCTTCGTCGGTGGCGTCGAGAGCCTCGGTGGCATCGACCACGGCCACGTCCTCGGCCGCATTGTCGTGAGCCTCTACATCGGCGCTCGAAGCGTCGATGCTCGGGTCGTCGCCGATGGGAGCAGTAGTTCCGTCTTGGGTCACAGTCATACCGATCAGGGCTTGAACAGCCAGAGGACGCCTTTTGCGAAGGCGTAGTTGAGGATGAAAATGAAGATCATCAGGGACAGCAGAGTGAACAGGGTCACCGTGGTGTAGTTAATGACCTCTGCCCGGTTGGGCCAGGCTACCTGCCTCAGTTCCGAGCGTACCTCTCGGAAGAACTGGCCGAGCCGAAAGGGCTCACGCCTAACCGGCTTGCGAGCAGGCGCGGCGGTGCGAGTGGGCGCGGCCTCCCCATCGGGATCCTGGCCCTGCTTCTGCATCTGTCGCTTCTGTTCTCGGTTCACGTGCTGTTTCCTTCGACCTCTGTCACAGGTGCAGAGCAGGGCAGGAGGGACTTGAACCCCCAACCTTCGGTTTTGGAGACCGGCGCTCTACCAGTTGAGCTACTGCCCTCTGTCCACCGCCATGACGCGCACGGACTGCCGAGCGAAAGGACGGTCCCCCAAGGCTACCGCATGGGACGGGTGCCGTCCCATGCGGAAGTTACGGCCGCCGGACGCCGGGGTCAGCTCGGCCACAAACGGCGCTCAGCGGGTCTCCTTGTGGAGCGTATGGCGACGGTCCCACGAGCAGAATTTCTTCATCTCGATGCGTTCGCGGTCGTTCATCTTGTTTTTCGTGGTGATGTAGTTGCGCCGCTTACAGGACTCGCAGGCCAGAGTGACCTGGATTCGCTTGTCGTTTCTTGCCACGGTGACTCCCTTGTGCCCTTGGCCGCTCCGGCCACGGGTCCGTTGTACGTACTTCTCGGGTACTGCGGTACTGCTGTACTGCTGTACTGCTGTCCTTCATTACATCCGGGTCCATCCTCGACCCGGGGCACGTGCTGCTGCGCCCGACCGTCAGAAGACGACCGTTCGCCCGGTTGCCCTGGCACAGCGGTGAACTGGTAGCGGCGGCCGGACTCGAACCGGCGACCCCACGATTATGAGCCGTGTGCTCTAACCAACTGAGCTACGCCGCCACGGGCGAGCCCCCGGTGGGGATTGAACCCACGACCCCCGCCTTACCATGGCGGTGCTCTACCACTGAGCTACAGGGGCAATGCAGCTCGGATGAGCGGCAGAGCGAAGATCATAGCCGCGCCCGGGGGACCTGAACAGAGGGCCCCCCGTCTACGATGCACTGGATGTACCTGCGCCTAGCCGAGTCCGACGACGCTGAGCCTATCCGTCGGATTTACAACGCCGAAGTCCTTGGCTCAACCGCAACTTTCGACCTGCGGGCGCGCACGGCAGTCGAGCAGGCGGCGTGGTTAAGGGAGCATCAAGGCACCTACCCGGCCGTCGTGGCTGCAGACGGGGCCGGCAACGTGCTCGGTTTCGGATCCCTTTCCACCTATCGAGACCGCCCCTCCTACTCGACCACCGTGGAGAACTCGGTCTACGTCGACGAGGGTCACCGAGGCCTAGGTGTGGGCCGGGCCCTGCTGGAGGAGCTGGTCCGACTGGGCACGCTCCACGGGTTCCACTCCATGATCGCCCGGGTCGGCGGGGGCAACGCCGCCTCAATTGCGCTGCACGAACACTGTGGGTTCGAACTTGTGGGCGTGGAGAAGGAAATCGGCCGGAAATTCAATCGGTGGCTGGACGTCGCCATCCTCCAGCGGATGCTCGGCGGGGCGGGGTTCGGGGCAGACCTGGATTGACGGTTGCCGGGGCCGGACAAGCCCCGCTTTCCGCCGGCCGGTCTCAGGCGGAGGCGATCGCCCCGGAGGTAGGCCGTTCAGCCTCTAGCTCTGGCCTTCGCTGATCCCAGGAGGAAAGCGGCACGGTCATGAGTACCAGGATCCATAACATGGTCAGCACGATCAGCAACGGGTCACCGTGGAGCAGAGTCGTTACCAGCTGGGTTCCTCCGGGCAACTCGATGAAGGCCGTCACCATTGACAGGCCGATCACCAGTGACCGAAGTTGGCCCAAAGCCACCGGAGCCAGCAGGATCAGGCCCCACGACAGGTACCAGGGTTGGACGACCGGGCCGAGAACCACGAAGAGCAGCAGGGTCAATCCGAGAGCCTTGAGGGTGCCGATCCGGTCGCTGTTCAACAGGAGCCAGACAGCGGACACCACGGCACCCATCAGTCCGAGGAACCGCGTCACCGACAACACCCCGCTGACACCCAATCCCACATGGAACAGGTGGGCGACACCGGAGACGGCGAAGGCCAGGCCAGTCGTGGGCGACGCCCACGAGCGGACCACTCCAGGTGTGCCCAGGATCGAGATCCAGCCCCAGCCCAGGCCACTGACGAAGGAGAAGAACCCGAGAACGCCGAGCCCGATCAGACCCGCGGTCACAATCGGTCGGATCCTGTCTTTGACAGGCACCATCGAGCCGAGCCAGCCCCACCCGATGTACATGATCCCCAAGGCTGCCGGGGCTTTGACTGCAGTGGCCAGGGCGCACAACACGATGCCCCAGATGGGCCGCTTCTCCTTGGCCAAGGTCACACCGGCCACGAGCAGGCCGAGCATGAGGGCATCGTTGTGGGCACCCCCGATGAGGTGGAAGATCGTCACAGGATTGAGGACCATCAGGGTCAACAGCTCGGCCGTATCGCGGTGGTAGAGGCGGGCCAACCGGGGTACACAGGCGGCGATGAGTAGAACACCGGCCAAAGCAAGCAGGCGGAGCAGCACGATGGTGGCCAATTCGTTGTGGAACGTGATCTTGGCAAAGAAGCCGTCGAGTTGGAGGAACATCGGGCCATAGGGGGCAGGTGCGTTCCCCCAGAGCGGGTCGACCGGCGCGGTGTAGGCGTTGTTTCCGAGCTCGAACGGTCCGTACAGGTACGGGTTCATGTGGTGGCTGACCATCTCGCCCTGGGCGGCGTACGAATAGGCGTCCCGGCTGAATAAGGGGGCGATCACCAGGACGGGCAATGACCACAGGGCGAACACGCCCAGCATGGTGCGGTATGCGACGCCGCGGCGCCGATGGTAGAGGCGGGCCATGGCCCACCAGACCCGCATGAACAAGAAGAGTCCGCCGTAGACGGCGGCGAGCGAGAAGTAGACACCCCACCGACTGGGGGTGGCCGTCGACGGCTCGCCGAAGAACCAGACGCCGGGCATCTCGAGTTTGAACGGCGAGCTGGGCATGGAAGCCCCGATGGCCACGGCCAGGACGGCGACGAAGCCGAGGAGCGCGGGACGCAGAACCAAACCCTGGGGCTCGACACCGTCGTCGAAGTCCACCACCGTGTCCCGACCGTCAGCCGTCCCTACGAGGCGGTCTCGCCAGGCATCTACATGGCCCAGAAGAGAGAATGCGAGCGTTGTCCCACTGTTGGCCGACCGACCGGTCGAGGGCGCTTCGTCGCCGGACATCGCCGACGCTGTGCGTTCCGATGTCATGGGTTGGGGGGTCTCCTGGGTTGATGCTTCGATTGTGCGCCTCAGTCCCTCTTCGGGCTGCCGACGTCCTCCACGGAGTGGGTCCACGTCCCCCGACAGGCCGGGACGGACAACCGCCCAACGCTGAACGCCATCATTCCGTAACGGCATTGTAACCAAATCCGAGCCCTACGGCCGGGTAGCCTCTCCGCAGAGTTCATCCGCGCCTGACCACCAGGGCAGCCGCCCCTTCGACCCGGTCTCGGGCCAACTTGACGAGGACTCCGTAGACCTGGGCGTCAACCGTGAACCTGCCCGGGGTGAGTCGCTCAACGACGCGGCGCGAAGGTTTAAGGTGCCTCAGTCAGTCCGGTCATCGGCCCGCTGAGCTGGTTCTCAATGCCAATGGTGTACGTGTTGCCGAGGAATTGAGCACCACCGTACGCGAATACAGATCCATCTGCGGCACCTAGCCAGTAGCCGTTGCCGTCCGGAGTAGCCGCCATGCCGACCATTGGTTTGGTCAGTTGGCTCTCGATGCCGGTCGTGTACGTGTTGCCCTTGAACCCGGCGCCCCCGAATGCGAAGACCCCTCCGTCGCTGGCCACCAGCCAGTAGCCGTTTCCGTCGGGCGTTGCGACCATCCCCTGGATTGGCGCGTTCAGTGGAATGTGGAACGACGCCGGAGTCCCGAAGAATTTGGCATCACCAAAAGTGTAGATATTGCCGTCCTGCCCGACAAGCCAATAGCCGTTGCCATCGCGAGTGGCGGCCATCCCGGAGATGGACGCCGTCGGCTGTACCCCTCGTGACACAAGGGACCCGAGGAAGGAGTCAGCCCCGAAAGCAAATACCCCGCCATCACTGGCCGGCAATCGATAACCCTCGCCGATGAGCGGTTTCGCTTCGATCAGCATTGCCTGTTGGACCTGGGGGGCGGCCGTGTAGTTGGCATTGCCGGCCTGGTTGAAGTCCACGATGCACGTGCCCGGCGCGATGAAGGCGACCACGCCACTGGTCAGCGTGCAGCCTGTCGACAACAGGTCCAAGGTGATGACCACCGGGTTGCCTGACAGTCCGCCCGTGCCGGACGGGGTATCGGTCGGGCTCCCCACCGTCACGTTGCTCGGCGCAGTTGAGGCTGTGATCGCCTGGCTGGCCTGCACCGCAACAACGGTCCCCGGGGCCAATGCCGGGGTCGCCCCGTCGCCCGCAACGGAGAACTTGGCGACGAACTGAAGGCTGCCGATCGCTCCGATCGTGGCATTCGCCGCGATGGGCGTCAGGCTCGTTCCAGGTGCGATCAGGAGTGATCCTTGACAGATGCATGTCACGAGAGTCGACGAGGTCAGCATGCACGAATAGCCGCTCGGCGTCGGGGCCGAAGGGAAGGTTGCACCGAC
>JAYVYR010000101.1:0-4904 GCA_043784065.1 Acidimicrobiaceae bacterium
CTCCAGGCTGTCCTTGGCATTGCGGGTGGAGGTGGCATTCGGATGGTTGTTGGGCTGGAACCAGAGGTTGGCCGGGTCGTTGGGGTCGCCCCCTAGCTCGAGTGGGATCAAGTGGTCATATTCGGCGGTCACGAACGATGCAGTAGAGCCGTAGGCCCGGGCCGACCCTAGTTTTTCGGGTCCGGTGACCGATGCCGGCGGACGAACGCTCGACGTCCATCCCCTGAGGCAGATGGTGGTGACAATGGTGGCTTGGGTGACCTGGGGGTTGACCGCCCCGGGCGTGCATGACGGGTCAGGTAGAACGTTGCCGCCGTCAAGGCGGTAGTGGCAGGAACCGGAAGCCGGTTGGGCCTCAACTGAGTAGTGGTCCTGGGTTCCGGGCCCGATGCGGATCGTCATCGGCGTTGCCGGAGCAGGCGCCGCTGTCGTTGGCGGCTGGATGGAAGCCACGGTCGGCGTGGCAGGGGAGCCGCAAGCGGCCGCTCCGAAGCAGACGACTCCGGTCAGCAGAAGTCGATAGGGAACTTGGGACAATCGACGCACGCTCATGGTTCGGGATAGTGGATGTCGGCCACTGACCCCTTGTTGGTCGGTACGATGGTGATCCCGTTGGGTAGGGCGTCCTTCAGCTCCTGGACATGGCTGATCACGCCGACCATGCGGCCGCCGTCCTGGAGCGAACGGAGGACCTCGATCACCGAGTCGAGCGAATCGCCGTCGAGCGAGCCGAATCCTTCGTCGACGAAGAGGGCCCCGATCGAGTAGTTGGATCCGGCCGAAACCACGTCGGCCAATCCGAGGGCCAAGGCCAGTGCGGCCATGAAGGTCTCTCCGCCGGAAAGCGTGGTGGCCGGGCGTGCCTGCCCTGTCTCGGCATCGAGGGCCGAGATGTCGAGTCCCCAGGGTCGACGCCCGTCGACCTGCTGGCCGCTCAGGTCCAATGCGTATCGGCCGTTGGTCATGGTGTGGAGACGTCGGTTGGCATGGGCCAGGACCTGGCGCAGATAGTAGGCAAGTACCCAGTTTTTGAGGGACAGCCTGGTTGCGTCGGGACCGCTGCCGAGGCCTGCGCACACACCGGCCAACGAGTCGGCCTCCTCTTTGGCAAGTAGCGAGGCGGCGATGGCCTCCGACCCCTGGACAAGTTCTGCCACGGTGGCATCGATCACCTCGATACGCGAGGTCATGGATGCAACCCGGCCCACGAGATCGTCGTGGGCGGCAACTGCGCTTCGTTCTGATTCGATCGCCAGAGTCGGGTCTGGTTCGTGCTCCGACCCGCCGTCGGCCACGTAGGCCCCGATGCGCGAGTTGACCTCGCGGCGGCGCTCGGCTCGGGCAGCTAGCTGCAACGTGACGTCAGCGATCTGCTCGTCCGTCAACGCCCATTGTTCGAGTTCTGCCGGGTCGTCGATGACCAACGTGGCCATGGTGCCCGACAAGGTGACTAGGGCCTGGGCCTGGGCTGCATGGGCGGCGGCCGAAGCCTCCAAGTTGGCGGCCAGACCCTCGATGGCGGTGGCCAGCGAGGCCAGACCAGCCGCCCGGTCGGCAGTAGGCGCGAGCACGCCGTGCTCAGCGACGAAAGCATCCCGGTCGAGTGACCACCGGATGCGTCGTTCGGCCAACGCGCCGGACAACGCGGTAAGGATCGACCGTTCCCGATCGGCCTCGGCGGCCATCGTCACCTCGAGCTCGGCCAGCCGAGCCAGCTCCACCAGAAGGGCCGCCCGAGCGGCGGTCGCCAGCTCGATCGCCTCGAGCTCGAGACGGGCGACCTCCATGCGGCCCTCGAGTCCGGATGCGTCGGTGACTTCGACGAGCGTGTCGAGCGTCCCGCGGGCTTCGCCCACCTGGACCTCAAGGCGTTGACGCTCCTGGGTCCGGACCGCCGCTGTCGACTCCGCAGATTCGAGTTCGTCGTCACCCGGTGCATCGCCCAGGGGAGTGGCTGGTGCCGGATGCTCGGTCGCCCCGCACGTCGGGCAGGGCCTTCCATCGACCAAGTGGCCGGCGAGTCGACCCGCCAATCCGGCCTGCCACGAGGCACGCAGGTGGATCAGCCTTGCTGTGGCCTCGGATTCGATCGACGTGGCCGACTCAAGCTGGTCGGTCAGCTTGGCAAAGTGCTTGCTGGCGGCGGCCCGATCACGAACGGCAGCAGCGTCGCGCTCCAATCGCTCCGCGGTGGCCACCGCTTCGGCGCGTCCGGCCAGGCGTTCGGTGATCCCGGCCGCAGTCAGCTCGGTGGAAGTGCGCAGGGCGGCCGTCGCCGCAGTGGTCTCGTCGGCCGTCGCCAGCGCTGCCGTCCGGGCCACGAGGCCCGCTTCGTCCGAGGTGAGTCGGCGGTCCTGGGATTCGAGATCGACGCACAGTTCATTGGCCCGCTCCAAGGCTGCCGCGTCGTTTGACACGGTGGCTGCTAGGCGGAATGCGGAAGTGGCCCCGTCGAGTGCGGAGGCAGCGTAGGTGTCTACCCATCGAGCGTCGACGGCCTTCCGCAGGTGGACGTGCTCGTCGGACAATGTAGAGCCGCGGTCAGTGGATTGGCGCCAGGAGGTCAATGCCCCTCTGAGGGCGGCCACCTCTGCTGCCTTCCCGAGGTCGCGGGTCAGGGCTTCGTCGGTCGCCATCTGCTCCGGGAAGGCCGATGCTGCTTCCGTGTCGGCCCACCACTGGCGCCAACGGAGGATCCGCTCCTCGACCGCGGCACGCTTGGCCCGGGCGGTCTCGCGACCTGCGGTGGCCGCATCCCGGTCGGCCGTGGTGGCAGCCACCAGCACCCGCAGCTCAGCCTGCAGGTCATCCAGTCGGTTGAGGTCGACAGTATCGAGGCCGTCCGTCGTGCCCACCTCCGTTGCTGGCGTCATTGCTGAGTCATCGACGGGACGGACCTCGTCGCCGTCTTCGGCCACAGCGAGTAACGGATCGGCCGGAAGCAGGTTCCGGATGGCGGTCACCTCGGCGGTAATCCGATCTTCGGCGCCCGCCCGGTCGCGGGTGAGTGCCTCGTACTCCTCCTTGCGTTCAGAGGCCAACAGGCGGAGGGCCTCCGTCGTCCGGATGTAGACGTCCACCGGAAACAGCTTGGCCAACAGCTCGGCCCGCTCCTGGGTCTTGGCCTTCAGGACCTCCTCGAATTTGCCCTGGGGCAGCAACACGACTTGTTCGAACTGGGCCTTGTCCAGCCCGACCAATGTGCCGATTCGCTGGCCCACATCGCGCTTGCGGGTCAGGATCGAGCCGGATACCCCCGACTCCTCGAGCTTTACCGTCGAAGGGTCGTCGACTGAGCCCCCCGACCTCCGGGTGCTCGGCCGAGACTGGGCCGGGGAACGGGTCAGGACCCAGTGGCGCCCATCGGCCTCGAATTCAAAGGTGACTTCCGTCGTTACCGTGGAGTCGGCGAACTGGCTGCGGATATGACTGTTGACCCGGAATCCGGGCAGGTCGTCGTAGAGGGCGTAGACGATGGCGTCGAAAATGGTCGACTTGCCCGCTCCGGTGGGTCCGGTGATCGAGAACACCCCGTGGCGTCCCAAGCGGGCGAAGTCGATGGCGAACTCGCCCGCGTAGGATCCGAAGGCCTGGAGGCGGAGTGCGAGGGGCCTCATGGCTGGCTCCCGCGCAGTGCAGAAGCGAGGGCGTCGAGGACCAGGCTCCGCTCGGACCCGGACGGCGGGCGGTCCCGCACCTCCTCCAGGAACTGCAGGATGACGTCCTCGGAAGACCGCTCCTCGATGGGCGGACCGGTTGTGCCGAAGTCGACAATGGCCCCTGTCGACGGATTGTCGTAGCGAAGGCTCACCGCGTGGGGGAATCGCGATCGGAGGCGCTCCATGGGTTGGGTCTGGATGGTGTCGTCGGTCAGGCGGGCCGCCACCCAGCGGTCGGTGTAGCGCTCGTGGACGGGGTCGGTGAGCAGGCCCAGCAGCGTCCCGGTCAGTGTGATGACCTTGCGTCCCACGGGTACGGGCACGATCGAGATGTCACCGATCTGGCCCCCGGCCACCTCGAGCAGGCGCACCGACTTGGGGTGGTCCTCGCTGAAGGAATACGGAAGGGGCGAGCCGGAGTAGGCGACGGTGTCCGTGCCGCCGATGCGCTGGGGGCGGTGCAGGTGTCCGAGCGCCACGTAATCGAAGCCGTCGAGCACGGATGGGTCGACCTGATCGGCACCCCCGATGGCGAGTGTGCGCTCCGAGTCGGACAGTCCGGCCCCCGACACATAGGCGTGGGCAATAGCGATCGACGGCATCGGTGCAAGGGTGGCCAGCGCCTGACGACCGGCCTCGAGGGCATCGACCAGCACATTCTGATGGGTAGAGGCCCGACGGGTGCCGTCATGTGCCGTCCGGGGAGGAGCGGCCAGGTGGGGGTCGAGGAATGGCACGGCCACCAGGGCGACCTGTTCGTCGCCGATGGACAGCACCCGTGGGATCGGCGGATTCCGGTCGTCGGCGAACACATGAACCCCGCCCAGCGCCTGGCGTCCGGCGCCGAAGCCGAGGCGACGGGCACTGTCGTGGTTGCCCGAGATCATTGCCACCTGGGCCCCGGCGGCCCGGATGGCGTCGAGGCCCGAGTCGAGCAGGGCCACGGCTTCCTCGGCCGGCAGCGAGCGGTCGTAGATATCACCTGCTACCAGCACGAGGTCGACGCACTCCTCGGCCACAAGACCGGCCAGCCAGTTCAGGAAGGCCTGTTGGTCATCGGCCAGAGACTCGCGCTCGAACCGACGCCCGATATGCCAGTCGCTGGTGTGGATGATCCTCATGACCTGGCCTCGTGCACGACGACAGACTGTCAGACGGGTGTGCCGGCGGTATTCCGCCTGCCTGGGGGCTCAGAGGCAGCGGTAGATAGTGTCGACCAGCGATCCGTTGCGCCGGGACTGCCAG
>JAYVYR010000102.1:0-3111 GCA_043784065.1 Acidimicrobiaceae bacterium
CTCTCCACCGCCCGAGGTTCACCGACCCCTTGTCATCGAGCATGACAAGGGGTCAGAGTGAGAGGAGTGGGCGTTGTCGATGTCTCTGAAGAACGCAGGAAGAAGCGTCGAGCTGGCGATTCCCGCCTGACCGTGGCGGACCGCGAGATGCTGACGCGGATCACGACTGGAGACCTGGCCGACGAGTTCCAGTTCGCCCTGGATACCCAGCTGGTCGCCGATCCGTTGCTCGGTGGCCACGACGACGATCACGCGATCTGAACGTGGCGGGTGCGAAGTCGAGCGGAGGATGGATCATTGGCGAGTCTCTTGCCGCAGGGCACCATCCTGGACGCGCCCTCTGCTTCGGGACCGAGCGCAACGTGGGTGGAACGTTGCAGGTAGCAGCTGACGATCTCGGCATCGCCGTCCACATCGTCGCCTGAATAGCCGGCCACACGGGTGATCGAGCCCCCAAAACTGGTGTCACGGCAGTTATCGAGGGGTCTGGGGCCCCGGCCTCAGCTCCTACCCTTCCTCAGGCCGTGGGAAATGACGGATGAGGCGTCGCAATGGTGGGTAAGGCGAATCGGAAGAGTGCGCCACCCCCCGGCGCATGGTGGACGCTCACCTGGCCGCCTTCGTCGAGGGCCACTTGCGCCACGATGGCCAGGCCGAGGCCGGAGCCGGGCCGGCGGCGGGCCTCGGGGGCACGGTAGAAGCGGTCGAAGATGTGGGTGATGTCGGCGTCAGCCACGCCTGGGCCGTGGTCCCGCACCACGAGGACCCCGTCACCACATGCCACCTCGACGACCCCGTTGTCCGGACTGTACTTGAGGGCGTTGTCGAGCAAGTTGTCGACGGCGCGCTCGATGCGGGAGGCCGAACCCTCCACCCACGACGCCGCCACCGATGCCACGAAGGAGACATTGCGGCTCCGTCCGTGGGTGGTGGCCGCCTCCACCGCTGTCAGCACCAACTCGTCGAACCGGATCGGCCCCTGCCTCTGGTGGGGTTGCTCCCCTCGGGCCAGTTCGGCCATGTCGGCCACCAGCGAGGTGAGCTCGTCGAGCTGGGTCAGGACGTCGCCGATCAGGATGTCGCGGTCCTCGGGGGCGAGCTCTTCCATTCGACGGGCCACCTCCATGTTGGTGCGGAGGCTGGTGAGCGGCGTGCGCAGCTCGTGCGAGGCATCGAGCACCAATTGGCGCTGACTTTCCCGTGACGCGTCGAGGGCGGCCAGCAGCCGGTTGAAGGCCCGTCGTAGCCGGCCGAGCTCGTCGGGCCCCCCGGGGTCCAATCGGCGGGAGACGTCGGTGGTGCGGGCCAACTCCTCCACTGTCCCGGTTAGTTCGTCGAGCGGGGCGAGGACTGCACGACCCACGCCGAGGCCGAGCAGGACGGCAAGTCCCACGCCGATGAGGATGATGATCCACAGGGCCACGACCAGATGGTGAAGCCCCTCATTGACACCGGTCAGCGGAAGGGTCGACTGGAGGGCGCCGCCGAACTGCATGAATAGCGGATTGAGGGGGAGGGAGCGGTTGCTATACCGGTAGCGGCCGGGCACCGCGTAGGCGATCTCACGAACGGCGATTCCCCCGACCTTGGTGGTGAAGAGCAGCTCGCTACCGTTGCCCTGGCTGCCGGCCAGCTTGGCCACGGCCGGCGGGATGGCCAGCACCGATCGGTCGCCGGGATTGACCCGTCCATCGAACCACACCATCTGCGAGCAGTATCCGGCAGCCCTTCCGCAGGTGTTCTCGATCACGGGCAGCTCGCCGACGGCATTGCCGGCAAACAGGCTGCGGGCGTTCTGCTCCAGCGTGACGTCGACCGATCCGACCAGTGAGTCGTAGGCCACCACATAGGTGGCTACGGCTCCGAGGAGCACCACCACCAGGACCGCCCCGGTGGCCACCAGGACCAGGCGGGCGCGGAAGGTCATGAACCGGCGACATCCCGGTGGTCAGGGCTCACGGAGGACATAGCCGACCCCCCGTGCGGTGTGAATGAGCCTGTGCTCGCCGTCCTCTTCCGTTTTGCGCCGGAGGTAACCCACGTAGACGGCCAATGAGTTGGTGCCCGAGTCGAACGTATATCCCCACACCCGGTCCAGGATCAACTCGCGGGTCAGCACTTGGCGGGGGTGGCGGAGCAGCAGTTCGAGCAGGTCGAACTCGATCCGGGTCACGGTAAACACCCTGTCGCCCCGACGGGCCTCCCGGGTGATCGGGTCGAGGCTGAGATCGGAGAAGGACATCGTCTCGCCCGGATCTTCGGGCCGGCGGCGCAGCAGAGCTCGCAGCCGAGCCAGGAGCTCGGCCAGGGCGAACGGCTTGACCAGGTAGTCATCACCCCCGGCGTCAAGGCCCTCGACGCGGTCCTCGATGGCATCGCGGGCCGTCAGCATCAGTACTGGGGTGTCGTCGCCAGCCGCCCGCATCCGACGGCACACATCGAGCCCGTCGATGACCGGGAGACCGATGTCGAGCACCACGGCGTCCGGCGGGCGGATGGCGATCTCTTCAAGCGCTTTCGGGCCGTCGGGGGCCAGGGTCACGTCGTAGCCCTCGAGCCGAAGGGCCCGCTGTACTGCCCCGCTCACCGCAGGGTCGTCGTCAACGACGAGGATCCTCATCGGCCGGGAGCCTATCGGGGCCCGGTCCGCCACCCGCGGCAGGCGATGCGTTGCGAGTGGGTGTGCTCCGCCAGGTCCCGCCGGGCTCGGCGGGGGACTGGACCGGTACTAGCCTGTGGCCGACCTAGGCGAGGGGCATGTGTGCCGGTCACCGGCCCCGCCGGTTCGGTCCGAGGTAGTTCAATTGGCAGAACGTCGGCCTTTGGTGCCGGATGTTGGAGGTTCGAGCCCTCCCCTCGGAGCCCTTCAGTTCCAGCCGTGCGCCGCCGCCGTCGGCGCTACTGGGCCACGCGCGTCGGCGAAGTACCCGCTGCGTCGGCGGGTCGCGCCGGCGAGCGTCCACCTTTGAGTCGGACGAGTGAACCGGACCGGATGGCCACGCATGCCCGTCGACTGGCGCGTGCTGCGTGCTCCGCATCGCTGGGTGAAGCGACGGCCTGCCCGTACGTGACCACTTCGAGCAACGAAGCAACCAGTTCGATGTCTCCCAA
>JAYVYR010000103.1:0-9154 GCA_043784065.1 Acidimicrobiaceae bacterium
CTTACGTTCATAGCCCGAGTAGTTCCATGCCGCCCATGCGCTCGGTTGGTTGGCGCCGACGGTCACCCCGACCTTGGCCAGTGTCGAGGCCGGCAGGGCCAAAGGCGGCACCACGATCAGGCACACGGCGATCAGTGCCGCCAGTGGTCCCACGACAGCGCCGGCCGCCACCACTACCGGCACCGGTCGGCGGAAACGGGTGATCCGCATGCCCGGAGCCCAGGCCAGCTGGTCCACCGTCTCCAGACGGGCCCGGACCGACTGCACCCAGATCTTCAGTCGCCGGCGGCGCAACCCACGGGCCGCCAGGGCGACCACCTCGGCGAATGCGTAGCCGGCCAGGAGATAGAGGCAGAGAAACCACAGGGGCAGGAGCCGTACGTTGTAGAGCTTGGAAGGTGGGTCGATGATCATGGCCACGGCGGACAGACCGGCCATGATCGACAGGAAGAGGGCCACCCGGTTCCGTCGGACCACCAGAAATACCAAGGCGACGGCATCGGCTGCCAGCATCCAGAAGGCCGAGACCGGGAACAACAGGTGCGGATAGCCGAACACCTTCGTGTATCCCATGTTGGTCGTGTAACTCTGCTGGGTGTAGAAGGGCAGGAGCCACCATGCCGTCAGGCCCACGCCGAGCAGACCGGCGACCGCCGACCATTCGAGGCGCCGCCACCAACGCCGACGAGCGGCCGATGCCCGGATTCCACGCGCCATCGCCCGGGTCAGGTCGGCGTCGAGCACGAGCCAGACGACAGCGCCAGCCACTGCGAACATCGCCGGAATCAGATGGCACAACAGTGTGGCCGCGAAGAGGACGGCGGCAAACGCCCGGTGCCTTCCGGTCCGCAACCCGGCGGCCACCACCCCCAGAAACAACAGGGAGATCGAGAGGCTGAGAGAGAACGAGAACTCGCCGGCCAGGGTGGAGAGCAGGTTGCCCCCGTAGATGGAGAAGCTGGGCTCGAACAAGAACGGCAGCGTGGCGGCGGCCAAGCAACCTGGACCCGGATCCCGCAGGCCGGCCAGGCGGCCGAAGGCCCAGGCACTGAGAGGCAGGAGCAGGCTCCCGAGAATGGTGACCAGCTTGAAGGCCACGTCGTACGAGAACACCCCGTTCAGCGCCACCGTCAACAGGCCGGGAAGCGGGAAGTAGAAGGTATAGATAGGAAAGCCGTCGTACCAGCCCGGGTCCCAACCGGTCAGCTGTCCGTGGGTGAGCAGGTGGGACTTCAGATACGCCGGCAGGGCGACGTGGGCCCCGGTGTCGCCCCCGGTCGCCGTGGTGCCGAGGAACAGCAGGTTGGGGTGCATCTGAGTCACGACCACCACCATCACCCCGACGATGGCCACAGCATTCGACCATGCCGGCCACGACGTCCGCTTGGTCATCCGGACCCACCACGGCGTCCACTGGCGCGCTGCACCGGGGGCGGCAGAAGCGCCCCCCACCACCTCGGGCGCGTCGGCGACCGAGATCGCCCCCGACGAGGGCCTGAACTCCCCGGACGTCACGTCAGGCCAGTCCTCGGAGGCCCAACATGCCGGGCACGACCGCCGAGGCAAGCGCCAGAGCGTTGAACGAGGCATGGGCGACCATGTTCATCCCCAATCGTCCCGTCCGGTACGAGACCATGCCAAGAATCACGCCGAAGGTCGCCAGGCCCAGGAATTGCAGTGCCTCGAAGTGAAGTGCGGCGAAGCAGCAACCACTGATGAGGATGGCCAGCGACGGGCCCACGAATCCGCCGAAGCGACCCATTAGGCGTACGAGCGCACGCATCATGACGCCGCGGAAGAAGATTTCTTCGACAAAGGGGGCACCTACGACAGTCGCCACGGCGATCACGGCGTACCAGAATCCGTGCGAGCTACCCGTGAGGCGCTGTGCCGGAGCTGCGAACCGTTGGTGGAAGTCGTGAATATGGGGAGCGATGGGGGCATAGAGGAGGGTAACGACGAACTGGCCGCACACACCGATCGGGATGCCGAACACATCGATCCACCGGAAGCGGAGACCGATGTCGGGTGCGAGGCGTTTGGTTCCCCGCAGCCGGCTGGCCAGCACCGCCGCGCCGACGAACCCGCCCCAGATGCCGAAGAGAGCCGATACCACCAGCCAGGTCGGGGGTTCGGAGAGTTTGGCCAGAGAGGCAAGTTGGCCCGACCTGCCGGCAATGAGCGCTGACAGGTACTCGAGCACTGTGGCGAGGACCTGTCCGCCCAGAAATCCGACCCCGCAGAAAAAGAGCCACATCCAGGCATCGCTCTTGGTGACCGGGACCGACCCGGCGTCGAACTGTCGACCGAGGGATACGTCGCCCTTCCCGAACCGGACCTTCCCGATCCGGTCACGAAGCGACCCGAGGGCGCCATCGCGCCCGGGCGTCAAGAGGGGAGAGGGTGGTGCGCCGGATCCCGCGGCATCCACCGCCTGTTCGGGCCGGTCGCTCACTCCCCCACGATACCGACCGCGACCCCGCACCCCGCACCGGGCGCCAGAACGGCCTCCCGGGTCTTCCGTCGATTCTGCCGGACAGGCCGGGGCGACGGCAGGGGCCACGTCCCCATACGACCGTCTGGGGCGATGCGTCAACGACTCTCCGAGACGCATAGCATGAAGAGGTGACCCCGCCCACTCCCAACTCCCCCAGCGGACCGGCTTCCCCGAACGGCTCCGACCAGGACTCGCCCGGGCAGAACAGGAACCGCATCATCTTCTTCTCGGTGGCCCTCGCCCTGGTCGTAGCTTTCCTGATCGGCGGTCCCCTGATCCAGAAGGCCAATACCTCGCAACTCTCCTACAACACGTTCCTGACCAAACTGTCGGACAAGCAGGTGGCAAAAGCCATGGTCGACCAGACCTCCGGTGTCATCTCCGGGACGTTGACCGACGGCACGAAATACGCGGCCAACGGGCCCAATCCGGTCACCGACTCCGAATTACACGCCCTCACGCCGCTGGGGATCAACTACAAACTGGTTACGACGACACAGAACCCGTTGGTCTCGCTCCTGACCTACCTGATCCCCTTCGCTCTCATCATTGGGATCTTCTACTTCATCAGCCGGCGGGCGCAGGGGCAGATGGGCAGCATCATGTCGATCGGCCGTTCGAAGGCCAAGCTCTACTCCACCGAGCGCCCTTCGACCACCTTCGACGATGTAGCTGGCTACGACGGGGTGAAACTGGAGATCAGCGAAGTTGTCGACTTCCTCAAGACCCCGGCGCGCTTCAAGGAGATCGGGGCCCGGATCCCGAAGGGCATCCTGCTGGTCGGCCCCCCTGGCACCGGCAAGACATTGCTGGCCCGGGCTGTCGCCGGTGAGGCCGGCGTGCCGTTCATGTCCGTCAGCGGCTCAGACTTCATGGAGATGTTCGTCGGCGTCGGTGCCAGCCGGGTACGCGATCTGTTCGCCACCGCCCGCAAGCAGTCACCGGCAATCGTGTTCATCGACGAGATCGACTCCATCGGTCGTAAGCGAGGTGCCGGCCTGGGGGGTGGGCACGACGAGCGGGAACAGACGCTCAACCAGATGCTGTCCGAGATGGACGGCTTCGACCCCACCGAGGGCATCGTGGTCATGGCCGCTACCAACCGGCCCGACATCCTGGACGCCGCCATCTTGCGCCCCGGTCGATTCGACCGTCAGATCGTTGTGCCGCTTCCCGATCTCAATGAACGCCTTCCGATCCTGCAGGTGCACTGCAAGGATAAGCAGGTCGACCCCACTGTCGACCTGGGTGCGGTCGCACGGGGGACGCCCGGAATGAGTGGCGCCGACCTGGCCAATCTGGTCAACGAGGCGGCCCTGCACGCGGTCCGTCGAGGTTCCAAGGTCATCCAGAACCAGGACTTCGAGGCATCGCGCGACCGGGTGCTCATGGGACAGCGACGCGACAGCACGGTCCTGACCCCTGCCGAAAAGGAGCGGGTGGCCTTCCACGAGGGCGGTCACGCCGTACTGGCCTACGTGCAGCCTGATGCCGACCCGGTCCACAAGGTCACGATCCTCCCGACCGGCATGGCCCTAGGTGTGACCATGCAGCTCCCGATCGAGGAACGCCACATCCATCCACGCCAGGAGATCGAGGCCAGCCTCACCGTATTCATGGGAGGACGGTGTGCCGAACTCCTCATCTACGGTGACCTGTCCACTGGCGCCAGCAACGACCTCGTCCGGGCCACCGAGGTGGCACGCATGATGGTGCGTGAGTGGGGCATGAGCGACAAGATCGGCCCGATGGCCTGGGGTTCGCAGGGTCAGGTATTCCTGGGCGAGGATCTGATGCACACCAGGGACTATTCGGAGCACACCAGCCAGGTCGTCGACGACGAGGTCGAGTTGATCCTGCGGGCCCAGGAGCAGCGGGCCCTCGAGCTGCTGGCCCGCCACCGGGGCGGTCTCGACGCAGTGGCCCGGGCGCTGCTCGACGAGGAAACCATCGACGGCGAGACAGTCGGTCGCCTGGTCGACACCGCCTACGGACGCCCTGTGCACGCAGCCGGTGCGAAATTCGTCCCACCGATCTTCGTGGCCAGCCAGCACGGCCCGACCGGCTCCACCAACGTGGACGGTCCTCCGGCCGATCAGCCAGACGCCACCTCCGAAACAGCTCCTGCTCCGGTCCCTGCTGCCGCCTCCGAGGCCGCCAATCCGCCCGAGCCCGTCGGAACGATCAGCAATGCCGGCGACACGGGTGGCGCCAGCAACGCCGATACTCCGGCGCCTCGACCAGCCAACGGTTCCAACCCGCCGCATTCCGGCGCCTGGCCCCAGCCGCAGACCCCGTGGCCGGCCAAAAAGACGCCCTGGCCCCCTCCTCCCGCCTCGCACTGATCAGGTGAAGGGGACGCACCGCATCCCGGATGCGCGCTCGACGTCCCGATGACCTAGCGACCGAGTTTTCAGGCGCCGAGCGGGAACCCTGACGCCGCAATGATGCCCGGTGCTCCCACCGGCCCGGAGTCGACCTCTACCGTCACCGGGCCCGAGGACGTCACCACCAGCGGCCGCAGGCCGCCGACCACGGCGCTCCCAAGCACCACCAGCCCGTTGGCGGCCAGCTTGACCATGGCTACCGGATGTCCCCCTGCCAGCGGTGTAACCACCACTTCGACAGGAGTCGGTCCTGGGTTGGCCACGGCCAGGCTCTGCATGGTGGCACCCGGCATCAATGGATTGCCGGGGCCGCCGGGTCCGACCACCAGCCACGACGAGGCGGTCGTGACGGTTCCGCCAGTCAGCCCGGCCTGGGGAGAAATGCCGCCGGTCGGGGCGACGACACTCCTGCCCACGATGACGGGTCCTGCCGCCACCACCGTCACCGAGTAGGGCGAGCCCAGTGGCCATCCGGCGACGGCCGATGCGGCGAAAGCCACCACCGAGTGCCCGGGCACGGTGATCTGCTTCGGCGTCACGCTGGCCGAGGACAGACCGACCGTCACCAGTACGTTCACCGGTGACGCTTGAGGGTTGGCCACCGACAACGTGACCGAGCCGCCCTGGACGGCGGTGGTCTGGGCGAACCGCCACGTGGTGGCCGGCGCCGGGGTGCCGGCCACCAGTGCCAGTCCCGAGCCCGACGGCACAGTCATCCGATCGAGCTCGGTGGCCACGATCGCCCCCGAGGATGTCTGGACCAGGGTGGCCACCACCTGCTGGTTCTGCACGTAGGCCACCAGGTCGGCGACCACCAGCTGTCCTGAGCTCAGGGTGATTCCCTGGTAGGCCTGCGGGAGGAGGACGTTGCCATCCGACGTCAGAAAGCTCACGCCGACCACGGCCTGGGCCGCTGTCGGGTTGTAGAGGGAGAGGTCAAGCAGACCGGTGGCGGTGCCGCCCCCCACGAAATCCCACTCGGATGACACAGTCGAAGTGCACGGGGCCGTGCTCCATCCGACCGGTGCACCGATGACCATGGTGGCGGCCACCCCGCCGCCCGCGAAGGTGAATGTAGACGCTGTGGCTCCAGACGGTAGGCCCTGAGCCGGAATCACGTCGGTGGTGCCGAGCGGGGGAACGGTCACCCCCCGGCGAACAGCTGGCGCACCGGAGCCCTGTTGGACCGTCATCATGCCTCGGGCGGTGGTTCGCGACGTGTTGGTGAGCACCACCACCCCGGTGGCGCCTGCACCGGCACCGAAGCCGGCTCCTGTGGCGCAGAACATCGATGACATCCGGGCCAGGCCGGGAGCGACCCTGACCCCGTCCCCAGGCGAGGACTGCGAGGCGGGCACAGGTGCCGGCACTGCCAACGAGACCACACCCACGCCTACCATCACCGCCGCCACCGTTGCAATGGCCGCCGTCCGACCAGGCACCGGGCGCAGGGCTCGTCGTCGCCGGGCTACCCGGGTCTCCACGACCGGCGAGGCTGCAGATTCCGACGATTCACCACCGGCGGCCACCTCCTCCATGCCGAGACCGGTCATCCGTGGCCTCCTTCATCCATCGACCACACGTCCTTCATCCATCGACCACACGTCCTTGAGCTCCTCGTGTGGTCGCGTCCGGCCCTGTGCCCAACTGCGGGGGCGCCCAACCCGCTCCCACTCTCGCCTCAATCGCCGGCGGTCGATCAACGCAGCTGATGCCAGGCTCCATGCCGCCAGCGAAAAGAGCCCGGCCAGCAATGGCAGAAATCCGTCCTCGAACCGGAGGGTGCCCTTCGTTGCCGTCGCCACTGCGTAGCGCGATGTCCACCCGAATGAGTCAGAGCGCAAGAGGTTCACACCCGATCCGCTCACCAGCTGCCAGTCGCCCGACGGTGCGGCAGACGAGATGACGGTGCCAGCGGTGAGCGGGCCCTGAAAGGAGCGAGAGGCGACCGCACCCGACAGCACGGGCTGCACGCCCTGGACGACCGGCGTCCCCGGCGAGGTGGCCAGAGGCGAAGTCCCCGGAAAAGCTGGGCCCGGCCTTCCGGGGACTTCGGCCCGCTGCGGAATCCAAGCCGCGTTGGCGTAGACGGTGATCCCGGTGCCCGACAGCACCGGCTGGAGGTCGAGCTGGCGACCGAGTGCGGGCAGGAGGTCAGCGGGTACCGGGTAGCCGGTCGGGCTCTGCTCGCCGGCGATTTCCGGGGCGATCGAAGTCAGAACGACCACGTAGCGGACAGCGGCGGGGGCAAGGAGGTTGCCCAGGCGGTCCGTGCGATTGTGCAGGGCAAGGTCGACGGCTGAGCCGAGGTGGTGGGCCGGCCCGGCGGCGGTCCCGTTCCAGAGCCACCGGCCGTCCGGCGGGCCGTTCTCCGACGTGGCGTAGGCCAGCCCGCCGCCCGCATTCCATCCACCCTGGTTGAGGCTGCGCGGGTCGCCCAGCCACAAGACCCGGAACGCACCGGTCGGCACCTTGGCACGCATCCACGAAACCGTCTGCGAGAAATCGTTGGTCGGAAGGTTCCATCGACCCGGTAAGGCAGACACCAGAGTGGGCACCGATGCCAGCCCCACTGCCAGCACACCCACCACCGTGACCAGCTGACGCCAACCGAACTCCGCCTTGGGCAGGTCCCGCTCGAAGGCGGCCACTCCCAGCCCGATGGACGCCGCCGTTGCTGAAGCTGCGGGTCCAAGGAGTACCAAGGGGTCAATGGCCAGCCCACCCGTCCAGCCGCGCCCGCTGATCCATGCCGCGAACCAGAACAGCAGAGCGACGGCCCAGAACCGGGCGGCCCAACGGAAGCGCACGCCACGAGCCAGCGCCAGTGGTACTACAGCCGCCACCACGAATCCCCAGGTGAGCGGCGAGCCTCCGATCGGACCGGCAGCGAACCGGAGCAGCATCCCCCAGGGGGCGGCCCCTGACGCCGGCATCTGCAGGCCGAACACCGCCGTCATCCCCCGACCGGATGAGAACACCCCTACCGCCCATGGCAGGCAGATGACCAGGGCCACCCCGGTCGACCCCAGGGCCAGACGGACCGAACGCGCGGTCTTCGCCGCATCGTGGAAGAGGGAGGACGACACCACGAAGGACAAGGCCACCAGGATCACGACAATGGCGGCGGCCGGAACGAAGGAGATCAGTACAGCCTCGAGGACACCGAGGGCCAGTGCCCCGCCGAGCAGTCCGTGACGGGAGGCCCAGGCTCCCCCGGCGTCAGGCACCCCGTCGGTGATCCTCGAAGCTACGGCCGGGACGTCGGCGGAGCGGACGAACGGCTCGAGCCCGGTTGACCGGGCGAGCGTGGCCAGCACCCACGGCGCGCCGGCGTAGACCACCAGCGCACCCCACCGTCCGAGGGCTAGTGCGTTGTACGGCAGCGGGAGTGCCAGATACGCGAGACCGCTCACCAGGGCGGCCCGCTGCGATCCGAACGGCCGGAGGAGCCGGACCGCACCCCATGCTCCCAAGGGCAGACATCCGAAGATCAGTATCTTCTGGGTCAGGCCCATGGCACCGAGCATCAGGGTGCCCACCACGCCCGAGATGGCCAGAGCCGACGAGGCCGGGGCCGTCGTTCCCACCCCCGACGGGTGCCACCCCGTGAAGAACTGGGAGAAGGTGGAGGACCACGACGGAAACGGGGTGAACTGTCCAAGGGCCGGGAGACGTCCGGTCAGCACTCCTCTCGACCCGATCGCCACGAGGAGGCCGGCGACCAGCCACACGGCCAGACGGACTCGACCGGCCACACGGCCGGCCTCGGTCTGCTCGGCCGCCGGTTCGATCTCAAGACCTTCGTCTGCCGTTCCGTATGTCTCCACGGCCACAGCCGCGGCCACGGCCAGTTCGTCGGCGTGCGCTCCATGGAACCCGAATTGGAAGACCCGGCGAAGATAGGCAGAGAGCCGGGCGCTACCCCGGACCTGGAGCAGGCGGATCTCCTTGTCAGCGGCGCGCCGCTTGAACTGGAGGTCAGACCTCCGCTTTCGGGTAGTCCCCATCCGCGCGAAGTTCCAACGCCATGCCCGCACCACGGCACGCGCCCGTGTCCGATTTCCGGCCAACTCCGCCACCAGTACCTCGCCCACTGCCAGCAGGAACACCTGCGGGACCACCCGCCACGCGTGGGCACGGGAGTAACAGGTGAACACGGCAAGGAGCTCATGACGGCGCTGCAACTCCTGAAGGGTGACCGGTCGGGTCGGGCTGTCTCCAGTTTCACCTGGATCGGCAGTTTCACCTGGATCGGCGGCCGTTTGGA
>JAYVYR010000104.1:0-3240 GCA_043784065.1 Acidimicrobiaceae bacterium
TACCGGGCACGGCGTGGAGCTTCGATCGTGGCGACTGCGAGGGGGCAACCGCCCGACGTAGTCCTCCTCTACCGGCATCGCTCGCTGTCGGCCAGCCAATCGCCCGGTCGAGCGATGGCGTACTGGATCTGATGGAACTCCACGCGTTCCTGAAGGATCCGATGGGCGCGTTCGCCACCCGGTCGCTACAGATCAGCTTTCCCTACATTGCCGAAGCCGATGAGACGGTGCTGCCGGTCGAGCCCAGCAACCTCGACTTGTCCGATCTGGGTCGCCGGCTGCTCGATGCACGGCGTCGGGGCCTGAGCGATGTCGAATGGCTCCACGTTGAGCGCAGGACGGGCACGCTCCCACCCGGTGCCCTCGAGGGCCGGGTGTCCGGGCCGATCCTCGGCGAGGTGAACGACATCATGGCGGCGTGTGCCCGCCTGGGGGTGAGGACGGGAGAGCCCGAGTACCAGGATGTTGAGGTCGACCTCGCCGGTGGCACCCGCATCGTCGGCTCCATTCCGCACTTGTTGCTTCCTGAGAGGCCCGGGCCAGCTCGAGTCAGGTACGCACGTCCAAAGGCCGGCTTCGTCCTCGAAGCTTGGCTCGATCTGATGATCCTGATGGCGATGGATCCCGAAGTGCTCTGGCGGTCCGCCTCCATCTGTCGGGGCAAGAGCAAAGATGACCAGGCGACGGTCGTCGACCTCGAGCCGCTGGTGTACGGCGCCGAAGGTGGTGCACGCGCACGTCAGGCGCTTGACGTCGTCGGAGCCTGCTTCCGGGCCGGAATGAGCGAACCGCTGCCTCTCTTCCCGACGTTTTCCAAGACAGTGGCGGACGGTGAGCCGGACGGATCGGCCTGGCACCATCGCGAAGGATGGGGCGACGCGGACAAAGGAGCCACCGGTTTCTTCCTGGGCCACTTGTCGCTGTCCGAGGTGCTGGCCCTTCCCGCACTCGAGCGGGACCCGGACGGGGTCGGGGGTCGCACATCCCGGTGGGCTCACTACCTGTGGGACGAAGTCGAGGCCACGGTCGGTCCGATTCCGACATGACGACCTCTGCGGACACCACCTTCGATCTCTACGGCGCCCTTCCATCTGGACGGATCGCCATCGAGGCCAGCGCGGGCACCGGCAAGACGTTCACGCTGGCGGCTCTTGCCACCCGCTACTTGGCGGAACAGGACATTTCCCCTGCAGAACTGCTGATCGTCACCTTCACGCGCGCGGCGACCGCCGAACTCCGTTCTCGCATGCGCGAACAGATGGTCGAGGCCGCCGCCGCTCTTGTCGGCCACGAGCCCTATGCCGGCGACAGCAAACTCATCGCTCATCTGGCCTCGACGGACCGGGATGCTCGGCGGGATCGCCTCGAACGGGCGGTGAGCGAGTTCGACGCAGCCTCCATCTCGACCATCCACGGATTCGCAACTCAGGTGCGCCGCACCCTCGGACTCTCGTCGGCCGTAGACCCGGACGCGCGGCTGATGACCAGTTCCGACGAGTTGATTGACGCGGCCTCGGCGGACGCCCTGGCCGCCGCTTCGGGTGGACCGTTCCCATCAGAGGAGTTCCCGAAGCTGAGCATCGTGCGGGCGGCCACCAAGGAGCTGATGGCCAGTCCTGATCTGCTACTCGTTCCTGACGGTTCCGACCCTACGGTGCTCCCGTGCTTCGAGCTCGTGCGCGAGCTAGTGAACGACGCAGCAGGCCGCCTCCGATCGCGGCGGGTGTCTGAAGGAACGATCGGCTTCGACGACGTACTCATCCAACTTCGCCATGCGCTGGACGACGAAGGCTCCGCTGCAGTGGCTTCGGCGCTGCAGCGGCGCTACAAGGTCGTGTTGATCGATGAGTTCCAGGACACTGACCGGGTGCAGTGGGGCATCTTCTCGGCACTGTTCGGACGGACCGGATCGGACGGCACCCTTGTGCTTGTCGGTGACCCGAAGCAGGCCATCTATCGCTTCCGTGGTGCCGATGTCTCTGTCTACCTCGACGCCGTCCATGGCGACCCCAACCTGCAACGAACCACGCTTTCGACCAATTGGAGAGCGGACGGGGCCTGCCTCGATGCCCTCGCCACCCTGTTCGACGGGGCGACGTTCGGGCACCCCCAGATCGGCTACGTCGACGTGGTGCCCGCTCCCGAGAACCGCGACCGGCGCATGGTCGACGAGGCCGGCACATCGCTGTCGGGTCTGATGGTCCGGGCCGCTATCGGTCCACATCTGCCTAGCAACGCAAAAGGCAATCCGGACTTGGAGGCGATCGGAGACATGATCGTGCTCGATCTGGTCGCCCACATTCGCGAACTTCTCGTCGGGTCCAGAATTTCTACGTCGAAGGAGGATCCCACGCTGCGGAACCTGCTGCCGTCGGACATCGCCGTGCTCATCACGGGTTGGCGGGACGCCTACGCCGTGCAGGCCGCTCTGGTCAGCCAGGGCGTCCCCGCTGTGGTGGCCGGAGCGGGAAGCGTCCTCCTGTCCGAGGCTGCGTCCCAATTGCGATTTCTGCTGCATGCGATGGAGCGTCCGGGCGACCTTCGCCGGGTCCGGGCATTTGCCCTGTCATGGTTCGAGCGCTGGTCCGTCGAGAAGGTGGCCGCTGCTGACGATGAGGCGCTCGCTGTACTCCAGGACCGCCTCACCACGTGGGCCTCGCGGCTAGGAGAGCGCTCGGTGGCAGAAGTCCTGACTGAAGTATGGGCAACGAGCGGAGTCGTGGCGCGCGTGCTCGGCGCACCTGACGGTGACCGGAATGCCACCGATCTCGACCATCTTGCTGAGTTTCTGCACAGTGGAACACCCCAAGGCCGGTCGGGAGTCGCTGGGCTCGTCCTCCTGCTCGGCAAAGCGCCGGACGCCGAGGGCGACCCGGATGCGGACATAGATAGCACGGCCCGCCGGATCGAATCCGACGCGGCAGCAGTGCAGATCACGACGGTTTGGAAGGCCAAAGGTCTGGAGTTTCCGGTCGTATGCCTGCCCAGTCTCTGGAGGAAGCCTCCCGACCGAAAAACACTGATCTTCACTGACCCGGCGACAGGCAAGCGGACACTCGATGTGACAAAGAACGGGGAGTGGCCGGACAAGAGGGCACTGGATGAGCGCAAGGCGACCGCCGCCTCGGAAGAGTACGCAGAGCGGCTTCGGATCCTGTACGTCGCCCTCACTCGGGCTCGGCATCACACGGCGGTCTGGTGGACGAAGAACGCCAACTCCCGCTCCAACGCTCTTACCCG